>JBDRBC010000663.1:0-33424 GCA_043823125.1 bacterium | reverse complement strand
CGGCAGATCAGGAAGATGGCCATCATCAAGTAAGTACAGTGGGCTCATGAAAACTGGCCAGGCAAGCGGGAGCCGCCTGGCCAGTTTGTTGGGGGCAGGTATGGCCAGCTCGGCATTGGTGGGACGATTGCCAGGTTATCGTGCCATGTGATCAACCTCCAGGGCCAGGGTTACGGATTATTATACGAAATGTTTCGTATAATTCTACGTATTTCTTCGTACTATCAAGCCAGGCGGGATTAACAGCACCGGAAAATACTACAAAATCAATCAGATAAGATAAACGCGCCTCGAAATATTTCAGGGCTAGAGAACGTTCGCCAGCAGGTCTGGCGGTCCCGACTGGCAGGAATAAGCCCCGACGCCCAAAGGCGCCGGGGCTGTGAGTGCAGATTTCTCTGCGGGACGATTACCGAACCAGCATGAGCTTCTCGGTATCGAACGTCCCCTGTGCGGTCTGCATCTGGGCGAAGTAGGTGCCCGAAGAAACGACCCGTCCGAACTTGTCGGTGCCGTTCCAGGGAACCGTGTGCTCGCCTTGACCGAACACCTCGTTGGCGATTTCGGTCACCAGGCGACCGCTCATGTCGTACACGGCGATCCGCACCCGCTGCGACTGACCGACGGAGAACTTGATGTCGGTCATGGGATTGAACGGGTTCGGGCTGGCGCCGAACAGACACGTCATACGATCGACGGCGTTCAACTCGACGGTCCGACTGCCGATCAGTTCCCGGCCCTGTCCGTAGTACAACGAGTAGGTCACCTCACCACCGTTGGCCAGGTGTACCGATTCGTCCCGTCCCTGGAAGCGACCGTTGTTGTCGATGACAAACGGAACGTCCCAGGTCGCCAGGCCGTTGCTGGCTTCCAGCGTGAAGTCGGCGGGGCTGGCGGACGCGTTCACGTTCCAGTGAACGTTCACGGCGCCACTGTTGGCGGTGACGGAGAATTCGCTCAAGAAAGACGCCACCGGGTTCTCGTGCAGGAACGCCGTGGCGGCCTGCAGCACTTCCCAGCTATTGGCTTCCTGGACATACACGGTAACGCGCAGCTCATCGAAGACCCAGGCGTTGTTGGGCACGGTCCCCACCAGGTCGAGGGGCGTGTCCACGGTGTAGTCCTGCGAGCCCAATCCCGTGGTGATGGCGAGGCCATTCACATCGGGATACATCCACCGGAACGCTTGATGGTGAACGTTTTCACCGTTACCGCCGGCGAAGTTGATGTTGTCCTCGGTGATGGCGACCTTCAGGCGATAGTTGCCCGGGGCCATCGGCTCCAGCACGGTGACCCGGACTGTGGTCTGCTCGAAGCCACCGTCCCAGCCGATCTCCAGCCGCATGGGCGACTTGTGCAGCTTGCGGTTGTTCAGAGCCGCCGCCATGCTCGAAGAGGCCGAGCCGACATCAACGACACCGTCCACCCAGAAGTGGGGCGCGTAATCCGCACCGTACTGGTTGGCGATGACTTCGATCTGCGGCATGTTGTACAGCCACATGATGTCACTGTTCGAGGGCCACCAGACGTGCAGCCGGATCAGGGCCACATCGTTGCCCTGAGTCGGCATGTACGCGTCCAGCGCCTGATTGGCTGGCGCACAGGGGCTACAGCCGGCGTTGGTGTTCAGGTGTCCCAGCGGCACGCGAGTCTGGGTATACGTGTTGTTGTATACACCCATGACATTGTTGCTCAGGTCCATGTCAGTGGTCAGATCGGCGGTGGCATTCACGTGGTAGTAGTGACCAGCCGCCAGGGTCAGACCCGTGAAGGTCACGTTGCTCACGGCACCCACCGCGAGATTGTTCATGGCCACGATCTCGGTGTGAATGACACTCCCCGACTCGCTGATCTCCACGATGACATCGAAAGACTCCACGTTCTGTCCGACGTTCTCGACGGTCACGACCGGCGTCAAGGTGTCGCCCCCGGAGAACTGCTGTCCTGCCGGCGTCACATCGGCCACGGCGACATCGTGCTCGAACGGCTCGTAGACGCGCACATCGTCGACGAACCAGTTGTCCGCCCAGTCACCGGCATACCGCAGCGCCACGTAGACCACGGGTTCATTGGCATAAGCCGCCAGGCTCACCGTCACCGGAGCGCCGCCGAACCCGTTCACGGTGTGATTCGCGGGTGTCATGGTCATAACGGGGGTGAACGAGGCTGGATCGGTCTGGCTCGTCGTGCTCACCATGACGTAGTGGGCCAAGCCGTAACTCGCCCAGTAATCCTCGTCCTCGTAGAACTCCAAATAGATGGCTGACTTGCCCGTGAAGTCGAGCAGGGGCGTGACCAGCCACTCGTCCTGGAACAGACCCGGATCGTCATAGGCGACAACCGCGCAGTAGGTCCCTGAATGAGCGATGAAATCGGTCTGGAACCAGTTGGATCCGCTTCCCTGGTCGAGCATGGCCCAGCCGGGGGGCGGCACGGAGACTTCGAAGCTCTCGGTCAACAGATCGGTTCGAGCAGGCTGCGGCGGGGTGATTGCTGACCTTGGATCTGGGTTGCGGATATAATCTTCGTGCGCACCTGCCAGCAGCGGCATCAGTACCAAGGACAGCATCAAACAGAGACAAATCAGGGGGACATGATGCAGTTTTCTAGACATGACAAACCCTCCGAGAAAATGTTCTTGGGTGACTGGAGTGGATGATGGAATGGGGAACGGTAACAATTACTCAGGAGAATAAACTCCCCGGCAGCATGGGACTGCGTCGGGGGAGACGCGCGGCGCCGCCTCGGCCGAACTCCCCCTGATCCGGTTCTCGCCAACGACCCGGATCATCACGGCGGAGGGATTGTAGCATAGATCCTCAAATCAAACAAGATAGACTATTTTGATAGGACAAAAACCGTATTAATTCGAGATGACGCCTTTGATTGTGGCCTGGGATCCGCAGAACCCTCGTCAGTTACTCGAGCCGATCCGCAACCCAGCGGGTCCCCCGCAACAGCGCCGTCACATTGTTCGGTTCGGAACCGCTGTGTCCGGCCGCCGGTGAAAACACGACTTCCACCCGGTCCAGCCGCTTGGCGAGTTCCCAGGCATTCCGGGGCTGGCAGACCGCGTCGAACCGCCCATTGACGATGAACGTGGGCAGGTGGGCAATTCGCTCGCAGTTCCGCAGCAGCTGGTCGTCACTCAGGAAACAGCCGTGGCTCATGTAATAATTTTCCAGCACGGAGAAGGCGGTCAGGTCGTAGGTCTCGACGATCTCCTGGGTACTGGCGTCGGTGGCGCCGACTCGCGACATCCGGATCTCGTACGCGGCCCAGCCATCGATGGCGCGTTGCCTGACTTCAGGATCCTCGCTCTGGGTCAACTCGAAAAGCTGCCGCGGGTAATCGTGGCGTTCCGGTTCCGGTATCAACGCCTGCAACCGTTCGTACACATCCGGGAAAAGATCCGCCACGCCGCCGTGATAGAAGTGTTCGATCTCCGCCCGGGTCCCCAGGAACACTCCCCGCAGGACCAGACCACTGACGAGTTCCGGATAGGTTTCGGCGAAGGCCAGGGCCAGGGTCGATCCCCACGATCCCCCCCAGAGCATGACCTTGCCCTCGATGTCCAGAAACTCACGCAAGCGGCGAATATCTTCCACCAGATCCTAGGTGGTGTTGTCCCGCCACTCGGCCAGAGGCCGGCTACGGCCGCCCCCCCGCTGATCGTGGAGCACCATGAAGAAGCGCTGGGGATCGAAGTACCGCCGCAGGCCGGGCGAGGCCATACCCCCAGGGCCGCCATGCAGGACAAAGACCGGAATCCCGTCCGGATTGCCGCAGGTTTCCCAGTAGATCTCGTGCAGTTCGGATACTTGCAGATACCCGGTGGCCAACGGTTCGATCTCGGGATAGAGGCCGTCCCCTTCTTCGATGGCGGTGCACGCCGGTAACACACCGGCCAAAAGAAAACCCAGCCAACCCAGCTTCGCCAAACGCATGCTCTTGACCTCCCCGGACATCCGTCAGTTTCCCCGCACCAGGACCTGCCACAGGTTGCTGTAGCTGTCGGTCCAGAGTCGGCAGTCAGAAGCGGCAACTTGTGGGGCCGGTTCCACTCTCACCTCACCGGACTCGATGAGTGGTTCGCAGGCAGCCTCGAACCGACTGAGAAATTCACGGCTCCGATACAAAACGATCCAGATGGAGTGCAGACTGAGGTCACAATCGTAACGGGGATCATCCAGAACATCTCGCCGCCGGTTGGTGATGCAGGATGCCCCAAAACCATACTTGGCCGCCAGCCCGAAGCAGATTGGTCGTAGATCGAAATTGTTGCTGGAGATATTGACCGCGATCACCCCCTCCGCCTTGAGATGCCGCTGGTAGAGTTCGAACGCCTCGACGGTCAGCAGATGGGTCGGTATGGCGTCACTGTTGAAGGCGTCCAGTACCAGGATATCGAACTGCTGCCCCTGTGGGGCGACCTGGAGTTCTTGCTCCATTCGCAAGCGGGCATCCCCGAGCACCACCTGGCATTCCGCCGGGCTTGATTGCAGATAGGTGAACCGCACCTCGTCGTTTCCCGGCAGGAGCTGCTCCGACGCCACCCGCACCACCAGCGGGTTGATCTCGTACATCCGGATGGTGTCACCGGGTTGACCGTAACTGGCTAGGGTGCCCACCCCCAGACCGACAACGCCGACCTTCAGATTCGCCCGGGTCCCCCAGGCGGCCTGACATGCCTCCAGACAGAGTCCGACCCCGGTGAATGGACTGTAGTAGGTGGTCGGCAACGGACGGAATCTCGACTTCAGATATTGCGCGCCGTGTTTGGTCGAGCCGTGGCGAAGGATCAAGCGGTTGTGATCGGGAGCGTCGGCATCCACGTGCAAGACATACACCGCCCCGTGAAAATTTCGCTCCACGAAGATGGCGCCGTCCGGTAAGCGACCGGTCTGTACCCACAACCCGGCCATCAACAAACCGGCCCCAACCATCAGCAGGAGTCGCGCTCGTCGCGATCTGAATCGCGCTCCGAGACCACGCGGCGAGCGGAGCCGTGTCCAGAGCATCAAGCCGCAGACGGACAGGACTCCCAGATAGAGTTCCTGGAATAGCGGGAATACCAGGGGCGCCACCAGGGTGACGAGCGCGCCACCTACCGCCCCGCCCGCCGCCAGAAAGAAGTAGAAGCTCGTGAGCCGTTCCGGCCCGGGACGCAGCCGATACAGTTCCCCCTGACACACCAGGCAGAGAATCGCCAGGCTAGCGAGATGGACCACGACCTGACCGGTCAGGGAGAGATCCACACGTATCCCACCTCCCAGCTTGAGCTGGGACGGCGCCACCAGAAATAGACCCAGGACTGCTGCCAGCAGGGCGCCGGTCGAGAACCGGCGCGAGTAGAAAGCATGTTTCCCGAAGGTGACGATGAAGGACAGCAGGTAGATACCCAGTGGCGCCACCCAGAGAAACGGCACCGAGGCGATGTCGAGACAGAGCCGATTGGTCACCGCCATGAAGAGGAACACGCCGGCAGCCGACCAGCTCAGCCATTCCCAGGGCCGACCCACCGTGGGGATCTCCCTCCCAGCTCCTCGATTATGAACCGCGCGGGTCCGGTGCAGCGGAGGTGGCGCTCCAGCCGCTGCCCGGGACAGGCCGCGCCACATCCAGATCAGGCAGCCACAAACCAGCGCCACCCAGACCACGAACAGGGCGGTCCAGAAACGAACCTGCTGTCCATTGGACAGGGTCGGCTCCAGTACGAACGGAAACAGCAGCAGCGCCAGCAACGAGCCCGAGTTGGACCAGGCGTACAGGCCATAGGGAGAGTGGCCGGGATACAACCGCGCGAACCAGACCTGAAACAACGGGCCGGCGCACGCCAGCGTCAGGAACGGCAAACCCACGGTCACCGCCAGCAAACGCACAATGAGCCAGAGGGGATTCTCATGACCCAGCGGCTGCCAACCGGGGCCAGGAACGATGGGCAAACAGCCAAGTCCGGCGGCGAGCAACAGTCCGAAACCAATCAGCTGCTTGCGCCCGGCGAGTACGCGCCCGAGAAACAACGAACCGCCGTATCCGACCAGTAAAACGATCTGGAAGAAAAGCAGGCAAGTGATCCACACGGCCGGTACACCACCGAACCAGGGCAGGAGAAACTTCCCCAGCAGCAATTGCACCTGAAACAGCAGATAGGCGCCGAGGAAAACGGCCACTGAGAAATATAGTCCGGGTCCACGTTTTGGTTGGGATGGTCCCGGAGCCTGATCCGGCCGCTTCGGAATCCGCTTCAAATTGATCTCCCGGCTTGGTATCCAACCCGGAACCCCGGGGCACCGGACGTCAGTGAATCGACTGGTAAACCGGCACCAGGCTAGCAAATAAGTCTGGAGACGAAAAGCCGGATGATCGTCTCGATCGTTCTTCCCGACTTGCCCCCTGCTGGAGGGTCACGGCAAATCAACTGGTGAGATAGTGCCGAACTTGAGCAAACATACAGTATTGCGAACAATGATGCACCCGGCTCAGCCTGTGCCGATCCGGGCTCGAATCTTGCAATCATGATTCACCGCTGGCCCCATCAGAATGTTGGGCCAGAACGTTCCGGTTGGCTGTAACATCAACGAAGGCGTGGATCGACCCATGAGTATCAAGACTCTGGAAGTGCTGGAGCAGTTGGACTCTGATGAAATCCAGCACATCATCGACACCCTGCTTTACACACCTGGTGAGGAATTTGACAAGAAACAGCTGCAAGCCTGGGAAGCCGAACTGAACCAGCTCCTGGTCCAAATGCCTGACAATGCTGAACTCATGGCTTGTCTGGCCATCTGTCTGGCACTGGGACGGAGAAAATTCATTTCGGCCGAGAAGGTGGCCAAGCGTTGTATCCAGCGAGCTGAGTATCAAGCGTGTGGCTACTTTGCACTGGGGCGCGTCTATCTGCTCGGATCACGGCGACGAAAGGCGTTCCAGAACTTCGCCACGGCCCGCAGTCTGGCCGGAAAAGATTACCGGATCCTGAACGTTATTGACGCCCTCGATGCCCGGCGTCCGGCCGTGATACCGTTCTTGGCCCGAAGTCATCAGTTGAATCACACCATGGGCAAGGTTCGCAATTACCTGGAAGTGGGTCGTCGAATGGAATGGATCGCAGGTGGGATCCTCCTGGTCACAGCCTGGATCATCTACCTGCTTTTGTCCTCTTGACGAAGATTCCAGGAGCTCCATGATCGCCGGTGGAGAACGTGCTCGCCCCACGTCCCACCCCATTGCCATGGAACTCCAATCCTGGCGAGACCACATTCCTGACGGAAACCTGGCGATGACATATCGCCCGAATCATCCACCAGATCGATCCACCAGAAATATCTCGAGAAATGTCGGTACGGGGGATAACGAGAACCTGACTCCTACTGCCAATCCAGCCACTGGGTTGCCCCTGATCCCGGTACGGAATTGGGCGTGACAAGAGGTGGTGTTTGACCTGGTGCAGGATCTGGATTACCATCCTGGTGATTTGGTGGGCAATAACCCTGAATGAAAGTATTCTTTTAAGAGCAGCGCACAGTTGCTCCTCACACCATCGAGAGTCTATGAAGGGGAAGAAAGAAGTACACGCTCGCGGAGATCGCTCACCAACCCGGATGATGGCGGCATCAACCGATGGGTCCGAGCCGGTTTTGCCTGCCGATCAACCGTTCACCGGATCACTGGAAACACCGGCCGGTACTCCCCACATCGAGTCTGCCCATGTGGTCGTGGTGGACGATGAACCGCTGGTTCTCCGTACCCTGGATAAAGTACTCACCTGGGCGGGTTTCCTGGTTTCAGCTTTCCATTCCGCCGGGGAAGCACTCACCGCCATCAACAGCGGCATCGCCGTGGATCTTCTGCTGACCGACATCTGCATGCCGGAAATCGATGGGCTGGAACTGCTGCGCAAGTTCAAGGCGACCCACCCCGATGTCCCGGTGCTGATCCTCACGGGATCGCCCAACAATTCCACCGCCATCGAGGCCATGAATCACGGCGCTGCCCACTACCTGATCAAGCCGGTCAATGCGGATGAGTTGCAGGTCGTCGTACGGCACACCCTGGAGTCCTCACGCACACGAAAAGAGAATCTCAGGTTAAAAAGTCAGCTCTGCGGTGTGGCCGCCAATACACCCCCGATGCTCTGGAAGTCGGCTCCCATGCGGCGAGTGATGGAACAGGTCAAACGGCTGGCCGATCTCGACACCAGCGTGCTTATCACCGGGGAGAACGGAACGGGCAAGGAGTTGCTCGCCCAGCATCTCCATCGTCAGAGTTCACGCACCGAGGCTCCGTTTGTCCCCATCAACTGCGGCGCCATTCCGCGAGAACTGCTCGAAAGTGAGATGTTCGGGCACAAGAGAGGATCATTCACCGGCGCGGTGAGCAATCACCGGGGTCTGTTCGAGGAAGCCCGAGACGGCACCCTGTTCCTGGACGAGGTCGGCGACCTGCCGCTGGACATGCAGGTGAAGTTGCTCCGCGCCCTGGATACCCGGCAGATCCGGGCTGTGGGCGACACGCAGAGCCGGCATATCGATCTGCGGATCATCGCGGCCACCAACCGCAATTTGGAGGAAGCCGTCTCCCGGAGACTGTTCCGTCAAGATCTCTACTATCGCTTGAATGTGTTCCGGGTTCTCCTGCCGCCACTCCGCGAACGTCAGGAGGACATCCCGCTGCTGGCCCGTTATTTCCTGCGACAGAGCGCCTCGAGTTTCAATCGGCCGGTCCGTGACTTCACGTCGACGGCCATGCAGACGCTGCTGACGTACGCCTGGCCGGGCAACGTGCGCGAGCTGTCAAATGCGGTACAGCGAGCCGTGGTACTGTGCGGAGCGGGACTGGTGGATGCGGTTCACTTGCTGTTCGAACAGACCGATCCCGACAGCGAATCCTATACGGCCGATCTCCCGGACAAACCCACCGAACCGAAAGACCTGAATCTCAAAGCCGCTCTGGAAAAGAATCGTTCCGAGATCGAACCGCTCTACATCCGACTGGCCCTCGAACGATCCGGAGGCAACCGGACCCGCGCCGCCAAGCTGCTCGGACTCTCGTATCGCGCCCTTCTCTACAAGCTCAAAGACTACGAACTGTGAAACCGGTTGCATAACAATTGTGAAATCGAATGCATGTTTTTACTATTTCTTGACAATTCTTTATGAAATCCCAGGCACTGGCAATAGCTTAATCGATTGTATTTAAATCGCTTAAAAAAGTTATCCACATTGCATCCCCAATTGGCACTACTGTTGCTCCATGATCCAGCGCACCCCCGGGCAGTTGGCACGGGAGGGCAGCACTATCCAAAGCAGGATTCGGCACGAGCGACCTGCAAGGCAAGACCAGGAGGGTTCTTCAGGATAGCGGATGCTGACTCCATTGCCACTCCAGGGAAGAACAGTGGTGATAGGGTTACAGCAAACAACCGAAGTTTTTCAACCGCTCCCTGGCACCTGTTCGGATGGTCACCGCAAACATAGACACCTGAAGATACGACATACATCTGGTTTGACCTGGCTCGACAAGCAACTATCCGGACCGATGCGCGGCGGTCTGGTTACAGGTTACCCCCAACCCCCGACCGTCGGGGCTGAGGACGCGACTCCCCTCGGCCCCGCGGGACGGGGTTAATGACTAAGCCGGGCCAGGTATTTTCCCGGTGCCTTAAGCGAGTCGACCTCGCAGGCAACTATCATCCGATCCCCCTTACGGAGAATGTTGTACGGCACTGGACGCCGGGATTTCCCGGCGTTTTTTCCGGTTGCCTCGTTCTGGTGGTCCGTTGATCAATCCTGCCTCTGCAAGTGACGCAAGACGTTCCCCAGATCCGGATCCAGCCGCTGCAACTCGCTCAGGTCGAGTCCTACAGCTTCCGTCTCACCCAGTGTCAGTCGGGTCTTTGCCCGGTTGAAGTACGCCTGGGCAAACCCGGCATCCAGATCAATAGCGCGATCGAACTGGCACAACGCACCGAGAAAATCGCCCTCCTGGTCCAGCAGCAGGCCCTTGAGATTGTGTGCGTCGGGATGGCGCGGATACAAGGCCAGGGTCCGATCCACTGCCGTCGTGGCTCGCGTTAGCTCCCCGCGTTCAAAAAATACGAGACTCTTGGCATAAAAGGCCGAAGCGAGAATTTCCGGCTTGGCCAGTGGTCGCAGGTACACCCCGGAGCTGATGGTCTGTGGAGAAAACTGTTTCCAGTCGCGATAGAAGTCGTCATCACGGACGGCGGGTAGGGTCGCCTCCCAGTTGAAATAAAAGCCGTCGGGTAACCGCCAGCGGAGAGTGATATGCTCTGGCAGGTCCAGCCCGACCAGTGGCAGGCCGAGATGTTCCGCGATACCCAGATAGAGATAGACATACATGGCGCAGTCGATTTCCCGCCGGGCGAGGCCGTGGTTCAACAGCCCGAATCCGAGCAGGCGATACTCCCAGGAGCTATAATCCCGGTAGCTGAACCCGGACTCGGACAGCAGCTCATGGATCACCAGCAACGTTTCGATGGCGCCGGTTCGGTCACTTGGCGCGCGATCGATTCGCCCCCGGGCCTGCTGGAGCAGATGACTCACGAAACGATAGTTATCGGCGGTGGTGATCGGCCCATCCAGATCGAGCAGAACCTGCTCCGAATACAGTTCCAACTCGCCGTCGAGGATCAAGTAGAGGATATTTCGGGACCAGTCGATTCCGGGCGGTGCTTTCGCGGCCCTCGGTGAAGCTGGGAAGTCGTCGTCGAAGCCAGCCGACCAGACGAGGGTGGGCAGCAGGAACAGCAGGATCGCTCCTACCCGGAAAATCCGGAGGGAATGAAAAAGCAAGTCGGCGAACACCTGTCCTGGCTCCCGGCCGATGGAACACGAGATGCAGAGCGAGCAGGGGACCCAGCGGCTCCGTCCAGGACACAGAAATCAATCTGTCAGATAATCTCCTTTTTAGGCTTTCCCATTATACCACACCTGGCGGGTCTTTGGTCAGAATCCACACTAGTGTGCGGTTTCCCGCCTCGGCTCCGGTACCTTGATCCGCAGACAGATGAAGAATCCGACCACGGCGATGGCACCGGCCAGCAAGAAGACCCAGCGGAAGCCGTACTGCTGCCAGATGTATCCCGACAGCACCGGCAAGCTCATGGCCACGGCGTGGTCGATGGTGATTCCCAGGGTCACGGTGGGGGTGATGTCGGCGGGATCGCGAGCGATCTTCTTGAGGTAGGTGGTCCGAGCCACCCGCAGGGCGAAGAGGGTGTGATCGAGGATATAGGCGCCATAGAGCAGGTACAGCGCGTACGGCGTCGGCAGGATGTCCGTGGCGAAGGCGTAGATCAGACAGATGACCAGCAGCAGCAATTCATCCGCCGCCAGGACCACGCGTTCCCCGAGCCAGTCGATGACATCTCCCAGCAACGGACGCAACACGATGCCGAGGCTGGCGGCGATGAAATACAGCAGGGCGATGGTGGACACCGAGACATCGTGCATCGACACCAGCACCCAGGCCCCGAAGACGATGAAGATCTGCTTCCGGATACCGAACAGAGCACTGATGGCATAGAAGAGACCGTACTCCCGCCGCACCACGAGCCGGCGCGAGGGCGGATCACCTCGGCCCACCCGGAGTTGCCAGTAGAAGATCCCCGCCAACACGGCACACGCCGTGCCCACCAGGTAGAACAGGTCGAAACGATCGCCCACGAACCGCGCCAGCAAAAAGATGCAGCCCACGCCACAGATGGTGCCGAGATTTCGCGCGCCGCCAAGCTGTCCCAGCCGATGGCCCTCCCCCCCGGTCTCGGCCATTTTCAGGCCGATGGGCCCCTCCACCGCAAAGATGATGTGGTCGCCCAGGGAATAGATGATGATCCAGAGGACGAGCAAGGCGGTGCTCGACGAGACGAAGGCCAGACCGATGGCGCCCAGAGCGGTGAACAGCATGGCCACGGCGGCCATCTGCGTCTCCCGCATCCGGATCAGCATGACGCTGGTCACGAAGAGCAGCAGGAAGCCGGGCAGCTCACGGGGAAACTCCAACCAGCCGCGCGATTCGGCGTCCAGGGCATGGACCTCGGCCAGGTAGTTGTTGAGGGTCGAGAGAAAGACACCGCCCGCCGCCCCGAAGCAGAGGGTCGCCAGCAGGAGTCGCAGGAAATCTCGTCGTTGTGCTGGGGCTGCGTGCATCACGGCAAGCTAACAGGGAATCCGGGGCTGGGCAAGCCAACGCCTGGGGCAACTGTCGATCATGATTTCCGGGCGGGTTCTGGTTGACGAACGGGTCCCCGATCTCGAATGTTCGACCTGAGTTGTCCGTTCACCACCCTCACCATCATGAGTCGCGCAAAGGACGGCAGTGTGAGAACAGTCCTGATCTTGCTGGCCCTCGGTCTCGGCGTACTCCTGCCTTACGGCCTGCCGTACGTCTTTCTGATCCGCTATTTCCTCATGTGGATGCTGTTTCAATCGAGCGTGGATCTGGTACTGCAAAGAGACAGTATCAAGGGGAGTCACCTGGCCATCTTGGCGGTGAATATCGGCCTGCCGGTGGCGCTGTTCCTTGGCCTGCGTTCGTGGCTGCCCACCGAGGCGATGGTGCTCAGCGTGACGGCCATGGCCCCCACCGCGGTGGCCGCACCGGTGGTCATCGAACTGCTGCGCGGCAAGACCGCCTACGCCGCCGCCTCGCTACTCCTGACGAATCTGGTGATGGCCGGGATGATCCCGTTGCTGATCTCGCGCTTCGGTTTCACCGATTCTTCCCAATCCCTTGGTGCGGCCCTGCCAGTCATCCTGTCCGTCATCCTGATCCCGCTCGGGCTGGCCCAGCTCGTCCGGATCCGCTGGCCGCGGCTGGCGGGTCGGCTGGCCCGGTACCGCCGGCTGTCGTTCTACCTGCTGGTCTGCTGTATCTACCTGGGCACCACCCGCGCCACCCACTTCGTTCGCCACGAGATCGACGCCCCCCTGATCCTCATCGCGCGCATCGCCGCGGCGACCCTGGTCATGTGTGTGCTCGGGTTCCTGCTGGGACGGTACCTCGGCGGTCGGCAGTACGCCCGGGAGGCGTCCTTCTCCCTCGGTCACAAGAACAACGCCTTCACCATCTGGATCGCCCTGACCTTCGTCAGTCCCCTGGCGGCGCTGGGACCGGTCTGTTACGTGCTTTTCCAGAACGTGTACCTGTCGTATTGCTTGTCGCGGGATCAGCAGTGAAGCAGCGTTTTGACCGATCAGTCGGGCGGCGTATCCGAGAGCACCCGCCGCAAGGTATCCAGGTCAATATTCCCACCACAGATCACGATGACCACGTTCCTGCCGGCCAGCCTGTCCCACTCCTGCCGATAAGCAGCCAGCGCCACCGCCGCCGCGCCTTCGACGAGCTGATGCTGGGCCCGCATGAAGGATCGGAGGCTCGCGGCGATGGCATCCTCGCTGACGGTGACGAAACGGTCCACCAGCTCCCGGCACAGATCGAAGGTGATGGCGCCGGGTTCGACGCCACCCGCCGTGCCGTCGGACAGGGTGGGCAAGCTCGGCATCTCCACGATCTCGCCGGCCCGCAACGACTCGATCATCACCGGCGAATTGACGGGTGAGCAACCAACGATCTCCACCTCGGGCCGGACCGACTTCAGATACCCCGCCAGACCCGAGATCAACCCGCCGCCCCCCAGCGCCACGAACACGGTGTCGAATTGGTCGAGCTGTTGCGCCAACTCGTACCCCACGGTTCCCTGACCACCGACCACGTGCAGATCGTTGTAGGGTGACACGTAGGTGAGGTCTTCGGACCGGGCGTACTCGCGAGCGATGGCCTCGGTCTCCACGGCATCCCGACCGGCGTGACGGACCAGAGCGCCCAGCCGTTCGATGGCCCGGACCTTCACCGGTGCGGCAGCCTCGTTCACGAATACAAGACTGGTGATCTGGAGCAGATTAGCGCAGTAAGCCACGGCGGCGCCGTGATTGCCGGTGGAGGCCGCCACCACCCCTCGCTGACGGGAGGCCCCTGGCATGGCGAGCAGCTTGTTACACGCACCCCGCACCTTGAAGGAGCCGGTGGGCTGACGATTCTCCAGCTTGCAGTGGACGGTGGTGGTCCGGTGACAGAGAGACGGGGCAGGCTCCAGATCGGTATACCGGAAATACGAGCGGATCCGTTCCTCCGCTTGTAGCACTTCGGCGGCAATCAGTTCGATGCTCCCCATGCCGGCCCTCCTGAAACCGCACCACACGGCCAGGAGACCAGGGTATGGGTGACCGCGTTATTTGTACATGAGTTTGAGCTGTCCCCAGGTAGGATTCCCGGCTGGAGTTTGCGACGTGGACGCCATCACCGTGACACTGCCTTCGGTGACGATCTGGAACTCCTCAGCGCAATCGTAGAGCGCCTCCGCAATGCCGGCCGACATGAAATAGAAGCCACCCACCGGCCGGTAGAGCTGGAAGGTGACGGTGGCGAGCAGCAGCACGTCCCCCGTCTGGCAAGCCGGCAGCGTGCAGTTCACTCCCGCCAGCGGATTCCCCTCGTGTTGCATGCCAGCAGGGTACTCCACGTCGAGAATCCGGGCGATGTCCGCACAGCAGGCCACGTGGAGCAACCACGAGACAGTGCTGAACTCGAACTGTATGGCGCCGTGGTTCGGACCGCTGAGAATTATATAGAGGGTAAAGGACTCTTCGGCATCGATCTCGAGGGAGGAGACATATTCATCTGGCGCGGCGGAGAGTCCTAGTCGCGGGAAGATTTCCGGGGACTGCGCCGTGGCGTCAACTGAGACGAGGGTGGCGGTCAAGAGAACCATCACCACAAAAAACGCCGACCCGGGTCGGGTGCCGATAAGGACAGAGCGGTGGTTCATCTCACGCCTCCAGGGCAAAAAACCAGGAACCGGCACTGCGACTCCCGTGAATTGGTTGCATCGCTTCTGTACATTATAAGATAAATTTTATCCTTTTTCCACCCCGGAAAGATTTCAGCCTGGAAAAATAGTGTGAAACGGCTGGGTAGTTAATGCAAATGCCGGGTTAGATTGTGCGCAGCAACGATTCCGCCCGCGCCAGGTCCACCTCCGTGGTGACCTTCCAGTTCTCCTGTTCACCCATGACAACCACTGGCGTCACACCCCGGGCCGCCAGTAAACCACCGTCGTCGGTGAAGCTCAGTTTCCGGCTCTGGCACCACTGGTGCGCAGCCTGGAACGGCTCCCAGCGAAAGACCTGTGGGGTCTGCAGGGCACGCAGCACTTTCCGCTCGAGGTACTTGGCCTCTACACGTTCGTCCTTGCCCTCTCGCATCTGCACGATGGTGTCGGAAACCGGGATCCCGGGCACCGCGGCGTCGTAAAGGGCTGCGGTCTGGGCCAATCGCAGCAACAGGTGATGGGTGGCAAACGGTCGCGCGGCATCGTGGACCGCCACGAGATCACCTGGCGCGGGCTCGTGATGCCGTCCGAGGGTCAGGATCGCGTGCCAGGTAGATTCGGTGCGTGTGACACCACCCGGGGCCAGGTGGCACGGAACGGAAAGGTTGGCTTCGGCCAGTTCGCGCTGGGCGACTGGATGCCACGGTTCCGGCGCGACGACGATCAACGAGGTCACCGCTGCCAGACTCGACAACTCCTGGACGCTCCGCATCAACAGCATCTCGCCCCCCAGCCGCACGAACTGCTTGGGTGGTGTCGAATCGCTGCGGCGCGCCCGGGCGCTCTGCCCACCGGCGAGGATGATCAGATGCAGAGGGGGTAACTCGTTATCGGTCATGGGGTCAGGCTCCTTCCGCCCGTTGCTGGTTGCCCGGCTGCAAGGCCAGGGCCACCGCCTCTTCCACACTCTTGGCCGTAACGAGATCGAGGCCGCCTTCCCGGCGTGCCCGCTTTGTGCCGGCCCCGGTCACGACCCGCTTGAATCCGTGTCGCCCCGCCTCCCGGAGACGGCTGGCGCGGTCGGCCACATCGCGCACTTCACCGGTCAGACCGACTTCGCCCTGGACCAGGGTATCCATGGCGATGGGGCGCTCCCGTAACGAGGAGGCCAGTGCCATGAGTATCGCCAGATCGGCGGCCGGGTCATCGACGCGACCGCCACCGGCCACCTTGACGAAGATATCGCAGCCGGCCAGGTCCAGTCCGGCGCGTTTCTCCAGGATCGCCGCCAGCAACGCCACCCGCTTGCTGTCCACTCCCTGTACCACCCGCTGGGGGGTGCCGTAGCGGGTGGGCGATACCAGAGCCTGAACCTCCACCAGGAAAATCCGGGAGCCGTTCTTCACGGCGCAGACCGCCGAACCTGGTTCCACACCACGACGACCGCTCAGAAACAGCGCGCCGGCCTCGTCCACCGGCACCAGACCATTCCGACGCATCTCGAGGATGGCCAGCTCACCGGTGGTGCCGAACCGGTTCTTCACCGCCCGCACCATCCGGATGGCGCCGCCGCCACTCCCCTCGAAGTAGAGCACGGTATCGACCATGTGCTCCAGCAGCTTCGGTCCCGCCAGCTCCCCGGACTTGGTCACGTGTCCCACCAGGAAAACGGGGCAGTGGGTCTGTCGGGCGAAATCCGCCAGCACCCCGCCGCAGTATCGGATCTGGCTCACACTGCCGGGAAAGGCGTCGATGACCTCGCTGTGCAGAGTCTGCACCGAGTCGGCGATGACCACACACGGCACCTCGGGATGCGCCTCCCGATCGTCATACAGGGCTTCCAGCAAGGTCTCGAGCTGTACCTCGGCCATCAGGGCCGGGCCGGATTCGCGCTCCGCCTGGAAGCCGAGACGCTCCGCCCGCATCCGGATCTGGGCCGGCGACTCCTCGCCGGCGATGTAGATCACGCGGATGCCTTGCCGCACCCACCAGAGCGCCAGGCCGGTCAACAGCGTCGACTTGCCAACACCCGGCTCACCCCCCAGCAGGACGACACTCCCCTCCACGAGACCGCCCCCCAGCGCCCGCGCCACTTCGGTGGGCTCCACGGGCAGACGTCGGCTCTCGGCGGAACTGATCTCGGACAGGGGAACGGGTGTCGCACCACTCCCGACTGCTCCCGCGGTCTCGCTCCCGAAGCCGTGCGCGCGTCCTCCGCCGTGTGCCTGCGGACGACGACGAGCCCGGTCTTCACCGGATCGGTACCCCCGCGCCCCTTTCGGGCCGGAGCGGGGGGACGCCTTCTTGATCTCACTGAAGGAATTCCACTCCTGGCATCCCGGGCAACGTCCGAGCCAGCGGATCTCCTCGTGTCCGCAGTTCTGGCAGATGAATTTCGTCCTGGCCTGGGCCATGGTTGCTCGCTTTCCGGGAAGGTCTCACTGACCACACGCTGCCTGCAGTGTAATCACAGCGGCAGGGAGAATAAAGAGGGATGTTGAACCGAACTGTCCGCTGCGGGAATTCAATTCACGGTCGGGAGGGTGAAACGACGGAATACCGGCTCACCGCAGCAGAAGCAGCTTCTGTTCCTGCCGCACGTTTCCGGCCCGAAAGCGACAGAGATACGAGCCGCTGCCCACGTCCCGACCATTCTCGTCACGGCCGTCCCAGATGGTGTGATGACGACCCGCCGGCCAATCGGCAGCCACCAGTCGCCGCACCAGACGGCCCCGCAGATCGTAGATCTCCAGCTTGACCTGCTGAGCCCGGGTCAGGTCGAAACGAATGGTCGTCCGGGGATTGAACGGATTGGGAACATTGCGGAGCAAGGCGGTTCGGGTCGGCATGGCCGGCTGGTCGGGCGGGAGCGGATCGCCGGCCGCGGTGACCACATCCGGCACCCAGAGGTGCAGTCCCCAGTCGTGTACGACCCCGCTGCCGCCAGCGCCCACGTCGGCCACGAACAGGATCCAGCTGCCGTCGGCCGCCTCGTCGTGAAAATCGGCCAGACTGCCCGGCCCGTCCACGGTCAGGGTCGTGGGATAATTGCCGGACAGGTCGTTGGCGAAGCCGCCACTGTGGTCGTGCAGCCGCACCGTGGTGCCGGCGGGACTGGTCAACTCGACGATCAGGTCGCCGATGGCGCTGTGCGAGCAATACAGGTCCACGGAGATCGCACTCAGACTGTTCTCGTCCTTGGCCAGGGGCCCGGCCCCGAACGCCTCGATGGTGGTGACGAGACCAGCCGGATCGTCATCGGGTATCGGCAGCTCCACACTGTCGACGAACAGATGTTCGGTCACGGGACGCAACCAGCAATCGATACCACTTATCGCTTCGCCGTCGTCCAGCTCGATGGGGATCGACCGGGTTTCGTATCCAGCGCGGGAAACGGTCAGGAGGTGGGATCCGGCCGCCAGATTCTCGAGCAGGTACACCCCATCCAGTCCGGTGATTTCACACGGCCCCGTATCGAAACAGACAGTCGCGCCGGAGTTGTCCGTGCTGTCCACCAGGTTCACGACCCCCGTCACCGAAGCGTATCCGGTGGTCTCGGCAGCCAGCAAGAAGGCCATCCCGTTCTCCACCAGCTGGCTGGCGAGATCGGTGTCCTCCACCGCATCGATGTTGAAGGCGAAAAAGACGATCTGCGCCGACTCCGGGTCCACGTTGTTGTCGTACACAAGGATGCCGCCCGCAGCGGGATAATCGGAGGTGCCGTATACCACGTAAGCGTCGCTGGCCGGCTCCAAGGCGTCGAGATCGCCGTATCCGGTATAGTCGATCTCGATGGTGGCCGGCAAGAGATTCGGGACCTGCAGGAGCGGATGCTCCGTCATACCCGCTTGCACCTGCAGTTCGCCGGCATCGTCGGCCAACCAGTGGTCGGCGTGCAAAACCGAGGCGGCGAAGGAAGGATACCCGGGATAGGCCACGGCGTCGTACCCCACCTCGCCCCCCTCCACCAGCAACTTGCCCCCCGCGGCGACATAGACCTCGACAATCGTCCGCAGGTCGGCATCCGCCACGGGCGTGACGCTGGATCCGCAGGAAAGGACCACGGCCAGATAACCGTCCAGGCTGCCGGCAATCACTTCGACGGCGGGCACCAGATCCACCGTGTAACCGGCGTCCACGAGCCAGTCCGCCAGGTCCGACCCGGCCGACTTGCCGTGCAACGATTCGATCTCTCCCTTGGC
Source organism: bacterium (assembly GCA_043823125.1). Classification (GTDB taxonomy): domain Bacteria; phylum Krumholzibacteriota; class Krumholzibacteriia; order LZORAL124-64-63; family LZORAL124-64-63; genus JBDRBC01. The sequence continues at coordinate 14,368 of JBDRBC010000663.1, read as the reverse complement.
GTGGGGAGTTCCAGCAGCTGTGGCCAAACTGATGGAATATTTGGAATCCTCGGCATCGATCACCAGCAGCGGCCCCAGAATGTCGAGGAGGGAGAAGAACACGGTATTGGTGGCGCTGAGGTTGGGCATGGCGGCGACATCACACGCCAGCAGTCGATAGCCGACGGTGTCACCCACGGCCGGCGGAACCGACGGCGAAGGGAACTCTGCCTGGTAGAGATCGCCGGTCTGCGGCGCCAGACTGAACGGCGTCTGTTCACTCCCGGCATAGGTCCACTCCACCCAGACCTGCGCCACCCCGAGATTGTCGGTCACCTGGGCCTGCACGGTGGGCGGCCAGCCGGCCAGCGGCTGGTCCCCGAGGGGAAAGGAGACGATGACCGGCGGTGCGGTGTCGCACAGCACCGCAAACGTGAACAGTGTCGCCACGGCATCCGCAGGCAACGTGAGTTCGATATCCAGGCTGTCGCTTGCTTGCAGGTAGTACTCGATACCACTCCCTGCGGGCTGGCCCGGGATGAAGGCTACAAACGAATCGACGCCGGCGGGCGACAGCGGTTCCTCCAGCCAGCCACCACCGTTCACGCGGTAGCGGAGCAGTGGCCCGACCGGATCCAGCGGCACCCGATCGGTGATGCGACAAGCCACCGGATACGGACCGACCGTGTCTTCCGTGTCGAAAAGTGGCTCATGCTCGATGGAAGGACCGAAGTAGGTCAACGCCGCCAGGGCATCGATGATACCCCAGCCGTAATCGTTGTCGGGATACCCTGCCCAATCGGCGGTTTCCCGCAACGCCTCCCGGATTTGCATTGGGGTCAGTTCCGGCGCGCGCGATAGCAACAGCGCCGCCACTCCGGCTGCCAGCGGGCAGCTCAGCGAGGTACCGGAGGAGACGGTGTAGGTCGAATCGGTACTGGTGGAAACCACGTGGTTGCCGAAACCAAGCGCACAGATGTCCGGCTTGATCCGGCCATCGAACGTGGGACCCGGCGAGCTGAAGTAGGCGTAATCGCCGTCGTCCCGGACGGCGCCCACGGCGATGATGCTGTCGCCGTCGGCCGGGGCGATGATGTGCCCGGTGACGTAGCGCTCGTTCCCTGCCGAGTTGCAGACCACCACGCCCAGACTCACGGCCAGGTCGCCGGCAATGGTGCAGGCGGCCGTGTTGCCGTCCAGATCCGGAAAACCGTACCAGTTGTCGTACCCGATGGAGCTGGACACCAGATCCACGCCGATACTCTCCAGCCACTCGATACCCGCGACCCAGTTGTCCTCCTCGGCCGGTATCTCGTCGGCAACGTCCTCGGTCTTGGCCAGGGCCACCGTGGCGCCGAAGGCCGGCCCCACCAGCTCGCCGTCCGCAAAACCCGCCAGGACCGACAGAACCTTGGTACCGTGGTCATGCGCGCCATCGGGATCCCCCTCCTCGTCCGCCACCACCCCATCGTCGTTGACGAAATCCCACTGGGCCAGCACCGGCACCTGGTCGAGACAGCGGTGCGTGAGAGAAAAGCCCGTATCGAGCAGACCGATGATAACACCGGTGCCGTCGTATCCGGCCGCGTGCACCGCCGGCACGTTGATCTGCGCCAGGCCGGTGAGGCTTTCGCCGTAATCGATGTCGTCTCGCGATCCGGCCCGAGCGCCGGGTATTCGGGGGGATATCCGTTTCGGCTGGTCCTGGGCCGAGAACAGCTCCTCGGGCTGCGGCCGGTGCCGGCCCACCAGATCGAGACGTTGCACGCACGACAGGCCGGCCAGCTGCTGAATCTGTTCCCGGGTGGCGAGCACACTCGTGGCGTTGAGCCAGCGACTTTGCCGTCGCAAGGTGGCGCCGCAAGTCACCACTTGCTCGAGATACCGCGGCTGAACCGGCAGATCCATCCGACCCACCAGAGCCTCGCCGGCGTGTCGCGTCTTGGTTCGTCGACGGAGGGCCCGCTCGTCCAGTCGTGCCTCCGCCGTGGCCAGTGCGGCAGGCAGCTCAGCGTCGTCGATTCCCTTGTCCCGGAAATAGACCCAGACCACATAGCGGCCGTCCGCTTGCCGGCCCGGGAAAAATGAATCGGCCAGAGCGCGCTGCAGCGGCGGCGCCAACCGGGCGGAGTCGCCCATGGCGGCGGGACAGGCGGTCGGACAAATCAGCCCCACCGCGAGTAGACAGCAGATGAACACAACCGCCAGGGGCAACACCAATGGCGGAGGGGGCGAAAAACGCAGGGACACCATCACTCCTCGAACAAACGGCAAAAACAGGGTCAAAGAGGCCATGCAGGGATGCTTCCTACTGCTGAGAAGTATAACACATGAACCGCCGGCAATCCCGCCATTCCAATTGAGTCACCACCGACACATCTGGTATTCTCCCGGCATCGCAATCCAGAAAGCAAAGGTGGACCATGAAGGATCAAGTCAAGATCGGGCTGGCTCTCGGCAGCGGCGGCGCTCGCGGTCTGGCCCACGTCGGGGTTCTAGCCGTCCTCGAGGAGGCCGGCTTCCAGCCGTCCTGCCTCGCCGGCACCAGCATGGGTTCCATCGTCGGGGGGCTCTACGCCGAGTATCCCAACGCTGCGGTGACCTGGAAACGGTTGCAACGTTATGTGAACGATGCCGAGTTCGCCGCTTCCTGGTCCGCCTTCGTGGACAAGGATTCCGGCAGCGAGGGGGCGGAACCGACCCGCCGCTTCAACGATCTGTTCGACTTCCTGCAGCGCAAACTCATCGCCATCAAGACCGTGACCCGCCCCTACCAGCAGGACAAGGAGCGGTTGTACAAGCCGCTGGAGAACCTGTTCCAGGCGCGGTCTTTCGCGGAATTGAAGATCCCGTTCGCAGCCGTGGCGCTCGATCTCGTTTCCGGCCAGAAGGTGTTGTTCAAGGAGGGGCCGCTCATCGATGGCATCTACGCCAGCAGCGCCATCCCGGCTATTTTCCCTCCCCTCGAGCGCGATGGAATGATGATCTGCGACGGGGGCGGACCGTTCCGGGTCCCGGTGGAGGCCTGCCGCGATCTGGGCGCCGACATCACCGTGGCGGTGGATATCCCCGCCTTCGATCAGGAGAAGTTCAGGACGGGACTCGATCTGATCCTGCGTAACAACACCATCGCCCGTCAGCGGTTGAACAAATTCGTGCTGGCCACCGCCGATCTGGTCATCCGGCCCGACGTGGACGACTATCACTGGGCCGATTTCCGCGCCGGCGAGGCGTGCCGCGACAAGGGTATCGAGGCCGCCCGGGAAGCCCTACCCCGACTTCGTGAACTCGTCAAGCAACAGGGCAGTCTTTCGTACCGTTTCCGGCGCTGGGTGAACAAGCGGCTCAACGTCGAGTCGCCACCCAGCTTCGACAGCTCCTTCTGATGGGCCGAAACCCCTGGCGCTGCCTCGACCAGCCCGGATCCCGGGCATTAAAAACGACGGGACGACCAGAGGCGTCGTCCCGCCAGCTCCCGGACGCACCCAGGAGAAAAACCGGCTGTCCGTTTTTTACATCGGGGCGAAGCCCTGGTCGGACCAGTAGGCGTCTTGCAACATGGTCTCCAGTTCCAGCAGGTTCTCGAGATGCCCGGTTTCCCACTGGTGGAGCCAGGTGAAGAGCTGTTTCAGATCCGCATCCCGGGTGACGTCGGCCTGCTCTTTGTAGTAAGCAAGGGCTTTCTTCTCCAGGTCGCAGCCGATGCCGATGACGGCCATCTCGAAGGTGCCCCGCTTGAGCGATTTGCGGAATTTGTCATCGATGACCGTGCCTGCGCCCTCGTCCACCTCGCCCGGCTTGACCTGACTGAGATCGAGTTTCCCTTCCCGGGTCATGTTCCGATACTGGGCCTGCAGGATGCTGACGTGATCGTTCTCGTCGTTGGCCAGAGACTCGAAAAGCATCTTGGCCGACGGATCGTCCGTCTTGGTTGCCGCATGCTCGTAGAGCTGCTGCCCCTTGATCTCCACCATGATGGCCTGCTTGAGGGCGTCGATCACTTCTTGCTTCACACTGTCGTCCATCTGTCACTCCTTCAGGGTTGGCCTCCGATCGGACGGATCGGGCGGGCGAACTCCTAGAAATCGATCACACTGAACTTGAAATACTTCCGTGGATTCCGCTTCACGTCATCCACCAGTTCTTCCAAGGCGGTCATGGTCGACTCGGCCCGTATGTACAGGCCGTCGTCGGCGAGTAACCGGCCGGCCGAGCCCTCTCCAGCTTCCAGCCGCTGCGCCACGATCTGCAGGGAGGCCGAAATGGATTCGAGACTGGTGAGCAAGGAATCGGCTCGCGCCAGAGAGGTCCGGGCGCCGGTGGTGATCTCGGTCAAGGCGCTGTCGGGGCCGGCCAGAGCGGCCCGCACCGCCCCGGTGGTGAGTTCCAGGTTGTGGATCATGGTGCGCAGGTCCTCGCGGTTTTCCGCCACGACCCCCTCCACGTCTTCCATGACCCCCTGGGTAGCCGAGATGGTGCTGGCGAACCGGTCCTCGGCGGTCAGCTCGCTGATGAGCACACGTACTTCCCGCGCCAGATCCCGCACCTCGTCCAGCGCCTCGCTGGCAGCGGCGCCCATGCCGGTGAGCGACACCTCCATCTCACCCTTGAAGATGTGCCCCTCCTGCACGGCGTCACCCAGGCCGGGATCGATCTCGATGACCTTCTCCCCCACGATGCCGATGGTCATCAACCGGAACTGGGCGTCCTCGCGCAGATCTGACTCACGATCCACATGGAGGGTGACCCGCACGAAGTCGTCGATGATCTGCAAATCGTCCACGGCGCCCATGCGAATTCCGCGCACCTGCACTCGATCCCGCACCTGCAGGGCGTCGACGGCCGGAAAATCGACAGAGTACAGCGTGGTGCCGCCGGCGAAGCGATACTGCTTGAACCACAACATCCCGACGATCAACACCAGCAGGGAAAGGATGACGATGATCCCCACCTGTGCTTCTTTCCTGGTTTTTCCCATGACACTCTCCGCTGTCGATTTCCCCGACTGCCGTTTCGCCCGGCGGGCGTCGTCAGCAGCAGCTCGGTTCAGAATGCACTCAACGGTCCCTGAGCGCTACCCTCGATGAACTGCTGAACCATGGCGTTATCCGTCTCGCGCACCTCGGCCACCGTGCCGCGGAACACGATCTTACCACGATGGAGCATGGCGATGCGGTCGGCGATCTTGAAGGCGCTCGCCATATCGTGGGTCACCACGATGGAGGTGACCTGCAGTTCCCGCTGCAATTTGATGATCAGGTCGTTGATGGCGTCGGCCGTGATCGGATCGAGACCGGTGGTCGGTTCATCGTACAGGATGTATTCCGGCTCCATCACGATGGCGCGCGCCAGCCCGGCTCGCTTTTTCATACCGCCGGACAGGGCCGACGGCAACTTGTCTTCCACATCGTCCAGTCCCACTCGCCCCAGGCACTCCTGCGAACGTTGTCTGATCTCGGCGGAACTCAGCTTGCTGTGCTCCTTCAGACCGAGGCCCACGTTCTCGCTGATGGTCATGGAGTCGAACAGCGCCGCTCCCTGGAACAGCATGCCGAATCGCCTGCGCAACTCGAACAGCCGTGGTTTGTCCAGGGCGGTGATCTCCTCGCCATCCACCCAGATGCGGCCCTGATCCGGTTCCAGCAACCGGACGATGTGTTTCAGCAGGACCGACTTCCCTTCCCCACTCCGCCCGATGATCACGATGGTCTCACCGCTATCGATGGTGAAATCGAGTTCGTCGAGCACCGGCTTGTCCTGGAACGTCTTGCTCAGGCCCTGCACCGCGATCCCCTTGTGCGCCACGGGATCGGGCAGAGAAAAATCTGGCAGTGGGTATTCGGGCGACGCCTGTCTCATTCGAACACGACCTGGAAAAGAACGGCGGCCAGCAGATAATCGGCCACCAGAATCGACAGGCAGCTCCCGACCACGGCTTCCATGGTGGCGCGGCCGACTCCTTCGGCCCCGCCCTGCGTATTGAATCCGAAATAGATCCCCGACATGGCGATGATGCCGCCGAAGAAGAAGGTCTTGATCAGCCCGCTCATCAAGTCCGAGGACTTGTAGAACATGCGCAGCCCCTCGATGAAGGTGCTGCTGGTGACATCGAGGGTCAGCACGGAAATGACATAGCCCCCGCTGATGGCGATGGTGTCGGCGAAGACCGTGATCACCGGAATCATGAGCACCGTGGCCACGAACCTCGGCATGGCCAGGTAACAGACCGGATCGATGGCCATCATCTCCATGGCGTCCAGCTGCTCGGTCACCTTCATGGTGCCCAGCTCGGCCGCGTAATTGGCGCACAACCGGCCACCCACCACGAGGGCGGTGAGCACCGGCCCCAGCTCGATGAAGACCGACTTGGAGATCACCGTGCCGAGGAATTTCATCGGCACGTAGGCCTGCATCTGGTAGACCGCCTGCACCGCGGTGACCGCGCCGACGAAGATGGCCGTCACCAGCACCAGCGGTAACGAGCCGATGGCCACCACGTGCATCTGCTCGAAAATCTCCCGGCGCAACCGCCACGCCGCCGGTAAGAACCGGAAGATGTCGCGCAATAGGATGGAACCACGGCCTGCATTGACCATGGCCTCGATGATGATTCTGCCGATGTTGATAGAGAAAGCTAACATGACCGGCCGAATATAAGCAGAGGACACCGTGGTGTCTACAGCCACGGTGTCCGTGATTCCGTAAAATACGGGGGAAAAACGCGGAACACGCGTGAATCAGCGGCCCGGGATCTCCTGATGAGCCCGGTCCCGATCGGCCATGACCCGGCGCAGTTCCTCGAGTTGCTGGAACGCCCGATCGCGATACGTGAGACCACTGTCGGCGAGAGCCTGCAACGGGACCAGCGCACCGTACGGATCGTCCAGCAGTAGATTGGCCTGGGCGAGGTACCAGCGCGACCGCTCGGCCACCGGCAGCAGCGGCGAGTGGCTCGCTTGCTGCAGTTGCTCACGCGCCGGTTCGACCCGACCCACCAGCAACAGACTCAGACCGAGATAGAAGTGGGCTTGATCCTCTTCGGCCCAGGTGTCCATGGCCTCACCGAGGCTCACGGCGGTGGCGAGCAACGCGACGGCGGCCTCGTAATCACCCGCGGCATACCGCGCCATGCCCTCGTCGAAACGGAGCACTGCCTCGTTCACCGTGCCGGATCGGGTATCCAGCACGACGTAGGAAACCGGCTCGATCCGAGCCAGCTTGCGGAATCCGCCGGGATCGTCCGGCCGCAACTGGGTCAACACCAGCAGTACCAGCAGCGCCGCCACGCCCACCGGTATCAGCACCTGGCGTCTGGCCAGCGATTCCCAGAAATCTCGTAAGCGAGCGAACAGGCCGCCCACTGCTGACGAGGTATCCAGAGCCGGGTTCAAAGCCGCAGACGCCACCCGCATCCGGGCAGCCAGCTCTCCCGGGGCCTGCCGCATGGCGGCGACACCAGGCGCCATTTCGTAGACCTGCTCGAGACAGTCTGCACATTCGTGCAGATGCGACTCGAACTCGGCCTGCTCCCGATCCGTCAGTAGACCCATCTCGTAAGCCGCCAGCAGTTCTCCCTGGCGAGGATCCAGACACTGCTTCCGTTCACTCATGGCTGGGACTCGCTTCCATTGCCGCGAGAATCTCGCGAAGTCGCGCACGGCAGCGATGTAGTGCCGTATAGAAGCTGCCTCGCGTCAGATCCGGCTCGTCACGCTGGACCCACTCCAGCGCTCGTTGCGAGATCTCACGCGGGCCACCGCCCAGATCCAAGCTCTCGAGGATTCTCTGGAAGTAGAAACCGCACCGTGGACTCTTCTCCGCCAGGACGGCCACGGCCTTTCTGACCAGCGCCCCGGTTTCGGAAAAATCGTCGGGATCGGCCCCGGTCCAGGCAAGCGACGGGCCGAGTGACGACGCGGCCGGCAAGGCCTCCAGGTTTTCCACCTGGGCCTCGTGGCGCTGTTGCCGCTCCTTGGCCTGGTAGTAGTTGCCGATCACGTTCCGCAAGACCGTCAAGCTCCACATGAGAATCCCTCGCTCGTCTCCGCGTTCGGTGTGCTTTTCGTGGACAATCCGTAACGCGTCCTGTACGACGTCCTCCAGACTGTCCGGTCGCACCCTTCGTTTCGCGATGGTCAGGAATCTTACACGGAGCTGGTGGAAGAAAGCGGTCTCGGCCTGCGAGTCACCGGCAAGCGCTCGACGTGAGAGCGTGTCGAGGGACTGTTCCGTCGGTGTTGCGGATCCTGTGTTCATAGCGATTCAGGCCTTGGGTTGATCTGAGCCCGTTCCCCATGCATACTACGCCATATCCCCTTATCCTCGAACGAGGAGTCGATCTCGTGCATGGAGTCGCACCGATCAGAGGCGGTCAGCCGTTGCATCCCCCTATCTCTCTCCCTCCTCTTGTGGCGCGTAACCGCCCGCGGCCATTCTGTCCGCTGTCGCCCTCTCTTGGCAAGCAGCATCTCCTTCTACTGCTCTGGCTGCTGTTGGTTGCAGCGGTTGTCCAGGCCGAGACGCCACTGCCGGCGGACGAGGTTGTCTGGCGTGATGTGCTGCAAGGCGAGAGTGCGACGGCCGCCGCAGCAGCGGGAATCGCCCTGGACCTGAATCCGGCCGCTGCCCGTGCGGCGGCGTGTCTTGCCGAGGCTCTCTTCCAGCTCGAGCGCAGGGAGGAAGCGGAGATACGGTTCCGCGATCTGCCCGCGGCGCCCGCGGGCGCCGGCTTCATCGGACTGGGTAAACTGGCGCTGCTGACCCAGAACTACGCCGCCGCCGAGAGTCTGCTCGGCCTGGCCCAGGTCCAGTATCAGGATAGGTCCGACAGCGGTGGTATCCAGGTGGCCCGCGAACTGCTCGGCGCCACCTACATCATGACCGGGCGCCCGCAGGAAGCCGTGACCTCCCTGGACAGCGCCCTGCGGTTGGCCGAGTCGCTGGGCCGACCCCTGGCGGCGACCTATTGCCACCTCGGTCTGGGACGCGCGCTGGTCCGCATGCGGGACCTGGAGGCGTCGGCGGCGCATCTCGACTCCGCCCTGACCGGGTCCATCCGGTTCGACGTGCCGCGCTGGGAAGGGGACATCGAGATCGCCCTGTCGGTGGTCGCTCGCCTGCAGATGGATCTGACCAGCGCCTTGCAGCACCGGCAAAACGCCCTCGCCGCCTACGAACGAGCGGCCGACGTGCGGGGACAGGCGCGGAGCCTGCACTACATCGCCACCATCCACATCCTGCGGGGCGAGCTGACCACGGCCATGGGGCTGCTCCACCGCGGACTGGACAAGGCGCGGGAAGCGGACGATCCCGGGGAGATCAGCGGGTGTCTGGGTGATCTGGCGGGCCTGAACTACCTGCTCGGCAATCTCGAACAGGCCACGAATCAGTACCAGGAGGCGGCGCAGCTGGGCAGCAATCCCTATCGCACCGGCTTCTGGTACAACAACCTCGGCTCCATCCTCACGGACCTGAAACGGTTCGACGAAGCGCTCCACTATCTCGATCTGGCTCTGGATGCCATGCGCCAGGCCGAGGATCACAGCAACGAGGGCGTGGTGCTCAGCGCCATCGGGCACTGTCTCTGCCAGAAGGGGGACTACGAAACCGGTATCGAGCGACTCAACGAAGCCGTCACGGTGACTCGCGACTGGTCGGCCCCGCTGAACGAGGCCACCGCCCTGCGCAGCCAGGGTTTCTGCTACCTGGCCCGAGGCGACCTGGAGCTGGCCGAGACCGTCTTTGCCGAGGGGTACGCCCTGGCCGACGCCGCCGGCTACTTCGACATCATCGAGGCCATCTTGCTGGGCCGGGCCGTGGCGGCCCGCCAGCGAGGCGACAGCGACGCGGCCATGTCCTACCTCCAGGAAGCCATCGACAGCGCCGAGGAGGTGCGGCGACGGAGCGGCGGTTCCCCCACGGTGCAGAGCGGCTTCTTCGGGCAGGCCAGCGAGCCGTACGGCGAGATGCTCGACCTGCTGTACGAGTTGCATTGCCAGGCCGCCGACGCCGGGCACGACAGCCGCGCCTTCGACCTGGCCCAGCGCGCCAAGGCCCGCTCGTTCCTCGATCTGCTGGCCGAGGCGGAGGTGGATCTCCGCTGTCGCGCCGCGCCGGAATACCGGGAACGAGAAGCCGAGATCGTGGCGCGGATCACCGAGCTCGAAACCGAGCGACAATCGGCGCCGGACAGCGCCCGCACCGGCATCGAGCTGGAAATTACCCGCCAGGAGGAGCAGCTCGACCTGCTGGAGGCGGAACTGCGGCAGGCCGACCCGCGCTACACCGAACTCCGGTACCATCGCCCCGGCACACTGGCCGAGGTGCAGGGCGAACTGCTGAACGAAGGCGAGCTGCTGCTGGAGTACTACCTGGGCAAGAACGCATCCTATGTCTGGGTCGTGACAAGAAACTCGTTTCGCGTCTACGAATTACCGGACCGGGAATATATCGAAGCGGAGGTACGCAATGTACTCTCCATACTGACCGACTACAACGTTACCGGTCCTAATGCAAGGTATTACGTTTTGTACTGCCATGCGCTGAGCGATATCTTGCTTATTCCAGCGGAGCAGGAGCTGACCACGGCGGATCATGTGATCATTTCCCCGCACGGCATCCTACACTACTTACCTTTCGAGGCACTGTTTACCCGCTCGGAATCCGGACACTTCGATGATAGCGAGTTCGCCAACCTGCCGTTTCTGGTCCTCACCGCCGATGTTTCCTACGTGCCATCCGTCTCCAGCCTGACCCGCTTCCGCGCCGCCGCCGCGGCAACGCAGGCCCCGGCCGCTGGCGAAGTCGCCGACCTCCTCCTGGTGGGCGATCCGATTCTGCCGACAACCGACGAGCTGAGTATCTTCGCCCGCATCGTCGGCGGCCCCGAGCTGGCGCCGTTGCCGTTCGTGGCCGAAGAGATGGCCGGTCTGCGCAACCTCCATCCCGGCCCCGACAACACCACCCTGGTCCAGGCCAACGCCACCCTGGCCAACCTGCAACGTGTCTGCGAGGACGGCAGGTTCCGGCTGGTGCACTTCGCTACCCACGGCCTGTTCAACGAGTCGCGCCCCCAGTTCTCGGGCCTGGTTCTGAGCCGGGACGCCGAGCTGCGTGACGACGGGTTCATGACCACCAACGAGGTGTTCGGTCTCGACCTGGATTGCGATCAGGTGGTGCTGTCCGCTTGCGCCTCGGCCCTGGGCGAGCACGTCACCGGTGAGGGGCTGGTGGGATTGACGCGGGGTTTCCTGTTCGCCGGCGCCCGCAGCGTGGTGGCTGCGTTGTGGGATGTCTCGAGCCTCTCCACCACTTCGTTCATGCTCGATTTCTACGGCCAGCTCACCGCCGCGCCTGATGGCGACCGCACCCACGCCCTGGCCGAGGCCAAACGAAGGATGATCCGCGGTCAGATCGGCGAACCGCCGCCGGGGGCGACCTTTGCACATCCGTACTTCTGGTCGGCCTTCGTTATGACCGGGGACGGTCGTTGACCGTCTCTATCCGTACCAGAAAAAGCCGCCCCGAAAATCGAGGCGGCTTTTATATGGAGGCTGATACCGGATCTACCGGTAGAGCTGCTTGATCTTACCCCAGGTCTGGGCTTCGTTGTCCACCGCCGGCTCGCAGCAGATGATGTCGCCCCAGATGATGGTCTTGCCGCTCGACTTGGTCAGGAAGGCGAAGTACAGATCGTACCAGCCCGATCCCCAGTCGTTGTAGGTCACGCCGATCTCGGGAAACTCGTCGATGACCAGATCGGCGTCGAAGGGATCCACGAACTCGAGCCCGATGAAGTAGTGGTAATCCATGAAGGCGCACTCGACGCCGTCCATGGGCACCGTGATGACGTAGACCCCGGGTTCATCGATGGTGACGATGTAATCCCCCGACACGAAATAATCCGATCCCGGCACCCAGACCCCGTTGGTGGCGTCCCAGATCGCCTCGCCGAGATCGCCCCTTACGATGAACGATACCGGCACCATGGTGGCATCGAAGCTCAGCAGCATGTTCACGTTCAACAGCTGGAAGCCCACGGGGCAAGCGCACTGCTCTGGCGGAAAGATGAGGTACTTGTACCGCTCCTGCCCGATGAACCAGCCGGAGACGAGGAACGAGGGCGGGTTCTGATTACCCAGGGTGCAGTCCTGTCGAGTCTCGGTGGGGAACTGGAATTCCTGGGCCACGGCCTCGTCCAGTCGAGAAACAGTGGCGGTGCGGTCGGCATACGCGTTAGCCGCAGTGAAGACAAGGACCAGGGCGAGAATCAATAGCAGAGGGCGTCTCATGGCCAGCCTCCTGGAATATAACGGGCGATATCCGTGGGTTGTGGTTACAGAGAGGATCCGAAACCAGACCCGGCAACTCAATTATGAGCATATCAGATCGAGCCCCTGAACTCAAGGTTGTTGTTACTTACCAAGCTTTCTTTAGAAATGAAGATCTGGTTTATGGCCCCAAGATCCGGTTCGGCAGTCCGAAAAATCGCGCCCTGTAAGACCGCGTAACCACCGGAAACAACCCGAATAACGACACAACGGGAGGCGGCCGACGCACGCTCCGCGGTTCGCGCCGGCAAAAACCTGGGGGATTGGCGAGCCAGTGCCGACGCCGCCTACCTTATCCGACCGAACTGTCACCCCGGGTTGACACCACCAGTCCCGCAAGTTCCCGGTCATCTGTCGCCCGAGCACCGCCTGACCACTTGTGGTGTCGGGCACTCGGCGTGCTATACTGAACGTGTTCCTCGGCACCCGCTGGATTCAGCACGGAGAGACGACATGGTATTCCCCCGTTCCCGCCCCGGTTCCCTCGCCACATCCCGTCGAACAACGGTGCGGTCAGCCGTCTTGCTGCTCCTGGCCGTGCTCGTCGGTTTCTCGTTCCAGCCTGCGGTCGTCGCCGCCGCGCCACCGGAAACGAGCGAGAAGTACGAGAACACCTTCGCCAAGGATTTCGTCATGGACGCGCCGTGGCGGGTGGTGGACGCCGGGACCGAGATACCCATCACCATCATCATCAAGGATTGCGACGAGGACGATGTGCAGGAGCTCCACTACATCCGCTGCCGGGACATCACCGGCGGCGGCGCCACCGTGCTCTGGTATCACGATTTCGGCGACGAACGGCTCGGCGACAACGCCTCCGAGGATAATTACTGGACCTACATCACCACGGTAACCGAAGGGCATCCCAGTCTGCCCAACGGCACGGCGCTGACACCGGCCAACCTCGGCTACAGTGCCGGCGACCGGATCCAGCTCGAGGTCACCACCTCGTTCAAGGATTTCTGGCTCAACCACACCGAGACCCGGGTCCTGCGGGTCGAGGTGGGCGGCGGCCCCTTCCCCTGGCCGGCGGACTGGTACGGCGGCGATACCCACTATCACTCCATGTACACCAACAACGTCGCGGAACACGGCGCGCCGGTTCCCGCCATCGCGCGAGCGGCTGAAGCAGTGGGGCTGCACTGGCTGACGGTGACCGATCACTCCTGCGATCTGGACGAAACCGGGGACGGACTCTTCTCCTACGCCACCCACCAATGGGAGCACACCACCCAGACCGCGAGCGGAATCCAGACCGTGTACGAGAGTGTCTTCAGTCACGGTTCTTCCTGGGCAAGCCTCGGCGCCGATGTCGCGGCGGCGAGTGGTCCCACGTTGCGCCTGATCCGCGGCGTCGAGCTGAACCTCGCCTCCATCGACGCCAGTTCCCTGGACCGGACCCTGCACTGTCTGGTCTACAACCCGGACTACATCCATTCACCCTGGTGCGGCGCCGTGGGCGAACGGCCGGTGTCGCCGTCCCTGACGAGCGGGCTGGACCAGCTGGCCGTCGACGGTTTCGCCTACGCCGCCCACCCGGTGAGTAATCTCGGCAGCGAGTGGGGCGGCATCAACTGGACCGTCAACGGGGCGGTCTGGGGAGACGCCGACTACAACGCCGCCTCGGCGCGCGGCGGGTTCAGCGGACTGCAGCTCTTCAACTACCGCGCCACCCGTCAGTCGAGCGATCATCACGACCCGTGGTCGGACTTCGACGCCGGTGCTCTGCCGGCTGATCCCTACCCCAACGAGCTGCTGGCCGGCATCATGGTGTGGGATGAACTCTTGCGCGCCAACCTCGGCAATCCGCCACGGAAGGTCTTCGCCTCCGGCGGCAGCGACGCCCACGGCGACTTCAATGTCACCACCCACGTGGGCCTGGACAGTTACGCCACCAACAACGCCCTGGGTAAAGTACAGACCGTGGTCCATGTGCCGGGTGGCTACGGCCCGGGCGACCTGCCCCCGGCAACCGAGATCCTGGCCGCCTTCAAGGCAGGTCGCTCCGTGGTGACCGACGGGCCGTTCCTGGAGCTGGCCATCGACCGCGCCGGCGACGG
>JBDRBC010000662.1:0-9727 GCA_043823125.1 bacterium | reverse complement strand
TCGAGCCCGAGCCCCGAGGCGGCGCCGCGCACGCCGTCGAGCACCAGATCCAGGGCGCCGCTGGCCCGGAACACCCCGATGGCCACCAGCATGGCCACCAGGTAGGGGATGATGGACACCGCCACCTTGAACCCTTCCTTGGCGCCGTCGATGAACACCTCGTAGATGGGCACCCGCCGCAAGGCCGCCGCCAGCAGGAAGGCGACGATGACGGCGAAGATGAGGAAGTTGGCCAGCAGGGCGGATTGCGTCTCCATGACTTCCCGCTCGAGCCCGGAGAAGTACAGCACCAGACCCGCGACCAGTGCGGTCATGCCGCCCAGGTAAGCCAGGATCACCGGATCCCACAGCTTCAGCCGTTGCACTGCCGCCGTCACCAGCAGGCCGGCCAGGGTGCTGCAGAAGGTGGCGATGAGGATGGGGATGAAGATGTCCGTCGGGTCCACGGCGCCCAGTTGCGCCCGGTAGGTGAAGATGGTCACCGGGATGAGGGTCACCGCCGAGGTGTTGATCACAAGGAACAGGATCTGCTCGTTGCTCGCCCGGTCGGGGGTCGAGTTGAACTCCTGCAGTTCACGCATGGCTTTCAAACCGAGGGGGGTGGCGGCGTTGTCCAGGCCGAGCATGTTGGCCGCCATGTTCATCACGATGGAGCCGCTGGCGGGATGGCCGGCCGGGATACCCGGGAACAGCCGGCGCAGGAGGGGGCCGAACAGCCGGGCCAGAAAATCCACGGCGCCGCCGTGTTCGCCAACCCGCATGATGCCGAGCCAGAGACACATGATCCCGGTCAGGCCGAGGGCGATCTCGAAGGCGGTGCGGGACAGGTCGAAGGTGGCGGCCACCATTTCCTGCCAGACTCCGGGATTGCCCAGGAAAACCGCCTGCACCACGGCGGCCAGGAAGGCGGCGAGGAAGAATCCGGTCCAGATCTTGTTGAGCATATGACTTCCCTGTCGCTGCGGCGGCGCTGCCCACTCGACTCTCGCCGCCCAGTCTAGCCGCCGCACTCGTTCGTGTCATGCCAATCCTGTGCGGAAGATGCTGCAGGGAGTGCTTGCTATCGCCATTCGTTCTCTGTATTTTGATCCTTGCTGAGCCTCACCACGAACCCCACTGCCATGCTTCCCGACATTTTGGAGGAGACGACTATGGTGTCTCGCATCTGGCCGAAGAGCCTTCTGCTGCAGTGGGCTCGTACCTCTGTTTTCGGCTGGGTTCTGCTGGCGTTGCTGCTTCTACCGGGTAGTGCTTCAGCCTGGAAAGACCTCCACGAAAACGCCAACTATTTCCGAGGGATGGCCGACGGTATCCACGTGACCGACGGGTCGTACGTGATGAACGCTGGCGAACTACAGATCCACCTCACCAACTGGGGGCTGATCGGGTCGAACTATTCGGCGACCTGCCCCTGGTGCGACGCTCCCTCCGCACAGTGGCCGGCCGGTTCCGGTCACGAATACCTCTGGTCCGCCGGCCTCTGGGTCGGCGCGGTCATGCTGGGGCAGCGGCGGGTCTCCACCGGACAATTCGAAACGGAGTTCCGGCCCCGCGACGAACTCGAGGACACCATCTACGAGGGGGTGGCGGGATATATCCGACGGCCACTGGGATATGAGGGTTCACGGGGCAGCCGGGTCCCTTCACCCGATGCGGACGATGACGAAGACGGGCTGGTGGACGAGGAGATACTCAATGGCTACGACGATGACGAAGACGAGTTGATCGACGAGGATTACGGGCAGATCGGCAACCAGATGATGGTTTGCACCATGTATGACAACACCCGGTTGTCCCAGGAAATCTGGCCGGATCATCAGCCGTTGAACCTTGAAATCGTCATGAAGGCCTATGCCTGGGAGGGCAGCAACGTTCACGATTTCATCGGGTTCGAGTTTTCAGTGAAAAACATCGGTGTGACCGAGTTGAAGGGGGTCTATGTCGGATTCTTCGCCGATTGCGACATAGGCCAGCGAGGGCAGGACGGGGTAGCGGACGACGACATGGCGGGAGTCTACGCCGGTATGGTTCGGGCCACCGACGGCAGCTTCGTGCCGGTGACCGTGGGATACATGTACGACGCTGCCGAGTCCAACGCCTTGCCAGGGTACTTCGGCATCCTGTTCCTTGGTCAAGCTGGAAATTCTCTGGGCAGGATTCGCTCGTACCAGAATTTCGCCACCGAGACACCGTACGAAGATGGTGGCGATCCCACCAACGATGTGGAACGGTACGAACTGCTCAGCCTGGAGGAGTGGGATTCTCCCTCCAACCGCGAGAACGATTTCCGATTCTTGATCTCCGCCGGCCCGGTCGCTGAAGTTCAGCCGCAGAGCACCCTCAACTTCCAGGCCGCCATGGTGGCCGGGACGGGATTGGGCGGGTTGCTCCGCACGTGTGCCGAGGCGTATCAGACCTGGTTCGGAAGCTACTTCGATCTGGACAATAATCCGGAAACCGGCCGCGGTGGGCGAGAAGCGATCACCTGTGTCGAGTGGTGGGGTATCGATCCCCAAACCCGCGAGAGCGAGCTGTATCAGCGCGTCGCCGATTACATGGACCCCACCTGCCTGAGCCCCGATGTGCCGTCACCGAACATCGAGGAGGGGGATCTGGAACCGTTCGGTCCCGCCTTGAACTGTCTCTGGGTGAACTTCGACAACTGTGACGAGTGCGACCGTCTCGCACCCAGCCGCTGCTTTAGCACCAACAACAATTTCCTGGACTACTGGAACTGCAACGATTACACCCTGCCGGAGCAGGCCCGGGGAGGATGCACCGGAGTTGGAGGCCGGGAAGGTCAGGTCAACTGGATCGTCGGACTCGCTCCACCGCCCCCTGGTATGCGGGTGTGGCCCACTGACAATTCCGCCCACGTCTACTGGAACAACGAGAGTGAGATCACGAAGGATATCCGGCTCAATACCGTGGACTTCGAGTCGTATCGGCTCTGGCGCGCGGATAACTGGAGCCGACCCTTCGGTAGTTCAGCGGAAAACGGGCCTTCCAGTGATCTCTGGCAACTCATCGCTGAATTCGATCTGATCAACAACTTCTACACGAATCGCTTCGTCGGACACGGGCAGTATCAACGGGACTCCCTGCCGTTGGGCGCCAACACCGGCCTGGAAGTGGTCAGGTACACGCCATCCTGCCTCGCCGATCCCCAATTCACCGATCTGATCGCTACCATGCAAGAGGTGGTGCTTGCCGATTCCTTCAATAATTACGTCGGCCGGCCGGAACTACGTGACCAGTTCGGTTCGGCAGTACCCGGTCTGGAGGATTTATTGACCTGGGAGGGGTATCCGGACGTCATCGACACGGTGTTCTGGACGACGGAACGCCTCGAGGACGAGGCAACCGGCGTCGTCGGCAAGGAAGCCGTCCGGTTCTACGAGTACATCGATCACGATGTCCACAACGGTTTCATTTATTTCTATTCCGTCACGGCCACGGATCACGAGCTGGATTTCACTTCGGGCGGACCACTCCCGGCCGGATCAGGGCTGGTGGGGGACCCGAGCGCGAACTATACGGACGTGATCCCCGGCGCCAAGGCGCAGACCGCTGCAGAACGTGAACAGCTCGGAGTCAACATCTTCACCTTCCCCAATCCGGCCACCAGAGAGTCGCTGGAGGAGTTCCAGCAACTCTTCCCCAACAGCAACGATCCGACCGGTTTGCGGATCATGTTCACCAACCTGCCCGCTGCCCGTAATACCATCGAGATCTTCACCCTGGATGGTGATCTGGTCAAAGTGCTGAACCACGACGGCACGGACGGGTACGGACAGATCGCCTGGAACCTCGTGAGCCGCAATGGCCAGCAAGTGGTCAGCGGGATCTACCTCTACAACGTGCACTCGGATGACAGCCGCTTCGACGATTTCATCGGGAAGTTCGTGGTGATCAGGTAGGTACCTTGTTCTGAAAGTTCGGGGGCGGCGTTTCGGCGCCGCCCCCTTTTGGTCCCGCTCCCCGGGTGCTCCTGAACCGCCGGGCTAAAAGTGGATCAGCTCTGTTGCCGGTTTGGATGTGCGGGACGACACGGATTCGTGGCTCACGGAACCCCAGGTTTCTTCTTGATGCATCAGCTTGGTCTCGGCCTGGCCCGTCGTCGGACTGGACCCGCCCGCCAGGGTCGAGGCGGTCGATTCTTCAACCTGTTCGAGCCGGAATCGATGGAGCTGTTTTTCCAGCTCCTCCGTCTTGCTGCGCAATTCGAGGGCGGCGGAGGCGGTCTCCTCGGCCACGGCGGTATTGAGCTGGGTCACCTTGTCGATCTGAGAAAGCCCTTCGGTGACCTGGCTGATCCCGGCGGCCTGCTCCCGCATGGCGGCGGCGATGTCACCAACCAGATCGGCGGTCTTGGTGACGCCGTCGGCGATATCCCGGAAGGCCGAGGAGGTCTTGGTCACCAGATCGATTCCCTTGTCGACCTTGGCCGAGGATGCCGAGATCAGCCCGGCGGTTTCCCGCGCCGCCTTGGCACTGCGCCCCGCCAGATTCCGCACTTCTTCCGCCACCACGGCGAAGCCCTTGCCGTGACGACCGGCGCGAGCCGCCTCCACTGCCGCGTTGAGGGCCAGCAGATTGGTCTGGAACGCGATGTCGTCCACGGCCTTCAGGATCTTGGCTATCTCCTGGCTCGATTCCTGAATCTCGTTCATGGATGACTGCATCTCTTCCATCTGCTGCCACCCCAGATTGGATGCTCCGCGGGCATTCTCGGCCAGCCCCCTGGCTTCCTCGGCATTCTCGGCGTTGGCCTGGGTCTGGGAGTTGATCTCGGTCATGGAACTGGAGATCTCCTCGAGGGAGGCTGCGGATTCGGTGGCGCCCTCCGAGAGCTGCTGACTGGTGCTCGAAATCTGATCCGAACCGGCGGCCACCTGAGCGGACACTTTCCGGCTACCCAGGATGAGTGACCGCAGGTTCCTGGTCATCTTGTCCAGTGAATGACCGAGCATGTCCT
Source organism: bacterium (assembly GCA_043823125.1). Lineage (GTDB taxonomy): Bacteria > Krumholzibacteriota > Krumholzibacteriia > LZORAL124-64-63 > LZORAL124-64-63 > JBDRBC01. The sequence goes on along the minus strand of JBDRBC010000662.1, from coordinate 4,749 downwards.
GGTCCGAGGCCAGCTCCACCTGCACCGACAGATCGCCTTCGGCGATCCGCTCGGCCAGGTCTGCCTTGGCGCGCAGAGAGGAAGCCATGGCGTTCAGGTCGTGTTTCATGGTCTCGATTTCATTCTGCTGTCGGTTCGACGTTGTTTTCCCGGCGGCACCTTCCAGGCGACTGGACAGATCACCCGCCTTGATGCGGCCGGCGAAAGTGACGACATCCTTGATCGACTTGACGAGGGGGCGAGTGGTGACCAGGCTCAGGCCGATGGAGAGCGCGGCGGCGACCAGCGCCACCAAGACCACCCAATGGGTCATGGTCTGCAACGCCGCGTCGACGCTGGCTTGCACCTGCATGAAATCGTCCTCGTACGCGCCCGCGCCGATGACCCAGTCCCACGGCTCGAAATAGGTCACCGCGGCGATCTTGTACCGATCGTTCTGCTCGCCCTTGTTACGCAACGGATAGCGATCGAAGTCGAGGGCGCCATCGCCGTTTTCCACGGCCATGGTCACGATATCCTGGATGAACAGCCGGCCGCTGGAATCCTTGGCTTCCCAGATGTTCTCGCCGTTGCGTGCACCGTCCTTGGAGACGATGTACTGTCCGCGCCGGTCTTCCTCCTGCCCGCCCAGCACGTAGACGTACCCGGTCTTGCCGACCTCCAACTCCATGATCATGTTACTCACAGTATTGACCAGCTCCGCCATCTTGCCGCCCACGTACAGGGCACCGATGAGCTCCCGATTCTCGTCATAAATGGGTTCATAAGCGGTGAGATACCAGTCGTCCACCACATAGGCGCGACCACGGTAGGTCTCGCCCCGTTTCAGGGCCGATACCACCGCATTGGGACTGCCGTCCGGATTGCGGTGGGGGATATAGGTGCCGATGGCGCGTTCACCGTTCTTATTGATGACGTTGGTGCAGACCCGTAACATATCGCCGTCTTTGTTCATGCACTGGAAAATGGTACAGGTTCCGCCCACCTGGTTGGTCACGATATCCACGAGCGGCGAGACCACATCGGCCTCCCGGTTCTGACCCAGCCAGGTGTAGGCGTACATCATTTTCGGTAGGGTCACCGACTGGGTCTGCTTGGTGAACTGGTTGGTGGCGCTCCAGGTTACGTCGTTGAAATCCTGCTTGATGCCGCCGGCGCCGTTCATCCGGGATCTGGCCACGTTGAGGTCCGACGAGACCTTGGCCACCAGCCCTTCGTGGGCCACCCGGCAGGCGTTGTACACTCCCTCGGCGATCTTGCCGGTCTCGTTCTCGGCCAAGGTCGACAGTTCGGTGCTGATGTCCTCCTGGAGCACGCCGCGCTGAACCAGCACGATACTCAGGATGGAAGCGCCAGTGATCACGACCGCGGCCACGCCGGACAGCAGGATCTTGCTACTTACCCTCATTTTCTACTCCCTCTGACATTTTTTCTGAACGGTGGTGAGCACGGAGCTCAGGTCATCACCCCCGATTAGTTATCCACTCTTGATTTTCGTCGGCATATCCGCCGGCTTGACTGGGATAAATTAATGTTTCAGTCTTGCAGGTGGGAAGAGCAGGCACTAAAAGTGGTTCGCTGAGACACCTGATTACCAAGGGGAATCAGCGATTCGAGCTGGTTTTCGCCGGTTTGTTCAGGTTTGATTGACTGTATGGAACCAAGCCTCAACACCGATCGAATCAAGGCCTCACCATGGCCGGGATGGACCACCTGCACGCTGGCCTCAATCGTTGTAGAGTACGGCGGCGGTCTTGAGGAACTCTTTCTCCACCAGGCCCGGCACCGCGGTCAACTCATCCAGCGACAGTTTCACGAACTCCAGATACCCGCTGTCAAGGCGGTACAACTCCGAGTCGATCCCGGTGCCGTGGCCGTGTCGCATGGTCAGATGGTCGGCCAGGTGGATGGTATACACCATCGGTTTCTCGTCGCCCAGGGCGAAGGCGGGGAGGTGGTGGTACTTGATCCCGACTCGCAAGACGAACGGCAGATGCCAGTGATTGGCCAGTTCGTAGCCGGTGTCGCAGTGATCAGTGCCGAGCAGTTCCTTTTCCGCATCGAGATGATCGGCAGTGCCGGCAGTTTGGAGAAGGTGTATCAGAGGATCGAGGCGGTCCACCAGGAAATCGGAGATGATGGCCTTGCCGAGATCGTGCAGCAGGCCGGCGGTGAAGGCGACACCGGGATCCACGCGACCGCGGGTGTGCCGCGCCAGTTCGCGCGCCACCAGTGCAGTGTAGAGACAGTGCCGTCCCAGATCGCCTCGTGATCCCTGGTATCCCTGCAGTTCCTTGTTCATCAGGCCGTCACCCAGGGAGGCCAGAGCGAGGCTGGTGATCTTGGTGTCGCCCAGCAGCGTCACCGCCTCCTTGATGGTGGCGATCTCGCGGCGTAATCCGAAGGCGGCGGAGTTGACCATTCGCAGGATGGAGGCAGTCAGGGCCGAGTCGTGCTCGATGACGCTGACTATCTCCTGGATCTTCCGATCCTGCTTGGCCATGACGGTGAGCAACTGGCCGGCGCTGGCGGAAAGGGGGGGCAACACCTTGATGGTGTTTTCGATGTTTACCGTGTCGAGCATTGTGTCCCTCTCCTGGATCGGTGGTGTCAGACCTCGGCGGTCTCCGTCGAAAAATCGAGAACCTGAACGGTTATTGTCGATTATCGGCCGGAGAGGCCAGGGCCTTAGATCGTCTCGGGGCCCGCTCGGCCTCCGGCCCCTGTCGGGATCCCGCTGTGAGCAACGCGGTGATCAGGCGGGAAGACGAGTTGCTGTCGAGTCGGGAGGCGCTGTCGGCCCAGGCCGGCCCCGGTCCCCATTCCGCCAGGTCGTAATGGATCCAGGATCGCAACAGGGCATGATCCTGGAGCTGGTCCGCACGCTCGCGCCAGCGCTCGGCGCGGTCGCTGCGAAGATCTTGCTGGTGCTGGGGGAGTGCCAGGAATCGTCCCGTCACCGGGACACGTCGGCGATACGGTGTGCACGGTGTGGGTTGTGGTCTGCACGGTCATGGCCTAGACTGTGCCGGTGGTGATCCCGGACCACCGTCACGGTACCGGGCGCGAGACCTTCCCCTGGACAGGAGCGATCCCGTGACGACGAGCTGGTCCGGCACGCTGAGGAAAATGCGGGTCGAGCACACCGACCCGGTGTCCTACCGTCTCGCCGATGGATTCTTCGATCGGGAATCCCGCAGCGAGGATCTGGAGCTCAACGATCTGCTCGGACACGCCGTTGAATTACGTTTCACCGGCGTCATCACCTGTGTTTTCTGCGGTCGCAAGACCAAGAAGAGTTTCGGTCAAGGGTTCTGCTATCCCTGTTTCAGTTCCCGGGCCGAAGCCGATATCTGCATAGTCAAACCGGAACTGTGCCACTACTTCGATCCCAACGATCCGTGCCGCGACGACAGCTTCGCCCAGGCGCACTGCTTCCAGCCCCATATCCTCTACGTCTCGTTGACCTCGGGGCGAAAAGTGGGCATCACCCGGCAGAGCAACCTTCCCGACCGCTGGATCGATCAAGGGGCGGTGAGCGCCATTCCCCTGGCCGAACTGCCCAACCGGCGCGAAGTGGGGCTCGTGGAACACGAACTGGCCAAGCAGTATCGCGACAAGACCCACTGGATGACCATGCTCAAGGAAGAGCGGCCGGACAAGGACCTGGCTGCCCGCGCGGCGGAGATCCTCGCCGAACTCGAGGCGAGAGAGGTGGACGGCATCTTGCCCGCCTCGGCGCGACAGGAAGCCGTGTTCCGGTATCCGGTGCTCGAGTATCCGACCAAGGTCAAGAGCTTCAACCTGGACAAGACCGATCTGGTGGCCGGTACTTTGCGGGGGATCAAGGGACAGTACTTGATTCTGGATAACGGCGTGATCAATCTACGCAAATTCACCGGGTATGCCGTGGTGTTCCGGGCTACACCGGTTTGATTTCGACCTTGATAGCGGGCGTTGTTCCCCCTGCCGCCACGCCCTGCCGCCACCCCCTGCCGCCACCCTTGCATCACCCGTCGGGAAGATGCTATAATCCGGGTACAGGCAGGGAGAAATCCCCCGGCCGAGGAGATCGGGGCGGATAAAGCGAACTCCTTCGTGGAAACGCAATCTCGCCTATTCGTCCCGATTCTCCGTCCTTTCTGAACCCGTCTGAACTCACCCGCTGCTGGCGGTTCACCGAGGAAGCAGGCGGGTTTTTCTCTGCCCGCCACAGCTTTTTTCTCCTCCGGCGCCGCCACACCAGGACCAACCGCACATCTGTCAACTCCCGGTGACACCGTGGCGGCGACAGTTCCCCGCTGGAGACAGAAAACGTCTCGGTCGTCCACTCGTTGTCAGCTGGCGATGCCCGCGGACTACGGGATTAAACGCCGATTGTCCAGGCCCCGCCTGGATTCTCGCCCTGGGCATCCTTGTTGCTGTACCGGACCTGTCCGTGATCACGACAGCAGACCGAATAGTGAACCGAGTGTCAGCAGGAGGTGACGCGAATGAGCGACCAGAAGCGACCGGATGTCGAGGAGACCCTTTCTCGACTCGGCGTGGAGGAAATCGAGGAGCGGCTGGAGGTCAGTCCGCTCTTCACGGGAGGTGACCTGCAGGATGTCCACAGGGACAGCGGCGGATGGAACTGCTGCAACTGCAAGACACAGCCACAGCCACCGAGGCCCGAGAATCCGTGGCCGCCCCCGCCGGGGCCTGGGGGTTAATCGGCCCAGCCCGGGACCAGAAGTGGTCCCGGGCTTT
>JBDRBC010000661.1:0-3366 GCA_043823125.1 bacterium | reverse complement strand
CGCCCGGCAAGCTGTCCCGGATGGCGCCGGCCAGATAGTCCACGTCGGCCTCGGTCATGGCGTGGTTGAGGAATCCCACTTCGTATCCCGACGGCGCCAGGTAGACGCCGCGATCCAGCATGGCGGAGTGGAAATCGGAGTAGCGCTGGACACCCGCCGCCGCCACCAGTTCCAGACATCTCGGCGGATCGGACTGGAATCCCAGCCAGAAGATGGATCCGACCCGGACACAGCAACCGCCCTGCGTTTGCAGCACCTCGCTGATACCGTCTTCCAATCGCTGCCCCAGCTCCTCGAGCCGACTGTACACCCGCTCCGCACCCAGCAGCTTCAAGGTGGCGCAGCCGGCCGCCATGGCCACCGGATTGCCGGACAACGTACCGGCCTGGTAGACGTCGCCCAGCGGCGCGATCTTTTCCATGATCCGCTGCGTTCCCCCGAAGGCGCCGACGGGCATGCCGCCGCCGATGACCTTGCCGAAGGTCACCAGATCCGGTTCGATGCCGTACCGGGCGGCGGCGCCGCCGGATCCGACCCGGAAGCCGGAAATCACCTCGTCGAACAGCAGCAAGACCCCGTGTTTCCGCGTGATGTCCCGCAAGAACTGCAAGTACTCCGACCGCTGCAGTAACAGACCGGCGTTGGCCGGGATCGGTTCGATGAGCACGACGGCGATCTCGTCGCCCCGCTCCCGGAACAGTTCGGTCACAACCTGTTCATCGTCCAGCGGCACGACGCAGGTATCGTGAACAGCTCCCGCCGGCACTCCGGCGGACGAGGAGGCGCCAAAGGTCGCCAGACCGCTACCACCCTGCACCAGCAAGGCGTCGCTGTGACCGTGATAGCAACCGCTGAACTTGACCACCAGGGAACGGCCGGTGAAACCGCGCGCCAGTCTGACGGCGGACATGACCGCTTCGGTGCCGCTGCTGACGAATCGTATCCGTTCGGCTGCGGGATAGGACGCTTGCACCAGTTCCGCCAGCTCGATCTCCCCGGCGTGGGGCGCGCCGAAGGTCATCCCGTCCTGACACGCCTGTCGCACCGCCGACAGCACGATTGGCGGGGCGTGCCCGAGGATGAGAGGCCCCCAGGAACCGCAGCAGTCGAGGAAACGGTTACCGTCCACGTCCTCGATAAAAGCGCCGGCGCCGTGAGCGAAAAACAGCGGCGTGCCGTGTACCGAACCGAAGGCACGCACCGGCGAGTTCACTCCCGCAGGCATGAGCAGGCAGGCGCGCCGGTACAGTTCCAGGGACCGCGATCGCACCAGTTCCTTCATGCCTGCCATCCCTCCCGCAGCAGTTCGCGGCCGTGATAGGTAATGAGAATGTCAGCGCCGGCTCGCCGCATGGCCCAGAGGTTTTCCAGCACGATCCGGCTCTCGTCCACGAGCCCGGCCTTGGCGGCCGCCTTCACCATGGAGTACTCCCCGCTCACGTTGTAACAGGCCACCGGCACCCGGACCTGCGCCCGCACCCGGTGGATGACATCGAGGTACGCCAGGGCCGGCTTGACCATGACGATGTCCGCCCCTTCCTGGATGTCGAGCAAGACCTCTTTCACCGCTTCGCGCGCGTTGCGCGGATCCATCTGGTAGGTGCGGCGATCGCCGAAGGCCGGTGCGCTGTCGGCCGCCTCGCGGAATGGACCGTAGTACGCCGAAGCGTACTTGGCCGCGTACGACATGATGGCCACATCGTCCAAGCCCTGCGCGTCGAGGGCGACCCGGATGGCGGCCACCCGTCCGTCCATCATGTCCGACGGCGCCACGATGTCGGCGCCGGCGGCGGCGCAGACACTGGACATGCCGGCCATCAACTCCAGGCTGGCATCGTTCATCACCTCGCCATCGGCAACGAGTCCGCAATGTCCGTGATCGGTGTAGGCACACACGCAGATGTCCGCGCTCACGAGCAGGTCGGAGCCGAACTCCTGTTTCAGCAGCCGGATGGCGCTGGGCACCACGCCGTCGGGATCGAGGGCGCCGTGGGCCGTGGCAGACTTGTCCTCGGGCAGACCGAACAGGAGCACGTGTCGGATTCCCAGCTTCAGATCGGCCGCCACCGTCTCCAGCAGGCGATCGCCACTCTCGCGCACGATGCCGGGCATGGCGTTGATATCTTCACGTTTTCCCGTGCCGGGCAATACGAAGTGCGGCTGCACGAACATGTCCGGATACAACCGGGTTTCAGCCACGGCATCGCGTAACACCGCCGAGCGCCGCAAGCGACGCGGCCGGACGAGTTCCGGTCCCGGCAAGATGATCTCCTGCTCGTCCGCCGCACCGTGGGTATGGTCGTGGCACGACTCGTGGTCGTGATCGTGGTCACAGTTGTTATCGCAATCGTTCCGGTTCTCCGTCGTCAAAACAATCCCTCCTTCGGTTCACGGTTCCGCCCGTTGCCGGCGGACCTCTTCAACTGGTCATCGGTTCGGCGTTTAATCCCGCCAGGCAGTCTCGCGCCGCCGCCTCGGGACTGTTCGCGGTCACCCGGCACCGGGCCAAGCCGCCACCGGGCTGACCGAGCGTCGCCAGCAGTTCGATCTTTTCATCCGGGGTGATGGTGGCGTGGGCCCCCAGCGGCAAGTGGCACCCGCCCTCCAGTGACGCGAGCAAGAGTCGTTCGGTCGCCACCAATCTCGCCGTGACGGGATCGTTGAGCCGATCCAGGGCCGCCGCCAGCGCCCGGTCGCCAGCCCGTTGCTGATCGCCCGCGCGCATCTGGATGGCCAGGGCACCCTGGGCGGGAGCCGGCACGAACGTTTCACAATCGAGTCGGTGCAGGCGGAGATTCCCCAGATCCAGTCCGAGGCGTTTCAATCCCGCCTCGGCCAACACGATGGCGTCGTATTCTCCCTGGGCCAGCTTGCGCAGCCGGGTGGGCACATTCCCCCGTAGATCGCGGAGGGTCAGATCGGGGCGCAGGAACAGCAGCTGCGCCTGTCGCCGAGTCGAACCGCTGCCCACCACGGCTCCCTCCCGGAGCGGCAGCCCGTCCGCCTCTTGCCAGACCTCCGGACACACTACGAGGCAGTCGGCCGCCGGTCCCCGCTTCGGGACGGCCACCACGGCCAACCCGGCCGGACTCTCGGTGGGCAAATCCTTGTGGGAGTGCACGGCGAGATCGATGCGACCTTCGAGCAATGCCTCCTCGATCTCCCTGGTGAAAAACCCCTTGCCCTCGAGCCGGGCGAGACTGATGTCGTAACGTTGATCGCCTGCCGTCTTGATGATCTCGATACGCGAGGTCACCTGGGCCTTGGTGGCGAGGAGTTGCTGGACGTGGCGCGCCTGCCAGAGAGCCAGATCGCTGCCACGGCTACCGAGTATAACCATGATTCACCAGGTCTGAAATCGTATCC
>JBDRBC010000660.1:0-23213 GCA_043823125.1 bacterium | reverse complement strand
AATCATTTTCAGACAGATAGGCAGTTTCTGGTACATCGACAGCTGGGAAGACCTGCAAGGTGAGCCCGACCCGGATACGGGTGCCGCCCTGACGTCCATGGGAGGGTTGCGCGGAGCATTTGCTAGCAAATAACATCGGGATATGTTAGTATACTGTAGTGATGCTGTGGTATTTTCCGGAGACAGCGCCGGAAAACCACTGGACAGCCGGAGGTTGAACATGCACGCGAAGCGCTTACAGCGATGGGCTTTTTTGACGGTCGGGATGCTGCTGGTCCTGGGTTCGGCGGGATGTATCTTTTCCCCGGACGACGATCCGCAACCCCCACCGCCAACACCGCCACCGAGTTACATATTTCCCGATACTGAAGCCAAGTTGCTGGCCAACTTCAGGGAATCGTACAGCAAGTTGGACATCGACGAGTACCGTAATATCCTGCACACGAATTACAGGTTCTTTTTTCAGGACCACGACATCACCACGCTGGGTCTACTCAGCGATCACTACAATCGTGATGATGAACTGGACGCCACCACGAACATGTTTTCGGGTGAACCGAAACCCAACCCCGGAGCAATACCCCCTGAGCCCGATCCGATTCCAGCCATCTCCAACATCGAGTTCTCCTTGCTGGATCCGGTCGGTACCTGGGGACCGTCGTTCCACCCGGATTTTCCCAACGCCAGGCGGGCACTGTACACAATCGAGTTGAGTATCACCCGGCCAGGCGCCAAGACCATCGTCATCAGTGGGCGGCAGGAGTTCTATGTGATCAGTCGTGATTCGGTCATGACTGACGGTTCCACGAAGGATTACTTCCAGCTCCTGGGACAGGTGGACATGTCCGTCACGAAATAACCGCGGCGGTGTCAAACCGACCGTTGCGGACCTGGTCGTCGCTGCGTTAGACTGATTCGAAAGGAGCCCATGAGCTGGGCTCCTTTCTCTTGTGACAGATCGGCTGGTAAACCAGAATGATGGAGCATCTGGATGACGACTCGACGGAAATCCCGATCCAGCACTGGCCGGGATAAACAGACTCGCCGCCGGGGAACCGGGGGCCGTCGCGCCTGGCGCTGGCTCCTGGCCGGCTGTCTGCTGCTGATCATCGGCGGACTCGGCCTGCTGGCCTGGAGCCGCACGCCGGCCGGGCACGCGGTTCTGCTCCGTCTCGGCGCGACTCGTTTCTACCCCGATGTCCAGGCGGCCATCGACGCCGTGGTGGCCGAGGTCTTGCCGGCGTATGTTCCCGGGCCGATCCGTGGCGACATCCCGGATGATGCCACGGCCATCGCCGCCTTCGACTGGCCGGTACCGGCCCTGGGGCCGACGGCGGTCCAGTACTGTCGGCTGGTTCCGCTGCCGGACGAGGTCACTTTCTGGGAAGTTCAATCGAGGCTCCATGACGCGCTGAAAACCAGCGGGGGATCTCTGCTCTGGGGCGAACGGCTGGTCCGTCCCGGAGACCGGACGCGGGAACTGCAGCCGGACGAGACCTCGGACCTACTCCGCCTGGATCTGGGCGTGCCGGGACACCCGACCCACGTCCTGGTGCTGTACAAGGCGAGCCAGCGGGCACCGTCCATCCGCTGGGGGACCGGTCGGGAGGCCAGCGCCTGGATGACTCTGCGGCAACAGGCACTGGACAAGCCGGTGGTGGCCATCGTCATCGACGACTGGGGGTACTTCGACAACCACATCACCAACCAGCTGCTCGCCATGCCGGCGCCCCTGACCCTGGCGGTGATGCCCGGGCTCTCCTTCTCACGCAAGTTCGCTCTGGAAGCCAGCGAGCTGGCCGTGCCGGCCAACCGCCCGTCGCCCGGCGGCGACGAGTCGGCCCACGGCGGCCTGCGACGGCAACGGCTGGAGCGTGGTTGTGTGGTGGATTTCCGACTCGGTCGGGCTTCGGCGTTTTTGCCTCAGCGCCGGCGAGAAGTCATATTGCATCTGCCCATGGAACCGGAGGGATACCCCGACGTGAACCCCGGCTCCGGCGCGATCCTGGTGGGCATGAACCGGGAGGAGATCGCTCGGCAGATCGAAGCGGCGCTCAAGGCGTTGCCCGGCGTCACCGGGATCAGCAGCCACATGGGGAGCCGCGCCACCGCCGATCAGGTCACCATGGCCTCGGTCATGCAGATACTGGCTCGGGAGGAACTGTTCTTCCTGGACAGCCTCACCTCGCCGAAATCGGTGGCGGTGGCGGAGGCGGTGCGGGCGGGAATCCCGGCCCTGCGCAGCCGGATCTTCCTGGACCAGGACTGGATAGACCAGCAGCAGATCCGGCGGAACCTGACCAGGCTGGTGGAGGTGGCCCGCGCCACCGGGTTCGCCGTGGGCATCGGCCATCCCCACGGGGAGACCGCCGCCGTCCTGGCGGCAGAAATCCCGCGCTGGCAACAGGAGGGGGTCTGTTTCGTGACCTTGTCCGAGATGCTGTCGCTACAGGAACAGAAAACCGTCGTCGAGATCCCTTGACCCCGGGAACGAATTCCGAGGCGGATTCCAGAGGATGTCATGACTCCCGAAGTACTGTTCATGCCGGCCAGCGCCACCGAGGACGCGGCTGCCCTGAGCACGAAGATCGTGCGTCTCTACGACCAGCTGCCCCACGGTATGAGACTGCCGGGTGGCGCCAAGATCGGGATCAAGGTGCACCTGGGCGAGGGGATCCGCCCCGCCCCGATACCGGCCGGCTGGTTGCGCCCCCTGGCGAACCGGCTCGGCCAGCTGGGCGCGGCCGTGTTCTTCACCGATACCTGCACTCTCTACCGTGGCGAGCGGAGCAACGCCATCGCCCATTCACTCATGGCGGCGGAGCGCGGGTTCACCCCGGGCGAGGCTGGCGGCCCGTTCCTGGTGGCCGATGGTCTGTTCGGGGAAGCCAGCGTGAGCGTGCCCATAACCGGCAGTCATTTCGCCACGGTGGAGGTGGCCAACGCGGCGGTCCGCGCCACCGGCCTGGTGGTCTGCAGTCACTTCACGGGCCACCTCGGCACCAGCATGGGAGCCGCGGTGAAGAACCTCGGCATGGGGCTCGCCTCCCGGGCGGGCAAGCTGCAACAGCACGCCGTGGCCAAACCGCGGGTGGAAGCCGAGACCTGCACCGCCTGTGAACTCTGCCGGGAAATCTGCCCCGAGCGCGCCATCGAATTACGGGACGAGGTGGCCGTGATCGATCGGCGGCGCTGCAGTGGTTGCGGGCAGTGCTTGACGGTCTGTTATACGGAGGCGATCCAGGCCGATTACAGCGCCAACTCTCGACTGCTCCAGGAGCGGATGGCCGAGTTTGCCCTGGGGGTAGTGCAGGGGAAAACCGATCTCGTGGTGTATCTCACGTTCCTGCTCCGGGTCACCCGCGATTGCGACTGTATCGCCAAGGAAGAACCCACCCTGTTCCCGGATATCGGTCTGCTGGCGGCCAGTGATCCGGTGGCCATCGACCAGGCCGCCTGCGATCTGGTGACGGAACGAACCGGCCGGCCCATCGAGGTCTGGTGCGGTCGGGATCTCGATCCGTCCTGGCAACTCGCCCACGGCGAGGCCATCGGTCTGGGGAGTCGGCGTTACACGTTGCGAGAACTCTCTGCCGACCGGGGTTGATTTCCGCCTCACCTTGTTTTGGCATCAAGTCACTCCATGTATTATATTCCTCTCGCCTGGCGCGGCGGGCTGTCGCGCCGTTAAGCCAGGTTTCCGTCTATCGAACGGCCCAGATCACGTCTTGGCGTGTTTTTTTTGTGCTTGTTGTGATGACACCATTGCCTGTCGCTCCCGGGGCGACGGGACCATCGGGTTCGAGGAGAAAACCATGAACCGTTCCCTGCAGATCAGGGCTGGACTGGTAATCGTTGTCCTCCTGCTGTCCTTGTGGGGTCTGATTCCGACCTTCAAAGCTGCCTCTTTCACCGCCGAGGAGCGTGCCGCTGCCAAGAGCGATTCGGCCCTGGTCGATCCGGAGTTGATGGCGTTGAAAGGACGTATCGACGACGCCGATTCCGCCAAGATCATCCGGCGCGGACTCGATCTGCTGGGCGGAATGTACATCGTCCTGGAAGTGGACCAGAGCGACATGAGCGGCGAGCAAGCTCACGACGCCCTCGAACGGGTCAGGGAGATCATCAGCAACCGCATCGACCAGTTCGGCGTGAGCGAACCGGTGATCCAGATCCAGGGTGACAACCGGATCATCGTGCAGCTGCCCGGGCTGGAGGACAGCGACCGCGCGCGGGACCTCATCGGCCGGACCGCCCAGCTCGAGTTTCGCCTGGTGCGGACCATGGAGGACTACGAATCGGTCATCCGCAGGCTGGACGAGGCGTTCAAGCTGGGGAGCAGCGACATCGAGGCTCCGGCCGATAGCACTGCCGAGAACGCGGCCGACACCGCAGAAGCTGGCGTAGTCGAGGCCGACGCCGATTCCACCGCCGTGGCGGAAAGTGACAGCAGCGGTGGCGAGGATGCCGTGGCCGAGACCGAGTCACCGTTCGGCGAACTGCCGCCCATCCCCACCGCCACCAGCGAGGGGCTGGACGAGGACGACCCGTTCGTGCAGGAACATCCTTTCTCCGCGTACATCTACTTCGAGCCGCAGCTCGGGCAGGGCGTGGGTACGCCGCTGTTCGTTTCCGCGGAACATTACGACCGGATAGAGTTGATGGTCATCAAGGACCGGGACGGCAACTACCGGTTGCCCGAGTCCAAGGTCATCCCGCGGGACATGGAATTCCAGTTCAACTCCGATCCCATGCCTTTACAGGGCGGTCTCATGGTCTATCCCCTCTATCTCGTCAACGCCACCCCGAGCCTGACCGGGGATCGGCTGGCCAGCGCCCGCACCTCGCCCGATCCGGACCGTCCGGGATCCTGGCAGGTGAACATGGGCCTCGACCGCAAGGGAGCCCGGCAGTTCTCCAAGGTGACCGGTGACAACGTCGGCCGGTACCTCGCCATCTCCCTGGACAGCAAGATCGATTGCTCGCCCGTCATCCGGTCCAAGATCCCGAGCGGGCAGGCCTCAATCACCGGCGGCTACACCAATATCGAGGCGGGCGACCTGGCGCTGCTGCTGCGCGCCGGCGCCTTGCCCACCCAGGTCAACATCGCCATGGAACGGACCGTCGGTCCGAGCCTGGGACAGGATTCCATCCGGCGAGGCGTGAGCGCCGCGCTCTACGGATCCCTGCTGGTGGTGATCTTCATAATTTTCTACTATCGGTTGACGGGATTCATCACAGTGGCGGCCCTGGTGAGCAACATCATCATCCTGCTGGCGATTCTGGCGCAGTTCGGGCTGGTGCTCACCTTGCCGGGCATCGCCGGTATCATCTTGACGGTGGGTATGGCGGTGGATGCCAACGTGCTCATCAACGAGCGGATCAGGGAAGAACTCCGCAAGAACAAGACGATCAGGGCGGCCGTGGACGCCGGGTACGCCAACGCCACCCGGACCATCGTCGACGCCAACGTGACCACCCTCATCGTCGGCGCGATTTTGCTCTGGTTCGGCACCGGCCCCATCAAGGGATTCGCCGTCACCCTGAGCATCGGTATCCTGACGAGCATGTTCACCGCGCTCGTCATGACCCGGGTCATCATGGAACTGCAGACTCGCAACAAGGCGCACGGCAAGCTGAGCATCTGATACGATCGGCGGTCAAACCGCAGGACTGGTTTCGTCTGCGCCCGGCGGCGCAGCAACGGGAGCGGGAGCTCCGGGAAAGGTAAACTGGAACGATGGAGATCCTCCGGAATGCCAACATCAATTTCGTGGGCGGGATGCGGGTCGCCTTCTTCATCTCCGTGCTGCTGATCGCGGCGGGCATCGTCTCGCTCATCGCGCACGGAGGGCCCCATCTGAGCATCGACTTCACCGGCGGCACCATGCTGCAGGTCACCATCGATCCGCGGCCGGACGTGGGGGAGATTCGCTCCGCCCTCGAGGCCGGCGGGTTTATGGGTGTCCAGGTGCAGGAATTCGGCGAGAACGGCTTCTTGATCACCTTCCCCACCGTTCAGGAAGAGGGGGAGGCGTACGCGGTCGATGCCATGCACGATGCGTTGGAGGCCGGTTTCCCCGCGGCCAATGTCGTCACGGAACGGGAAGAGAGTGTCGGTCCCAAGATCGGCGGCGAGCTACGAACGGCCGCCATGAATTCGGTGGCGCTGGCGCTGGTGCTCATCGTGCTCTACATCACCGTCCGGTTCATCTTCCGGTACGGCATCGCGGCCATCCTGGCCCTGGTCCACGACGTGACCATCACCCTGGGTGTCTTCTCCTTGCTGGATAAGGAGATTTCGCTCACCATCATCGCGGCCTTCATGACCATCATCGGGTATTCGCTCAACGACACCATCGTTGTGTTCGACCGCATTCGCGAGAACATGCGCTTGCGGCGGAAAGAATCGTACCGGCAGGTCATCAATCGCTCCATCAACGAGTGTCTCAGCCGGACGGTGCTGACCTCCACGACGACCTTCTTCGTGGCCGGTGCGCTGTATGTCCTGGGCGGCGCGGTGATCCACGATTTCGCCTTCGCGCTCTGCTTCGGGGTGATCATCGGAACCTATTCCTCCATCTTCATCGCCAGCCCGATTCTGGTCTGGTGGACCGAGCGGCGGATCATCGACCGCAAGCGCGCGGCGCCGAGTATGTAACGGTTCCCCAATTCAGGGAGGGCCGGTTTCGGCTCTCGACGGACGGAGCGGCTCCCGGTTCTCGCCGGGAGCCGTGTTTTTGGGATCAGATGGCCGATCCGGCGGGAACGCCTCCTTGACACCGGTGTTGGATTGTGGATGCTCTCCTCTGGAGAGTGTCCTTTTCGGAAGCCGATGTGCCACTTTTTGGCCACTGGACAGCGTGACCTGGTTTCACCTGACGGCATGATGCGATACAATAAGGAATGATATGTACCGTCAGGATGTGGCACGCCGTTTGCGGTAGACGGGAGCGACATCCCAGCTAAAGCAGGCAAATCTCGGGAGAGCACGGTGAGAATCACCAGACGAACCAGGCGACGATTTCCGGTGACCAGCGTCGTTTCAGGCTGGCTTATCGGCCTGCTCGCGGTGGGATTCGTCGGTCTTGCCCACTGTCAGCCCTCTCCGGACACCGATCCTGAGGACGGAAACAGCGCGAGTGATACCGATCTGGCTGCGGACGGCGAACTGCCGGCGGATCTGGCGGCGCCCGAACCGCTGGCCGCCTTCGAGTCGGTGGCCGAAGCCTGGCGGGCGGCAGATCACACGACCCTGTCGGAACTGGTGGCGCCCGCCGGCGTGAGGATCGCCATCACTCCCCAGACCAATCGGGTCAATTCGTACAGTCCCAGCCAGGCGTTCTATTTCTTCAAGGGTTTCTTCCGCTCCAACCGCACTGAATCCTTCGAGGTGAGCCGCTGGCAGGAGGATATCGCCGGCGGCCAGGTCCATGTGGTGGTGGACTGGCTTCACGAGCGAACGGGAGCGGATGCTCTCGTGGAGGATCGGCTGTACTTCGCCCTGGCCCACGGGCAGGCCGGCTGGGGGCTGACGGAGATCCAGATGTTTCGTTAGCCGAATATTCTGCTCGCGACAGTCGCGGCACTCTGGCAGAATGACCCGGGCTATTCCGTTCCAATCATGATTTGATCAGACGAGGTGGTGGGCTGATGTTCCGGCCGGCGAAGCCGCCGACAACCTTGGTGACCACCCTTTTCCTGCTGACGCAGGGCGGATTGCTGTTGACTGCCGGCCGCTGGTCCGCCGCTCCCCACCTGCCGCTCCCGTATCTCTTCGCTCTTCTCTGCTTGATCGCCACGGCCATGACGGTCAGAAGATGGCTTGCCGTTGAAACTCGTTCGGCGGGGGTGCTGTTGCTCCTGGCCGGACAGCTGGGACTGCTGGTGCTCTCCGGCAACGGAATACGCCAGGTCGCCACGGATCCCGAACAGTGGCGTCTCGCGCAGCAGGAAGTGCTGACCGCCACCGCCGACGAACAAGCTGATCTGGTGGAACGGATCGCCTCGCTGCTGGTCGAACTGGGCGACGTCGCCAGGGAAAAGGTCGCGGAATACGACGTTGTGGCGGCGCCGTTCGTTTTGATCCCGCAGCTGCGCGCCCTGTGGGACGAACGGTTCCCGCAGGAAAAACGATTTCGGCTGGCCATGTCGTTGTGGTACGGGGGGGAACGGATCGGCTGGGACGACTGGACCTTGCCGCTGCCGCTGGAAACGAGCGAGACCGGCGAAGCGGGGAGCTGGGACGTCGTTCAGGAACGGCGGGAAGGGTGGTACTGGCGGCGGTTCCAGGCGCTGGCGGTGGCCGGCCCGACTCCGGTTTTCCTGGAGATGCAGATGCGGCTGGCGCCGGCCACCGAAACGGATCCCGGTCTGGTCCCGGCGGCCTCGGGTCTCGAGTTGAGTCGCGGCGATGTGACCGTGTACCGGGTGGAGGTGGTTCAGGAGAGCGGCCCACCCCGAGAACAGTGGCGTGGCGATGCCGAGCACGGGCTCCAGCTCACCCGCGATCTGGAACTCGGCGCCACCCACAAGAGTGAGGATCGCGCGCGATTGCGGCTGGTGTTGCATTCGGCCTCGCTGCGGGTGCAACAGCACCGGCAGGCGTCCGGGCAGTTGATGATGTCCTTGCTGGCGTGGACCGTGGCCGTGGTAGGATTCGGCTGGACGGTCCGGGGTGCGGCCGGTTTATTGCTCGGTTGCTGGTTCGCGCGTGCCTTGCTGGTTGGCGTCGACTTCTTCCGCTGGGCGCAGCCGGCCTTGCTCGGCCTCCAGCTTCCGGCCAGGCCCGGAGGATTGAGCAGCCTGATCGATCCGGCCTATTTCGCCACCCCGTACGCGGGCGGCTGGTTCGCGTCCGCGGCCGATGCCTTGCTCACAGCGGCGCTGGTGGCCGGCAGCTTCTGGATGGTCGCGCGGGCGATCTTTCCCCGCCGGTCACTCACGGAACCGGACGGACAGCAGCCGACACCGGAAGCTGGCCGTCTCTGGACCGCCATCGCCTTCGGTCTGCTGGCCGGTTGCCTGCTGTTCTGCCTGCGCTTCGTGATCCACGAGATCGTGGTCAACGCCAATGCTCGGCTGATCGGTCCGAGTGTTCCGGTCCGTTTCCTCTCCTTCTGGGCCCTCCACCTGGTGCTCTTGCTGGTCACCGGTTCAGTGACCGGTTTGCTGGCGGCTCTGGCCACTCGCTGGCGTTTCCGCCACCGGCGCTGGTTGGCGGTGGTTCTGGTCTTGGTGGGGTGCCTACCGACCTGGTTCCTGATGCCGGATGTCTCACCGCTTACCGCAATGACCGTGGCGGGTGTGGCGTGTCTGCTCTGGTGGCTGGCGCCGTTTCTGCTCTCGCGGGAGATCTCCCTGCGCCGACTCGCCGTCATTGCACCGGTCCTGCTGACAGTCATCTGGAATTACAGCGTGCTTGCCGAGGCGTACGGCCGAGTCGAGCAGGAGTGGCTCCTGCGCAAGGGCGACCTCATCGTGCTGGCCCAGGAGGACTGGATCCAGTTCCTCATGGAAGATGTCCTGGCCGAGATGTCCGTCTCCCCGCCAGCGGTTTCCTCGCCGGATAGCTACTCCTGGCCAGCCAACGACATGTGGCAGAATCGGGCCGCCTACGACTTGTGGCGGCAGTCGGCGGTGCACGATCTGGGTCTGCCGTGTCTGGTGGAAATCCTGGACGCCGACGGATATACCGAGAGCCTGTTCACGGCGGGGTTTCTGGGGGATTTCAGTTACGAGGTGAGTTTGCGCTCGGAATGGCGCGCCAGCCAGGCGGCCGGGTTGACCAATCAGCCGACCATCTGGCTCCAGACCGAGAGCCGTCGCTATCTGACCGGTAAGGAACGGCTGCTGCGGGGTGAGGTGGAACGGTCGCGGACCGGGGGCTGGATTCGCCTGGAAATGCCGATTCAGTCGGAACGGATCACCACCATCCTCTCGCAACTCGTGGGTGCGCCGAGTTATGCGATCCGGGACGGCTACCGACCGCGGGCCGAGGTGGATCGCCCGCTCCTGTTACTCCGGGGGGCGGACTCCGGCTGGCTCGATGCCGGGTCGGGCTCCTTTCCGGATAATATCTCCGAGCCGGCGGTGGCCGATTTACGATCCGGCCGGTCCGACTGGGGTGTGGTGCGGGTGGCGGGCAAGGTGTACCGCTGTCTCTGGCGTCCACTTCCGGTGGCCATGGCCGAGGCTGAAGGAGAGGGTTTCCTGCTGGGACTGCTGATTCCCAGCCTGAGTGATCTGTTGCTCGATCTCTCCCGCCTGCTGCTGCTGGATCTGTTTCTCCTGGTGGTGCTGGCGGGCAGTCTGCTGGGCTGGCGTCCGTGGCGAAAGCGGCGTCCCGGTCCTTACCTCGGTTTCCAGGAACGATTCCTCACCGGGTATCTGATACTGGGACTCCTGCTCCTCTCGCTGGCGGGCATGTTCATCGATCGTCTGAACCTGCAGCGGTTGGTAGGCGAGGCGCGGCAGCAGACACGGGATGGATTGACGGCGGGCATGGCCCAGCTCCAGGGGCTGCTGGGCGAGCAGGCGCGATCCCTGGCGGAAAGTGATTACATCGCGGACCTGCTGGCCAATCGTCTGGCGGGTCAGCGTCCCCTGGGACCGTTCTCTGCGCGACAAGGAATGGTGTTCACCAGCGGCGGTCAGCTCCTGCTGGACGAGACGCTGAGTGATCTGGACGCGGTCGAAGCCGCCAACTTGCTGGCCACGGCCCGGCGGGCGCCGCTGCTGGTCATGGACGACGGTGGGCAGCTCTATCTCGGTACGACGGTCCCCATCGATCTGTCAGCCGTGCTGCCGGACAGTTTGCCGGGTACAGTGGCGGATTCCGTCGCCACCGGGCGGGGAGAAGAAACCGAGTCCCGAGTGCTTGCCAGTCAGGACGGCTTTTTCTTCTACCGCCAGCGTGTGGACACCGATCTACTGGCTGGCTTGGCCGATATCATCCAGGGCGAGGTCACCCTGCGGATCGGTGGCGAGACGGTGCTCTCCAGTCATCCGGAACGGGTGTTTTCCGGCACCACGCCGTTGATGGTGCCGCCGGACATGATGCGGTCACTCCGGCGCCACCCGTTCAATCCGTATCTCTACGCCACACCCGGGACCCGGCTGTCGTTCACCGGTTGTATGGCGTTGCCGGTGCTAGCCTTCGAGGCGACCAGGCCCGAACTCCAGCCGCGACGGACTCCCGCTGTACTCGCCGTCAAGTTTCCGGCGCGTGAACGAGATTTCGGTCTGCAACGTGAGCAGACCGTACTCTACCTGGCTGGCCTGGCGAGCTTGATTCTGATCACCGCCGCCTTGCTGGCCCTGGTGATGACCTGGAATATCTTCGGCCCGGTGCGGGTGCTGGTCACCGCCACCCGCCGGCTGGCGGGTGGCGATTTCGCCGCGCCGTTGCCGGAGATGGGGCGTGACGAGATCGGCACCCTGGCCAGATCCTTCGGCACCATGCGCGACGAACTTCGGCAGGCCCAGGCCGCCATCGAGCAGCGGGAACGTTTCCTGACCACGGTGCTGAATCGCATCTCCGTCGGAGTGGCCGTGTTCGATGTGGAAGGTGAGGTCGTGGTGCTCAATCCGGCCGGGAAGTCCATTCTGGAAACGTTTTTCAGCAGCAGCGCCGATGGAGAGGAATCCACGGCCCAGAAACTGCTCACGGCATTCCGGGAACTGCTCGGCCCCCGGGAAGAGGGGGATGGCGAGCTGCGTAGTCACAACGGCCGCAACACCTTGCGCGGCCGGTTGGCGCCGCTGGCGCTGCCGGAAGGTCGCCGCGACACCATCATCGTTTTCGAGGACGTTACCGAGTTCCTGAATACCAAGCGTTTGGCTCTCAACGCCGAACTGGCGCGTCAGGTGGCCCACGAGATCAAGAACCCACTCACGCCGATCCAGCTCTCGGTGCAACTGCTGCAACAGGCGTACGATGACCGGTCAGACGATCTGGATCGCATCGTCAAGGAGACGGTGCGTCAGGTGCTGGAACAGGTGACCCTGTTGCGCTCCATCGCCACGGAGTTCAGCCTGCTGGGGCGGCCCGGGGATCTGGAGTGCATGCCCCTCGATCTCCCTACCCTGGTGGAGAAGGTACTGAACAGCTACCAGGCGCGAATAGCAGGTGCGGAAACACCACCGCTGATTCCGGTTATGGAGCCGCCGTCGGACCGCGCGGACTCGGCGCCGGTGGTGGGCCCGATGGTCCATCTGGAGACCCGGACCGTGCCACCCGTGCTGGCCCATACCGAATCACTGGTCAAGGTTCTGGGCAACCTGATGGAGAATTCTCTCGATGCCAAGGATGCGTCGGACCGGTTGGTGATCCAGGTCGCCTGGCAGGTGGCGGCGGAATCGGTTACTCTGCGCTGGGAAGATAACGGCCCCGGGATTCCCTCCGAGGTGGCCGATCGCCTGTTCGACCCATATTTTTCTACTAAGAGCCGGGGTACCGGGCTGGGGCTCGCCATCTGTCGCAACCTGCTGGACAAGATGGGGGGCCGCATCAATTTGCGGAATCGCAGCGACGGCCAGGGAGCCGTGGCCGAGGTGACTCTACCCCGGGCGGACGACGAAACCAGTGACACCGGAGCGGATACAGTGCCGTCCGGGAATAGTGGTTGATGGATTCCTGACCATTCGCCGGAGACGAGTTTCATGAACCCGCATAGACACATACAATTTCCCATATCTCGATCACGCGGGTTCGTCTGGTTATTCGTGGCGGTCGTGACCGTGTTCACCGTCGGGAGTGGGGTCGCTCCCGTGAACGCGCAGGAGTCGACACACTCCGGGTCAGTACGGATTGCTCGCCTGCAGTATGAAGGGGGGGGGGATTGGTATTGCGATCCCAGTTCCATCCCCAACTGGCACGATGAGTTCACCAGGCGGACCGGCGTCCTGACAGCGGCCACCGAGGTCGTGGTCACCCTCGACAGCGAGGACCTGTACAGCTTTCCTTTCCTTTATGTCTCGGGTCACGGGCGGATCGCCCTGAACGCGCGAGAAGTGGATGAGCTACGCCGGTATCTCGATGCGGGCGGATTTCTCTATGCCGACGACAACTACGGCCTGGACAGGTCCTTCCGGGAGCTCGTCGGACGGCTTTACCCGGACAACCCGCTGCAACCACTCGGCAGCGGGCATCCCATCTACCACTCGTTTTACGATCTGCCGGGGTTGCCGAAGATACACGAACACGATGGGGAACCGGCGCAGGGGTATGGCGTAGTACGGGATGGCCGACTGGTGATCTTCTACTCCTATTCCAGTGACATCGGGGATGGTCTGGAGGATCCGGGTGTTCACGATGACCCGCCCGCTGCCCGTGAAGCCGCCATTCGTATGGCCGTCAACGTCTTGATGTACACGCTGACCCGTCCCTGAACCGGGAAGTGAGACCGATGTCCTCCGTGGGTGTTAGGCAACGCTACCAGCGCTTCTTGAGCCGGGGATTGACCACGGCCCGGCTCCGGGTGCTGTGCCACGGTTTGTTGACGCTGCTGGCCGTGGGCGGTCTGATGACAGTCCTGGCTGCCTGGACCCTCGGTCTCATGACGGCGCCGCCGGTAGCGCTCAAGATCGGATTGGCGGCGAGTTGCCTGCTGGCCTGCCTCACCCTCGGCCGGATGCTGCTCTGGCTTCCGCTCCGTGGACTGAGCAGCCGAGCCGACCTCTGTGCTCAGCTCGAACGCAACGGCTCCTACCGCAACTATCTGCTGGCCGCCGAGGAGGCATGTCGGCGCCGTGATCGGTGGGATCAGTCGTCACACATCGATCCGGATCTCGTGCAACGCCTGATGTTACGGACCCTGGCGTTGGTGGATCGGCTCTCCCTGGGCCGGCAGTTGCCCTTGCCGGGTGCCGGACGGGTTCTGGCGGGGTTGCTGGTCACCGCCGTGCTGTTCGGCTCGTTTTACCATTTTGCTCCCGACGCCCTGCGGCGGGGATACACCCGGTTGAGCCGGCCGTGGACGGCGGAGGACAGTGCGGCCACCATCGGCCTCTATCTGGCGGAGGGACCGGCTTCCTGTGTGGCGGGGGAGGACATCACCGTCGCCGCCCTGGATTTCAGCGCCGTTTCCGACAGTGTGGTGTGTGAGGTGCGGAGCGGCACCGGATTATGGCGTCAGCTGGACTGCCAGGCGACACCCAGTACGGAAACTGATCTGTTCCGGCGTTGGGCGGCCAGTCTGCCGCGGGTGCAGGAATCGTTCAGTTACCGTTTCCGCTGCGGCAGCTTGACAACGGCGAGCCGAAATGTGGCAGTCCTGCATCCACCGTTGCTGACCCGACTCACCGGCCAGGTCATTCCACCGGCGTATACCGGTCTCGAATCCCAGGACCTGAATCAGATACCCGGTTATCTGGAGTTGCTCGCCGGGAGTCGCCTCCGCTGGCACGGGGTGGTGAATCATCCGGTGACCTGGGCGGCGGTCATAACCACCGCTGGTGACAGTGTGGCTTTGACGACTCGACGGGACAGTGTCCTGGGCGAGATCCTCGTGGAGGAACCGTGTACCTACTCCTTCCACCTCCGGGACGACAACGGACTGGAAGGGAGTTCGCGGGTCCGGTACGAGCTGTCGGTGCTGGCGGATTCGCCGCCGCTGGTTCGTCTCTGGCGACCCGCGGACGACGGTGTCCTGCCCGTGGCCGGGATCTTCAATCTCCAGACCGAGGTTGTCGACGATTACGGGCTGTCCCGTCTGGACCTGCTCTGTCGGCGTGAAGATGGACTCGGTTGGTCCGACGCCGGAGAAGCCTGGCTCGGTGACGACAGCGTGGAGCCGGGGGGCGACCGGTCCGACTGGATGCCGCCGGAAACGGACCGCGATCCAGGAGCCCCACGTGACGCTGACCCGGCGGACGACCGTTTCCCGTGGGACCGGCTGACCATCTGGACCCGCAGTGATTCCTCCCGTGCGGGAAATACCGATGAGGACGGCCTGACCCTCGCCACGAACTACGGTCCGCTGTCAGTGCGGGTGGCTGTTCTGGACAGCACCCTTTCCGGTCAACGCCTCGAACAGATACTGGAGGTCAACGCCGGCAACCTGGATCTCGTGCCGGGTGACGTGCTGGCCCTCTGTCTCGAGGCTCACGACAATCGAGAACCGCCTCCGGCGGGATCCAGCCGTTCACGAGTCATCCGTCTGGTTCTGCCCTCGGCGGCGGAGATCCTCACCGCCCAGGCTACCGATGGGGTTTCCCGCCCCGAGGATCTCGAGGCCATCCGCCGGCGGAGCGAGGTCTTGGGCAATGACCTGGAGCGACTGGATCGAGAACTGCAGAAGGATCCGTTACCGGATTGGGCCCGCCAGCAAGAACTCGAGGGCGCCATCGCCCGCCAGAAAGCGTTGCAGGACGAGCTGAAGGACATGGCGGATCAACTGCAGAGTGACCTGTCGTCTCTGATGGAGAATCACCTGACCTCCATGGAGCTGGTGCAGAAGATGGACCAGATCTCCGATCTGCTGGCCCAGATCCAGAACCAGGAATTGGATCTGTTGCTCGCCCAGTTGCAAGAGGCGGTGGCCAAGCTCTCCGCCCAGGAGATCAGCGAAGCCATCGCCGAGGTGGCCCGCAACCAGCAGGGATTCGTTCGCCGGCTAGACCGTGCGCTGGCCATGCTGCAAGAGATGTCGCGTGAACAGGAACTGGAGGGCATGACCTCGTTGCTGGCCAAGATGATCCGCCAGCAGCAAGACCTCCTGGAGGAGAACCGCGCCGAGGAACCTGAAACCGATGCTCCCGAGACCGCGGCGGCGGATTCGTCCGCCGGAGACCATGGGGAGCGGGCGGATAGTGAGGGCGAGAACCAGAACCAGGACGATTCCAAGTCGCCGTCGGATCAGGAAGGCGCGGAACAGGGCGAGACAAGCGAGCAGCAGGCGCAGCGGCAGCAGGCACTGGCGGACGAGATGGAGCGGCTGGAACAGCAACTCCAGGAGGCGCTGGAACGCCTGCAACAGGAGCAGGCCAACGGCGACGATTCCCCCTCGGCCGAGGAGCTGCAGAAAGCGCTGGAAAAAGCGCTGGAAGAGATGTCCCGGCGTCAGACCTCGAAATCCATGCAGGACGCGGCCGAGCAGCTCCAGCAGGACAATCAGGATGGCGCCAGCGAACAGCAGCAACAGGCGTTGCGGGATCTGGCGTCGCTCTACCACGTATTGCTGTCCAGCCAGCAAGGGATGCAGATGGCGTTGATGCAGCACCAGGTGACTTCCTTGCGGCATCTGGCGGCGGACCTGCTCGACCTGTCGAACCGCGAGGAATCCATCGCCGATCTGATCCCGTCCGAACTTCGCAATATCCAGACTGGCGATCTGACCCGCCAGCAGTTTCGCGTACTCAAGGGCGGGCGCCAGCTGCGTGACCGTCTGCAGGAATTGCCGACCTCCTCTCCCCACGAGATCCTGCGTCTGCTGGAAAAGCTGGACGACCTGGTGGCGGATATGGATCAGACCGTACGGAGCCTGGAGGCGAGTCAGGGTAAGAATGCGCAACGTACTTCCCGCCGGAGTCTCGGGGCTATGAACGAGATCATCATCGGCTTGCTGACCGAGGCGCAGAAGGCGTGCAGCGGGAGCTGCAGCAATCCCAGCGCCATGCCCTCCATGAGTCAGCAGTTGCGCGACATGGCGCGCCAGCAAGCGGGGCTGAACGGGCTGACCGATATGCTGCGCCAGCAACTCGGCCAGATGGGGCTGAGTCAGGAAGTCAGGGCGCAGATGGAACGACTCCAGGGCAATCAGGGCAACCTCGCCGCCGACGTACGCGACCTGGCCGAGCAGGAAAGGCAACTGCAAACGGGTGAACGGCTGCTGGGGGACATGGAACGGCTGGCGGCGGAGATGGAGCGCATCGCACAGAACATCAGTGACGGGCTCGTGAACGAAGAGACCCTCATCCGACAGGAACGGATTCTCAGCCGCTTGCTCGACGCCCACAACTCGGCGCGCAAGCGCGATTTCAGCAGTCGGCGTGAAAGCAACTCCACGCCGCAACTCTACGCAGTACAGGAGGGCGAAGCTGACCCAAATGATCCGGAGCAGCTGGTACAACCCAATCAGCTCCGGTACCAGCCTGTGGAGGAGGCGCCTCTGGAATACCGTGACCTGGTCCGGCGATATTTCCAGGCCATCGAGCAGCTCCACACCAACGGCGAGAAGCAAGCAGGGGCGGAGGACGGATCGTGAACCGTTTCTGGACTGTTTTCTTGTTCGTCTGCTTGTTGTCGCCCTGTCTGGCCATCGGTCAGGAGGATCGACAGCGCTCCACGCCTATCCGCGTCAGTCCTTACGAGAGCCGTCAACTCGCCGAGGTGGACCGGTTGCTCCTGCTGGAGAACCTCAGCCGCGCCCGCACCTTGTTGCTGGAACTGGAAAAAAGCTCCATCCCCCGCCGCGATCTCTTGCCGCGGTACATCGAGCTGGCTCAGCAGACGGGGGATCACCAGGAAGCCGTCGACCTCTGTGAGGAAGCGTTGACGGATCAACCCCTCAATCCACGCCTGCTGCGCAAGCTGGCGGTATCGAACATGGCGCTGGACAATCCCGCTGCCGCGGCCCAAGCGTTGAATCAGTTCGTTCAGGCCAGCCCCGATCGCCAGAGCACCGTGCTGGTGGCCGTGGAACTGTGGCAGACGCACGGGTATCCGGAACAGGCGCTGGCCATGTGTGATTCAGCGCGCCGCGAACTGGATGATCCGCGGTTTTTGGCCCGTCCCCGGGCAGCGTGCCTGCTCGAACTCGGTCGTTTCACGGACGGCGTGGACGAATTGATCGCCGAGCTGCGTGATAATGAGCTGAACCTGCCGTTGATCCGCATCGAACTGCTCGAACGAATCCTGCGGGAAGACATGGCCGAGACCGTCATCGCCCGGTTACGGGAACGGGCGGACGAGGCGGATGCGGGGCCGGGGGAGCTGGTGCTTGCCGCCAGCCTGGCACTGCTCTGGGAAGGAGGGCCCGAGGCGGTGGCGCTGGTGGAGCCGTTGCTCAGGGAGGGACTCGACGATTCCCTGCTCCTGCGACTGTCGGCTACCTTGACCCTCGAGGTGCCGCTGCTCCCGAATCGGCAGCAGCAACACGCGGTGACCTATTTTCTGCTGACGGTGCTCGAGGACATGGCCGACCGGCTGGCGCCGTCCTCGGAATTACGTCCGCATGTGCTCGACGTCCTGGCCGAGGTCTGCGAGAACAGCCTCGCCGCCGGTCTGCACGGTACGGATCCCGCAGGGGATATCAGGCGTCTCGAACGGATTCTCGAACTGGTCAAGGTTGGCAATCCCGGCTCGCCACGGTTTTATTCGGCCCAGATCCATCTGGCCAATTTCACCCGCGACGTCCTGGGCCAGCCGGCCGCTGCCGCTGCTCGCCTGGAACGACTGCTCACTGATCTCGATCTGCCGCTGGCGGGGGTCGCCCTGGCCCGACTGACCCTGGGCGAGTGTTACCTCGCGGCGGGGGACACCATGCGAGGGCGCATCGTGTTGACGCGTCTCGGTCGGAGTGGACGTTTCCGCGCGGCTGCCGGGCACGCCCACTACCATCTGGCGCGGCTCGATCTGGCCGAAGGGCACTGGGCCATGGCCCGCGACCGTTTCGCCACGGTGGCCATGGACAATCCCCAGGCCGCCTACGCCAACGACGCCCTGGATTTCGGACTGGCCATCGCCGAGGAGCTGGACAATCCCACCGGCGGTCCGGCGCTCCTTTCCCAGTTCGCCCGGCATATCTTTTTCGAATTGACCGCCCAGCCGGATTCGCAGCTGGCCGCCCTGGAACGGTACGTCTCCCAGGCGGCCTCCCAGGTGGATCTATCCCAGCCGCAGTACCTGCTGGAGAAGGGGCGGTTCGAACTGGCGGCCCTCTACGAAAATATTGACCGGCGTGATCTCGCGGTAGACCAGTACGAACGGATCGTGCTGGACCACCCCGACGGTCGCTATCCCGCCGAGGCGCTGTTTCAGACGGGACGGCTCCATGAATTGGCCGAGGCGTGGGAGCTGGCGCGAGAGGCGTACGAGCGGTTGTTGATCCAGTACCCGAACCATCTGTTCGCCGATGATGTGCGCGACAGGATACGGAGTTTGCCATGAGCAGGTGGGTTCGGTGGCCCCGGCACGGGGGATACGTCGTGGTGCTGGCGATCCTGGCCGCCAGCGGTGGGTTACCGGGTCTCGCCGCTGCCGCCGATTATCTGCTCGTTCCCATGGACCTGAGCCAGGCCAACCACCTGCGTGCTTACGGGCACGCGTACCACTCCCTGCAGGCTGGCGGCAAGGTGAGCTGGTTACTGAATTACCGCGGCGGCAGCTTCGTGATGGCCGACAGCGAACGGGCGCGCCTGGATGCGCGACTGCTCGGCGTGGTGTTCGAGGAGATCGCTGCGGCGGATCTGACCGCCATCCGTCAGCTCATGGCCGGGGAAAACATGGAGGAGGTGTTGCTGGAGAAACCGCCTCGTATCGTCGTGTATTGCCCACCCAACCTCCAGCCGTGGGACGATGCCGTGACCCTCGCCTTGACCTATGCCGAGGTGCCTTACGACGTCATCTTCGATCCCGAGGTGCTCTCCGGCCGGCTCGGCGATTACGACTGGCTCCATCTGCACCACGAGGATTTCACCGGGCAGTATGGGAAGTTCTACGCGGCGTTTCATCTCGAACCGTGGTATCTGCAGCAGAAGCAGTACAACGAGGAACTGGCGGCCGCCTTCGGCTTCCCGACGGTCTGGCAGTTGAAACACGCCGTGGTCCAGCGGATCGCGGACTACGTTCAGGGCGGCGGATTCCTGTTCGCCATGTGTTCCGCCACCGATACAATCGATCTGGCGCTGGCCTATCTCGGTGTCGACATCGTACCGGAGCCGTTCGATGGTGACGGTCTGGACCCGGACCGGCGAGCGCGCCGCCAGGATGAACGTACCTTCGCCTTCAAGGACTTCACCTTGGTGACCAATCCGCTCATCTACGAGTTCTCCAACCTTGATACCAGCGATTACGCGCAGATCCGCGGCCCCATCGGCGATTACTTCACGCTGTTCTCCTTTGCGGCCAAGTACGATCCGGTCCCGACCATGTTGACCCAGTGCCATGTGAACGTGGTGAACGGTTTCCTGGGGCAGACCACCGGTTACCACCAGGAGTTCCTCAAGCGGCACGTGATCGTTCTGGGTCAGGTGGACGGTACCGACGAGGTGCGGTACCTGCACGGGAAACGCGGAATGGGCACCTTCACCTTTCTCGGCGGACACGATCCCGAGGATTATCAGCACCGGGTTGGCGATCCGCCCACCGATCTCGATCTGTATCCCACTTCGCCGGGGTATCGCCTGATTCTCAACAATATCCTGTTTCCCGCGGCCCGGAAGAAATTGCAGAAAACCTGATCGGTCACGTCGCCGATACGGTAAACCCATCCCGGTCCGGCTACTGCACCGAGAGATTACACTTGGCGATCTCCAGGAATTCGGAATATGTTGCTGATGCAATCAGTAAGGCTGTCGCCGGCCACCATCCGTCACGATGAGGAGGTGATTGGACCGGGCGCGGCTCATCGCCCGGCTGATTATGGAGTCGCAATATCCAGAGTGCAAGAAATGCGGGGAAGGGTTACTGCTCCCCCTGTCCGACTACGGACGCGAGGGGGCATCCATTCACTTCAAGGCCTGGGTGTGCCACAATCCCCAGTGTGGCTTCAACATCCGGATCGACAACGGTGAAGTCAGTTATAGCCGGGTGATGTACAGCACCCGCTGACCAGCTTCGATAATCAGTCACTCCTGGCGAGCTGAGTGCACGCGAATACCAGCAGCAGGATTGATCCCCCTATCAACCAGATGTCGAAATCGTCCACGCCACTCCCACCGGTGGCGAATTCGTGGTCGTGCAGGAGCAGGTAGAAGGAGATGCCGTTGTATACGCCGTGGGTGACGAAACACGGTGTGAGCGAGCGGGTGGCTTCGTAGATGTACGATAACAGGAATCCCAGTCCGATGAGGCCGAACAGATACCACGGTTCGTAATGGAGGAGACCGAAAACCAGCCCCGAGATGATGGTGGCCGGTCCCGCGCCCCAGAGACGGCGCACCAGACGATGGACGATACCCCGAAAGAGCAGCTCTTCCGCCAGTGGAGCGATGACGGTGACTGCGAGGGCCGCCACGACGATTTCACCAGGTTCCTGGGGCAAATGGTCCAGGTTGAACTTGAGCCACTCATCCGACACCGGGTGGATGCGGCTGGAAAGACCGGCCAGGATGGAGGTGGGCAACAATCCTGCCACGGCCACGATCATGGCCCAGAAGAGGTGGGCGCGGGAGGTGTGTCCCAGGTGGAACTCACTGGCGAGGTTGCCGCCCACCGAGCGGGCCGCCAGATAACACGGTAACAGTATGGCGAGCAGGCTGCCCAAAGCCACCGACCAGAACAACCCGAATCCGAGCTGATAGATGAGGAGCTGCGTGAGAAAGTCGGCGGCCAGCAGCAGGACAGCCCAGGACAGAATCCGGCCCCGACTCCAGGTCTCCCAGAGTCCCCGGGGCGGCTCGGATTCCGACACCGAGGGTGGTGGCGTGACAGGTCCCGGGGGGGAGGGCGGCTGCGGTGCGCCCCCGTCGTCGGGCGGTGGGATCGCTGCCAGGTAAGTGGACAGTTGCCGGCGGCGCGGGTGGCGGATAGTCAAGTCGTATTACCTCTCGTGTTGGCAGGGCAGGCTCAGCAGACACGGATGATCCGGTCCTGGCAGCGCTGCCACCTCGCCGGGTAGTTCTGAATTACCCGACTCCAGGTCCGGAAGACAAGGCTTTTCTCCCGTTGCGGCCGCGGGGCATCGACACCAGGTTATTGGAGTGCCAATCTCCTGACTCCCGGGTTACAATGCTCGAGCAGCGCGACGGGCCAGGTGCGAGGAAGCAGGCAATCATCCGCCCCAACAGGAGGTCTCGGGTGCCGGTACCGGGAAAGAGAAACATCGAGGCAGTGATCTTCGATCTCGACAACACCTTGACCGACTTCATGCAGGCCAAGGAAAACGCCATCAAGGCTGCTGTGGACGCCATGATCGACACGGGGCTGAAGCTGAGCCGCGCCGAAGGCCATCGACAGATCTTCGAGATCTATCGCAATCGCGGCATCGAGTACCAGCGGGTGTTCAACATCTTTCTGGAAGAGCAACTCGGTCAAGTGGACGACCGGGTGCTGGCGTCCGCCGTGGTGGCGTATCGGCGCGCTCGAGACGGCTCTCTGTTCCTGTATCCCCACGCATTACTCACCCTGAACCGGCTGCTCAAGGAAGGCTACAAGCTGGCGGTGGTCAGCGACGCGCCACGGTTCGAGGCCTGGTTGCGGATCTGTTCCCTGCAACTCCAGCACATGTTCGATGCGGTGCTCACCTTCGACGACACCGGATTCCGTAAACCGAATCCGGAGCCGTTCATCATGGTGCTGGAGCGGATCGGGGTGGAGGCGGGACGCGCCGTGATGGTGGGGGACTGGCCGGAGCGGGATATCGTCGGCGCCAGCGGTGCCGGCCTGCACACGGTCTACGCTCGTTACGGCGATACCTACAAGTCGGGTGACCGCGCCGAGGACGGGCCGTCAGGGGCCGAGTTCGAGATCGACGACCTGGTGGAGCTGTTCGACGTGCTCAGCGTGCTTAACGGCGAGAAGGAGTCGACATCATGAGGATTGCCACGGCGCGACAGATGGCAGCCATCGACCGGGAGACCATCGACTCCGGTATACCTGGCGAGGAGTTGATGGAAAACGCCGGTCGGGAGATGGTTCGCAGGTCGCTGGATCTGTTCGGCGAACTGGCGCCTCCGGCACGGGTGGCGATCTGTTGCGGCAAGGGCAACAACGGCGGTGACGGCCTGGTGATGGCGCGGCTGTTCAACGGCCTCGGTTTCGAGGTGTCGGTGATGTTGCTGGCGCTGCCGGAGGATCTGTCCGCCGATGCCCGGCTCAACCACGACCGGCTGCCGAGTACGGTGCAGCTTGCCGCCTACCCTGCCAGTGAGTGGGCGTTTCGCTGGTCCGAGCTGGCCGCCGGCGCCGATCTGGCGGTGGATGCCGTCTTCGGGACGGGGATCCAGCCGCCGGTGCGTGGCGATTACGTCGGTCTGTTCCAGGCCTTCAACGAGCTGCCGACACCGGTGTTGAGCGTGGACATCCCCTCGGGTGTCTGTGGCGATACGGG
>JBDRBC010000659.1:0-11823 GCA_043823125.1 bacterium | reverse complement strand
TCTGGCGGTGGATGCCGTCTTCGGGACGGGGATCCAGCCGCCGGTGCGTGGCGATTACGTCGGTCTGTTCCAGGCCTTCAACGAGCTGCCGACACCGGTGTTGAGCGTGGACATCCCCTCGGGTGTCTGTGGCGATACGGGTCTGGTGGATCCCGTGGCGGTACGGGCCGACGTCACCATCACGGTGGGCTTGCCCAAGCTGGGGCTTCTGTTGCCACCAGGCCGTGATTGTACCGGTGACCTGGCCGTGGTCGATATCGGTTTCGCGCCCGAGGTGTCCGACCGCCACACCGAGGACCTTGTGTATTTGACGCCGTCCGAATACGCCGGGTTGCTGCCGCCCCGGGCCAGTGACGTACACAAGTATCAGTGCGGCACGGTTCTTGTCGTGGCGGGATCGCGCGCCTTCGGCGGCGCCGCACTGCTGGCTGGCCAAGGAGCGCTTCGATCCGGTGCTGGCCTCGTGTCCGTGGCCGTGCCGTCTTGCCTGGAGATCCCCATTCGTTGTGGCTTGCCGGAAGCCCTCGTCTCGGCACTGGACATGACGGCTGCCGGCACCATCGCCCCGTTGCCATCGGAGGTGATCTCGGCGCTGTTGCATCGCCAGCAGGCGGTGGCCATCGGCCCCGGATTGGCTGACGATCCCGCCACCGACGAGTTCGTGGTCTCCTGGTTGCGTCAGCTCACGTTGCCGGTGGTGGTGGACGCCGATGCCCTCTCAGCCTTTGCTCGTACCGGGGCGGAACCGCGGTTCGGCTCCTCCCAGGTGGTTCTGACGCCTCATGCCGGCGAGCTCGGACGAATGGTGGGGATGCCGCCGGCGGAGGTCACGGCCCGGAAGCTGGAGCTGGCGCCGAAGCTGGCCCGGCAGTGGGGGGTCACCTTGCTGCTGAAGGGATCGCCGGCGGTTATTGCCGCTGCCGACGGATCGGTGGTGATTAACGCGGCGGGCGACGACTCGTTGGCGCACGGCGGAACCGGCGATGTGCTCACCGGACTCATCGGCGGGCTGCTGGCTCAAGACTGCACGGGACGTGACGCGGCGGTACTCGGTGCGTATCTCCACGCCAAGGCGGGTCAGAATGCCGCTCTCTACGGTTCCCGCCGCTCGGTTCTGGCGCGGGAAGTAGCGGACAACCTGGGTGAGGTACTGGCGGATTTGGAGGATCTGAGGGCGTGAAGTTACTCGGCATCGAGACCTCCTGCGACGATACCAGCGTGGCGCTCTACGACAGCGATTTCGGGGTGGCGGAGAATCTCGTCTCATCCCAGGTCGATCTACACGACCACTTCGGTGGCGTGGTGCCGGAACTCGCCTCCCGAGCGCATCTGGTGAACTTGCTGCCGCTGGTGGATGTGCTGCTCACCCGACAACGGCTCTCCCTGAACGATCTGGATGGGGTGGCCGTGACGGCAGGTCCCGGACTCATCGGGGCGCTGCTGGTGGGACTCTCCAGCGCCAAGGCCCTCAGCTTCGCCACCGGGATCCCACTGGTTGGGATCCACCACATCGAGGGCCATATCCTCGCCAACGCCCTCACCGCCCCTCTGGAACTGCCGGCGGCGGTACTCGTGGTCTCCGGTGGACACACCGAGGTCATCATCATGGAGGAGGTCGGTCGGTACCGGCGCCTCGGTGGTACATTGGACGACGCGGCTGGCGAGGCGTACGACAAGACGGCGCAACTGCTTGGTCTGCCGTATCCGGGGGGTCCAGAAATCGATCAGCGTGCGGTCGATGGCCAACCGGGCGTGTTCACTTTCCCGCGTCCTCTGGCCCGGGATCCGCGGTGTGTCTTCAGCTTCAGCGGTCTGAAAACAGCGGTGCGGAGCGTGGTGGACGGCTTGCCGCGCCCCTTGTCAGACCAGACGGTGGCCGATATTGCGTACGAACTGCGGGAGGCCATCAGCGATGTCCTGGTGACGCGACTGTTCCAGGCGGCCTCAGCGGAGCAGGTACAAGCGGTCTACCTGGCGGGTGGCGTGTCCGCCAACAGTCGGTTACGCCAACTCACGGCCACGGAGGCAAAACGGCGAGGACTGCATTTCTTGCCTCCCGATCCGGTCTTTTGCACCGATAATGCCGCCATGATCGCCTATGCCGGGTGGTGTCATCTGACTGCCGGCCACCGACATGGCTACGATCTGGACAGCTTCGCGCGCGGCCCAATCCGCTCCTGGCGTAGCTGAATCGAGCCTGATTCCCCACTGGCGCCGCCAGAATTCCTCATTATTTCGCATCACACCGTATAGTGACGGCTGAGTCTCGGAAATGGCATGCTACTTGCCAATTTGCCGCCGTGACGCCTCGAAACAGACTGGCGTGTCTCTTTTTGCAATGCTGACCAAAGGGCAACGATGGCCGAGGATGCAAAGATACTAGTCGTCGATGACGAGCCGCATATCCGCCGTATCCTGCAGTTCTTGCTGGAACAGGAGGGATTCACGGTGGAGATGGCGGAAGATGGCGAACAGGCCGTGACCGTCCTCGAGTCCATGACGCCCGACTTGATCCTGCTCGATGTCATGATGCCCAAGCTGGATGGTTTTTCCGTCCTGGATCGGGTCCGGAGCAAGTTCGAAACCGAGCGGATCCCGGTCATCATGTTGACCGCTAAGGGTGAGAGTTCTGAGAAGGTTCGAGGCCTGCGTGGGGGCGCCAACGACTACCTGACCAAACCGTTCGACCACGAGGAACTGTTGCTCCGCATGCGTAACATGCTGGCGGCCAATCAGGCCCAGCGCGACGCCAATCCGTTAACCGGTCTGCCGGGCAACCGCGCCATCGAGCGGGAGTGCCAGGGGCGCGTGGACTCCGGCGATCCGTTCAGTTTCATGTACATCGACATCGATCGGTTCAAGGGTTTCAACGATTACTACGGCTACTCCCGGGGCGATCAGGCCATCTTGTTGCTTGCCAAGGTCCTGCGTGACAGCTCGCAGGTCATGGGAACGCCGTCGGATTTTATTGGTCATGTGGGTGGCGACGATTTCGTCGTCATTTCCGGATCGCCGCAGGTGGAGGATCTGGCCAGGCGGATAGTCGAGTTCTTCGAAAAAGGGGTCGAGGGTATCCACGACCCGAAGGACTACGAACGGGGATACCTGCGGGTCAAGAACCGAGCTGGCGTGGAAGCGGACATTCCGCTCATCACCATCACCATCGCCCTGGTGAAGGACGCGCAAGGTCGTTTCCAGCATATGGCCGAACTCAGTGACACCGTGGCCGAGCTCAAGCGGTACGGCAAGAGCCAGATCGGCAGCGTGGTGGTCAAGGATCGGCGCTCCACCAATGAGACACCGGTTCTGGTGTCCGGCCCCAGCAGCTCGCTTCAGTCGTCCTGATCCATTGCTGACGTCGTGGGCTCCCACCAGGAAACCGGGAATTTTCCATGACAGGTTTTGAGACAGTACTGACTGCGATACTGGGGCTGGTTGCCGGGGGCCTGATTTTGCGGGCCTGGCACAGTCACCGGGGATGTCCTCGTGGGTCCGACGGCATCCGGACCGAATCTCACCAATCACTCACCGAGCAAATGGCGACCTTACGGGCGGAGAACGAGGTCCTGTCCCGTCTCAATCGGATGCAAGGCGAGTTCGTGGCCGTGGCCAGCCACGAGCTGAAAGCGCCGCTCACCTCCATCGGGGCCTACACCGAAGTACTCCAGCAACATGCCGATGAGAGCGCCTTTCCGGAGAACGGGCAGTTTCTCGGCATCATCAAGGAGGAGGCCGAGCGACTGCTGCGCATGGTCGACCGGATACTCGACTTCTCGCAGCTGGAGTTCGGACAGCGGCTCCTGACCACCTGCCCCACCACCTTGGTTTCCCTCATCCAGGAGACCACGCGCGCCCTCGATCCGTTGCTCGCCCGGAAGAACCTGACCCTGACCATCGACTGCGCCGACGACCTGCCGCGGGTGGACGTGGATCGGGATCTCATCAAGCAAGCGCTGATCAACCTGGTCAACAACGCCATCAAGTACACGCCGGAGGGTGGGGGGAGTCACGGTACGGGTCTCCGAAGACGCCGCCGCCATGCGAGTCACCGTCAGTGACACCGGTCCGGGGATTCCGGCTCAGGAGCTGCGGACGATCTTCCGGCAGTTCTACCGTCTGGGCGGTGCTTCGGCGGACGAGGATGGCACCGGCCTCGGGCTCGCCATCGTGAAGAACATCATCAATCTGCACGACGGTTTCGTGGACGTGAAGAGTAGCGAGGGGCAGGGGGCCGCTTTCAGTTTCAATCTGCCCAAGGAGCTGCGGTTCGACCTGAGACCGGAACCGTGGTGCGGGGAGCCTCACCTGCAGAAACAGCTCCGGCATATCCTCCGGCTCAGCCTGCGTATGATCGCCGAGATGATGGAGGCGAAGCAGGTGACGCTGCTCTTGCTGAACCCGGAGAACCAGACCATCGGCACCCGGGCGGTGCTGGGTGAAGTGCCAGCCTGGGCCGTGACCGAGACCGCTCTCGCGGAGAGCGAGATTACAGTTCAGGCGCTCCAGCACGGTAAACCGCTGTTCGCCGGCGTCGGGGAGTCGGTGGCTGCCGACAGCTCCCCACCCCGGCCGTCCGCCGCAGAGAGGCAATGGGCGGTGGCGCCATTGAGTTTCGACGGGGCCAATCACGGCCTCGTCTGGGTGGGGCAAAAAGTCGACGGCGAACAATTCGACACGGACGACCTCGATCTGCTGGGAGTCGTCTGTGGTCGGGTGGCCGCGGTCCTGTCGGCGGTGAAGCAACACACGGCCTCTCCACGCATGTTGAACCGGGTGGTCGACGCCCTGCAGACCCTCGCCATGTTGAAACAGACGGCCATTCCCACGGCGACTCCTCTGGCGCTGCGTCTGCTGGCGCGGACGGCCGTCGGACTCGGGATGTCACGGGCCGAGGTGAAGCGGTTGCAGTACGTCGCGTCCCTGCACGACGCGGGTATGGCCCGGGTGGACGAAGATATCCGGCTCAAGGCCGGTCTGCTGAGCGAAGAGGAGCGCGACGAGGTGATCCAGCACCCGGAGCAAGGTGTCCGTCTGCTGGAACCGTTGCTGCCGGTGCCGGAAATGGGAGAGATCATTCTCGCGCACCACGAACGGATGGACGGGTCCGGCTACCCCGACGGTCGTCAGGGCGGAGAGATTCCCCTCGGCGCTCGCATCCTGGCCGTGCTCGACACCTTCTTCGCCATGAACAACAACCGACCGTATCGCGAGGGCAGACTGGTGGGCGAGATCGCCCGTGAGATCCGCGGTCTGGCGGGGACGCAGTTCGACCCGGAGGTGGTGGACATGTTCCTGGCCGTGCTTGCTGATGAAGGGATCCTGACCGGTGATGCGGCGTTACCTGGTGGCGTGGCCGGCACGGAACCAAGGCCCTCTGATCAAAAGGAGAAGCGATGTCAGCCTCAAGGATCCTGATCGTCGATGACGAGGGACCGTTGACGACCCTGCTCTGCCACGCATTCGAACACGACGGATTCCAGGTGACCATGGCGAACGATGGAATAGATTGCATGAACAAGGTGGCCAGTTTCCGCCCGGACGTGATCATCATGGATATCATGATGCCGAAGCTGGACGGCGTGGACACCACCAAGTTGATCCGACGGAACCGGAGCTACGGCAACACGATCATCGTGGCCCTGTCAGCCCGGACCGATGTGGACACGCGGCAACGGATGCGCGAGGCCGGCGCCAACTACTTCATGGGCAAACCGTTCGCCGTGGCCAAGTTGGTGGCCTGCGTGAAGCAGTTGCTCAACTCTCGCGCTCCCCAGCAATGAGAGGATGAAATCCCACTGCCGGGTCACTGTTGACCGGAGCGGTGGGCGGAATCGAGATGGAAACGAGTACGGTGACAGGCAGCGACTCTCTGGGACAGCTGGCGATCTTGCTGGTGCTGGCCGGCAGTCTCGGTTTCTTCGCCTGGCGAGCCTACCGTGTGGTGGGGATCGAGATCTGTCGCAAGCTGTTCTGGCTGGCGCTGATCCAGGTGGGCGCCGCCACCCTCAAGCTGGGCGAGCTGCTGGCCGGGGTGGCTGCGTGGCCGCTCCTGGTGGCTTTCCACTCCGTACTCGATCTGGCCGTGATGGGTCTGTTCGTCTTCGGGATCCGACGTCTCCAGCAGCGATCACTCCTTTCCCTGTCCGCCACGATCTTGCTGGCGACGGTGGCGCTTTCGGCGCTGTTCTGGAGTGTACTCTCCGGCGCCGGCGCGGTAATGACCCTGGCTGGCAACGGCCTGTCCGGCGCGGGACAGCTGCTGTTCTATGCCGTGGCGGCGACACTGATCTGCCGGGTTCTGCTGCGTGAGCTGCAGAACAGTCGGCACGAGGCTACATCCCTGGTCACCAGACTGACCGGAGAGAACCTCGAACTCAGGCAAGCGGTGACCGAAACCAGTGACAACGTGAGGGAACTGACCCGCCGTCAGACCGATCACAAGGAAGAGACGGTGCAGCTACGACACCGGACCCGGGTACTCGAGCGAATCCTGGCGGTATCGGTGCACATCAACGCCACCCACGACATGTCCGAGCTGCTGGAGAAGGTTGCCAACTCCGTCCGGGAGGTCCTCGGCTTCAACATGGTCCTGCTCCGGCTATTCTCCAACTCGACCAAGGCCTTCGAGGCCCGCGCCTTTGCCGGAATTCCCGAGGAAGGCAAGGCGCATCTGGCCGGTATCCAGGTGTCGCTGGCCGAGTACCAGAAGCTGGCGCAACCGCAGTTCCGGGTCTCCAACAGCTATTTCATCGGGCACGAGAAGGAGGGCGCTTCAGAAGCCACCGCCGGGGCGTACGTACCCGATCTGGGGCCGCGTGACGCAGGGGAGTGGCACGAGGACGACACCCTCATCATCCCGCTCATCTCACCGGCGGGTGAAACCAAGGGGTACCTGAGCGTCGACGATCCCGCCGACCGCCACCGGCCGTCGGTGCTGCTGGTTCGCCAGCTGGAGTTCCTGGCCAGTCAGGCCGCCACCGCCATCGAATCGGCCGAGATCTACGATCGCCTCGCCCGGCAGAACCGGGAGCTGGCCCAGGCTTCGGAAGAGCTCAACAGCCTGGCCGACATGAAGGCCAACTTCGTGGCCAATGTCAGTCACGAGTTGCGCACGCCGCTCACCTCCATCACCGCCTATGCGGAGATTTTGGAGAAAGGCGCCAGGGACATGTCGGAGGAGGTGCGTGGCGAGTTCCTCAAGGTGATCGGCACCGAGAGCGCGAAACTCTCCGGCATCATCGACGATATTCTGGAACTGTCGCGCATGGAGGGACAGCCGGCGGCGACCGATCGTGGCGAGGTCGATCTAATGGCCCTGATGCACCGGCTGGAAACAACCGCCGGCAAGCGCGCCGCCGAGAAGGATGTCACCTTCACCCTGCGGCTGCCGGAGGATCCCATCCGGCTCCGGGTGGATGCCGTGCTTCTGCAACAGATGCTGGATCATCTGCTCAACAACGCCTTCAAGTTCACTCCGGCCGGCGGGTCGGTATCCCTCTCCCTGATCGACCGTGGCAACGAGGTTCAGTTCGAAGTGGCCGATACCGGCATCGGCATTCCCGAGGCGCAGATGGACAGCATCTTCGGCCGTTTCTACCAGGCCGACGGATCCGCCACCCGGGAGCACGGGGGACAGGGGGTCGGTCTGGCCCTCTGTCGCGATATCGTGCGTCACCACGAGGGACGGATCTGGGTGGAGAACGTGTTGCCCAGCGGCTCCTGTTTCCGGGTGGTCCTGCCGCGGCGCGCCGAGGTGATCCAGAAGATCGCCGAGAACCCACGGGACTGGCCGCTGCACGATCCCGCGGAGTTCATGGAAAAACTCGTGCACTGGATCGGTGACACGCTGGATGTGGACATCGTTTCCCTGCTGGTGCCGGACGCCGGGGGAGAATGTCTGGAGATCGCGGCCGCCATGGGGTTGCCGGCCAGGGCGGTGCAGAGCACACGTATCCGGCGCGGGGCCGGGATCGTGGGCAAGGTCTGGGCCAGTCGGCGCACCTTGCAGGTGTCCGACATCACGTCGGACGCGCGCCTGGGCAAGACCCGGAACGACCCTCGCTACACGACCCCGTCCCTGCTGAGTGTGCCGTTGCTGGTGGGGATGGATGTGATCGGGGTGGTCAACGTGAACAATCATCGCGACGGCAGACCGCTGGACGAGATGGACACCCTGTTGCTGGAGGGCATGTCGCCACACATCAGCCACCTGCTCGGACTGGTGGAGAGTTACCGCGCCACGGTGTTCCACTTTGCCAGCTTGCTCAAGGCGCTCCGCTCCGCCA
Organism: bacterium; assembly: GCA_043823125.1. Lineage (GTDB taxonomy): Bacteria > Krumholzibacteriota > Krumholzibacteriia > LZORAL124-64-63 > LZORAL124-64-63 > JBDRBC01. Next base: position 3,538 of record JBDRBC010000659.1, on the reverse strand, counting down.
TCATGGTACGCCGGAATCGGCACGACAACATCACCACCATCTGTCAGCAGATCTGCGTGGCCACGGCGCGACGGATCAAGCTGCCGTCGTCCGCGGTGGAACATCTGTCCTTGGCTCTGCAACTCTACGATGTCGGTCTGGTGGAACTGTCCGATCAGATCTTGCAGAAAACGACGGAGCTGTCCGCGGCCGAGCGTGACGAACTGCGCCGGCACGTGGTGGTCGGCCTGGAGATTCTCGAGCCGTTGCACGCCTCGCCCAAGGTACGCCAGATCATCTTGCATCATCATGAGCGCTTCGACGGCGGCGGCTATCCGGACGGGCTGGAAGGCGAAGCCATTCCCATCGGAGCCCGGTTGCTGGCCTTGACCGACAGCCTGAACGCCATGTTGCACCATCGCCCCTATCGTTCTCGCAGGACTTATAGCGAGGCCGTGGCGGAGATCGAGGCCGCGGCGGGCAGCCAGTTCTGCCCCCGGCTGGTGGAACCGTTCCTGAGGGAACTGGCGGCCCGGCGGGACGAGATCGAGGCCCAAACCGGCATTCCCGCGGTCGTCGACTCACCCCGGCTCGCGGAGCCAGTGCCGGTGGCTTGACCGTTATCACACCCTCGTACTGGTTTCATTCTCAAGCGAACCCGCCAGCCGCCGATATCTCCTAGTGCGAGGTGGTTTTAGACGCAAGGACAACGCACCGGAGGAAGAATCTTGCAGAAGATCCTGTGTGCCGATGACGAGCAAAATATTCGCAACATCCTCGATTTCACCCTTGGCGCCGAAGGGTATCGAGTACTTACCGCCAGTGATGGCAAGCAGGCCCTGGCCCTGGCCGTGAGCGAGATGCCCGACCTGATCATCCTGGACGTGATGATGCCCAACGGTGACGGTTTCGAGATCTGTCGCCGGGTGAAAGAGAACGCCCAGACCTCGAACATTCCGGTGGTATTGCTCACCGCGAAGAACAGCCGCCTCGACCGCGAGCGCGGTCAGAAGGTGGGCGCCGATGATTATATCATCAAGCCGTTCAGTCCCCAGCGTCTCGTGGACAAGGTTCAGTCCTTGCTCGGGGTGCACAAGGGGTAAGCTCTCCCGCTCCCGTTTGACTGGATAATCAGGAACCGCCATGAGCCTGCCGGTTGCTCCCGGCGACGGGTGGCGCTAGACTGGCCTGACAAGCCGGCCACTGGCGCCTGTCCATCCGTCCGGGGGAGTTTTTGTGTCCGAACCACAAGCCACTATGACTGAGGGGCCGGACTGTCTGGTCGAGGTGGCGTTGCCGGTGCCGCTGGACCAGACCTTCACCTATCTCTGGTCACCTCCCACCACAGACGAACCGCTCGAGCCCCAAGTGGGCGATCTCGTGGGAGTCCCGTTCGGCAGGCGGCGAGAGGTGATCGGGCTGGTGGTGGCGGTACATTCTGCCCCTACAGCCACTGCCGATGATCCGTCCGCGATGTCGACAGGCGGATATCGTCTGCGGAAGGTGAAGCGCCTGTTCCCCGCGGTTTACCGGCTGGCGGCGGAGCGTCTCCGACTGGCGAACTGGCTGGCCAGGTACTACGCCTTGCCGCTGGGCGAGGTCACGCCATTGTTCCATCCGCCCTCCCCGGGAACCAAGTATCGGCGAAGTCGACGAGCCGAGGTGCCGTACCCTCTCACCGATTCTTCTGACATCCGGCTGACGGCGGCCCAGCACCGAACGGTGGCTGCCGCGGTGAAACGCCTGGTCGAGAAACAGTACGAGGCGATCCTGGTCCACGGTGTCACCGGCAGCGGCAAGACCGAGATCTACCTGCGGGTCATTGCCGAGGCGCTGGCGCGGGGGCGCGGCGCCATCTACCTGTTGCCCGAGATCGCCTTGACGCCGCAGACGGTGGCCCGGATCACGGATCGTTTCGGTCCGCTGGTGGGGGCGGTTCACAGCAATCTGTCCGCGGGGCAACGGTGTCGAGTACACGAGGCGGCGGCAGCCGGCGAGATCAAGGTGGTGGTGGGCCCACGCTCCGCTGTTTTTGCCCCGGTGCGTGATCTGGGGGTGATCGTGGTGGATGAAGAGCACGAATCTTCCTACAAGCAGGAGGATAAACCGCGCTATCACGCCCGACACGTGGCGGTGATGCGTGCTCGCGAGAACTCGGCGGTGGTGTTGCTGGGATCGGCCACTCCCGATCTGGAATCGTATCGCAACAGCACCGAAGGGCGGTATCAGTTCCAGAGCTTACCGGAACGGGCGGTGGGTTATCTGCCCCAGGCCGACGTGGTGGACATGCGGGGACAGCCGGCGCCGGAGGGTTTCTCGGACCGGCTCAATCTCCAAATCGAGCAGACGCTGGCGGCGGACCGGCAGGTCATCCTCTATTACAACCGCCGGGGTTTCGCCCGGGTCATCCAGTGCCAGGCGTGTGGGGAATCCGTGTCGTGCCCCCGGTGCGATATCGGGCTGACGCTGCACCTGCGACCCCACCGTCTGCTCTGCCACTACTGCGGATTCACGCTGCCGGTCCCACAGCGCTGTCCCGACTGCGCCGGCGAGGAATTTCTCCCGGCGGGTGGCGGAACGGAAAAGGTGGAGCTGTCACTGTCCGCGGCTTTTCCCGGCGTCCGTCTCTTGCGTCTGGACCAGGACACCACTCGCCAGCGGGGTAGTCACGGGCGGATCCTGGCCGCCTTCGCCCAGGGAGAGGCGGAGATCCTCGTGGGGACCCAGATGGTGGCCAAGGGGCATCACTTCCCCAAGGTGGGGCTCGTGGGGGTACTGGCGGCGGATGACGGCCTCACCTTGCCCGATTTTCGCGCGGGGGAAAGAGTGTTCCAGCTGCTCACGCAGGTTTCTGGGCGGACGGGCCGCACGGAGCCGGGTCGAGTCCTGTTCCAGACCTATCGTCCGGACGATCCCATCATCCAGGCGGCGGCCGGCCACGACTACGAGACCTTCGTGGCGCAGGAACTCCTCGCTCGGCAGACCTTCGGTTATCCACCCTTCAGGCGGTTGCTCCGGTTGGGGGTGACCGGGCGCCGACTCGGTATCGTCGAGCAGGCCGCCCTGGCCCTGGCCAGTGCAATCCGCAACGGCCTGGCGGAGTCACGATGCGAAATCCTGGGTCCGGCTCCGGCCGTATTCCCCCGTCTGCAGGACCGATACCGTTTTCAGATCCTCATCAAGGGCGACCTGCCCGAACGAACCAAGAGCTGGTTGGCGGAGTGCGCCCGGGCAATGCGAGAAAAGGAACGGGGACTGGAAGTGGTCATCGATGTGGATCCTTTGGGCATTTACTAGCCGCCAGCGCCAGGTTGGTCAGCCGGCCAGGGGGAGCAGCATATCACGATCGGGTCGTGGAATTCGGGCCCATCACCAACTAATTTAGTAGCCCTTTTCGGGGCTGTATTTGCCGTTCTGGCGCCATTGGGCCCGGATCGATCTGGTGGCATGGATATTGTTTAAATTGTGGTAATTCGGCGATTTTGGTATAATTGATCTCGGAGGAACGTCCTCCAGTTCTTCAGGGTGACATCAAACCGGCAACACGGATATGCGGATG
>JBDRBC010000658.1:0-11940 GCA_043823125.1 bacterium | reverse complement strand
CACCCGTGGGAGCATGAGGTGTTCATCCTGTCGGGCGAGGGCCGACTCGTTTCACCGCAAGGGGAGACCGACCTCAAGCCGGAGTCGGTGATCCATATTCCCACTGCCGAGGATCATCAGTTCCGCAACACGGGACATGAGCCGCTGAAGTTCATCTGCGTGGTGCCCAAATCGGCCGAGTACTGATTCGGCCGATTCAAGCTGGTAAGTCGGGCGATTCGTGGCTGGCAGTTTCGAGATCGTCCGGCAGCGGCAGATCGGCGGCCAGCGATGTTTCCGAGGCGTCGACATCGACAGTGGACGCCGCAAATTGCTGCGGAATCCCCGTCAACGGCCCGTCTAGCCGGGCGAGATCCTCCAGGGTGTACTGGCACCAGAACTCGCGGAGACGTTCGCTGAGCAAGGTCCAGATATTCCGGGCCTGGCAGCCATCAGCACGATGACAAGCAGCCGGATCCGCCACACAGTCCACCAGGGTCAGGTGTGGATCCAATGCTTTGATGATGTCCCAGAGGGTGATCTCCGCCGGCGGGCGGGCCAGGGTATAGCCACCCCGTACTCCCTTGTGGCTGATGATCAAATTCTGCTTACGAAGCGCGCCAACCACCTGCTCCAGGTACTTGCTACTGATCTCCTGACGCTGGGCGATGGCGCTGATGGGTGTAGGACCGCTACCGAATCCGATGGCGATTTGAAGCATGGCTCGTAACCCATAACGAACCTTGGTGTTTACTTTCATCCCGAGTGAACCGTCTCCTTCTGGCGAGATAGTGAGCGCTTCTCGGGGGACCCAGATGCTTCTTTGAAGATACCGAGATACTGATCGAACGCAAGCCTTTCGCCCGTAACAGTTTGTCGTGAAGTGAAATGGCTCGCTACTTGCTGACGATTTCCGGCACGCCCTTGACCAGTTGCGGCGGCAAGTGCAACGGCAGGGTCGTGGCCCGTTTTCGGTCTATATCCTTGTATACCCGTTCGACTTGAACCGCCTCGAGACCAACCACCGACGCCGCGTCCGCTGCGGGCACCTCGTGGTTTTTGGCCCAGAGCAGCAGGTCCATCTCGTGATACGGCAGGACGAAATAAAACTCGTCTTGTCCTTGTTCGAGGCTGTAGGTGTCCGTGGTGGGGGTGGAGTTGCAGATGTCGTCGGGCAGGCCGAGCCACCGGGCCAGTCCGTACACCTGACTCTTGTAGAGGTGGGCGATGGGTTTCACGTCGGCGGCGCCGTCGCCGTTCTTGACGAAGAAGCCCTGGTCGTACTCCAGCCGGTTGGGGGTCCCGGCCACGGCGTAGTTGAGGCGGTCGGCGTGGTAATACTCGAGGGTCTTGCGGATGCGCTGCTTGAAGTTGGTGGCGGCCACGATCTCCAGATAGGCCTGTACCGGCATCCGCTCGGTGAAGGTCTCGCCGGCGGGGTTCTGCACCACCAGGCGGTAGACGTTCATCCGATCCGAATCGAGCAGGTTGGCCGGCAACACGATCTTGCTCTTCCAGCCGAGGCCGTAGTCGGGGAACAACGACTTGACCGCGTCGTCGTAACGGCGGTAACAGCCGATGGCGTCGAGGCTGGGTTGGATGTCCTCGATGTCGTGATCGATCTCCAGATGTTCGGCCAGCATTTTACCGAGCCGGACGCTGGTGCCGGAGGAATCACGTTCGGGCAACAGGATGCCGTACACTCGCTTGGGGCCGAAGGTCTGCACGGCCAGGGCGGCGGTGACGCTGCTGTCGATGCCGCCGCTGACGGCCACCACGCAACCCCGCCGTTTCAAGGTGCGGGTGACGATAGCCCGGAATCGTTCGACCACCTCGGCGGTTTCCTGCTCGTAATCCAGTTCCAGCACTTCACGATCGAACATCCGGCTCCTCCTCGAACGGTAGTCTAGGTCCGCCTAGTTGAAACACTATTTCTCGTCAACCCAGAACATTATTTCTTCCGATTCAAGAATTGTCCATAACGTATACGGTAGATCAGGGCATGTATATAAATGAAGTTTCAATGCCATGCGGTATTCTCCGGGATCGGTTAAGGGAAAGTGAGTGAAAGGTCGTCCAAACGAGCAACCGGGTGCCAGCAAAACGGTATCCTCTACTGACCACTCATCACACTCGGGTGCAGCTGGGAGGCATTTGTAATAATATGGTTCGCCATCGGGCTTGATGGTCGAATATGTCATGTAGTGGGCAAAGTCCAGCAACACTCTTACGGTGTCGATCCCGGCGTTCACGATTTGAACTGACAGGTGTAATTCTTCCCCGCTGACCAGATTATCCGATTCAGGTACGACATGGAGCACGAGGCCGGAGCCGTCCGTGGTTGGAGTGTATTTCCCGCACGCATTTGCGCAGCAAGGGAGCAAGAGCATCCAGATGGCCACTGGTGGCACGATCAGCACCTGGACAATCAGTTTTGAAGGCGATGTCATCCTCAGCTCCTCTGCTTTACCCAGTCCAGAATTGTATACCGGCGCGAGTACCCGATCCTGCCGTCAAGCTGTACATGTGTACAATATTCGCAATGATCCCCATGGAGTGTACCGGGCACACTCCTTCGCCTGGACATGCTTCGGGTCTGTCCCGTAACCACGTTGTTCGAAGTTATCTGATCATCCAGGATAACCGGGTTCGCTCATCCGGTCGACCTCAAAACCCGGTAACAGGTGTCGCTCGGTCATCCTGTAGCTGGACAGCAGTCCGGCCTGTCACTAAACTGTCGCCACTCGTCAAAGAGCGAGTATCGGTCGGATCTCGAACCAGGAAAGCGTGAATCCATGACCCCTGAAGATCGCCTGGAATTCTTCCGGACCCTGCCGCTGTCGGATCTGCACCGCCACTTCGACGGCTCCATCCGTCCGGCAACCTTGTGGGAGCTGTCGGAGCGGTACTACTCGGCGGTGCCGGGACTCGATTTCGAGGCGTTCCGCCACTACCTGGAGTGGGACGACAAGCAGGACCGCACCCTGCTCGATTACCTGGACAAGTTCCACGTGCCGCTGCAGTATACCCAGTTCTATCCCAACATGCAGCGCATCGCTTACGAGATCGCCGAGGACGCCTACCAGGACGGCGTCCGGCTGCTGGAGCTGCGGATCAACCCCAGCATCCATCGACGGGCCGGTTTGACCACCCGCCAGGTATTGCACTCCACGCGCAAGGGGTTGTCCGCCTTCGGCAAGAAACATCCCGATTTCCGGGCGGGCGTCATCGTCATCGCCATGCGTAGCCACGGCGGCAACCTGGCCAAGATCCTGCTCCGTGAGGTCATCGGCGAGAAAGAGGAGTTTCACAACGGCCCCGGCGTCATCGGCTTCGACATCGCCGGACCGGAGCGGCCGTTTCCACCCATCCTGTTCCGCGAGGCCTACGAACTGAGTCAGAAGATGGGGCTGCGCACCACTGTACACGCCGGCGAGAGCGAGGGGCCGGAGCGGATCTGGGAGGCCCTCGACAACCTCGGCCCGGAACGTATCGGCCACGGCACCAGCGCCGGCCAGGATCCGGAGCTGATCAGGCGGCTGGCCAAGGACGGCGTTTATCTGGAGGTCTGCCTGTCGTCCAATCTGCAGACCGGCGCGGTGGACGAACTGGCTGCGCACCCGCTGCCGAAATTCCTCGACGCCGGAGTCAAGGTTGCCCTCTGCACCGACAATCCCACCGTGTCGGCCACCACCATCACCCGGGAATACGAGCTGGCCATGACCACCTTCGGTCTCAGCGAGGACGATGTCCGGCGGTTGGCCGACATGTCCGGTCGCGGGACGTTCCTGGGCGAGGGGTGCCGGCACTGCGAATAGCCGACTTGCCACCGCCGGCCAAGTTTCCTATCGTGCGGTCCGCACTCGAGGGTGGAGGTCCGGTGTCGTTCAGGCCACGAGACAGGTTAAGTCTTTCGTGGCAACGAACAGGGTAAGACGATCAGAACACAGGAGATAGCCATGAAGACGCGAATCAAGAAGATCGCGATCCTGACCGGCGGCGGCGATGTCCCCGGGTTGAACGTGGCCATGAAGCAGCTCGTCCAGCGGGCGCTGGCGGCCGGTATCGAAACCGTCGGTATCAAGCGGGGTTGGGCCGGGCTGGCCGAGTACCGCATCGGTGACGACGAGAACAATAAAAACTGTGTCGTGCCCATGACCTGGAACCGGGTCCGGACCATCGACCGCACCGGCGGCACCTTCCTGCACACCTCCCGTACCAACCCGGCCAAGGTGCGCGAAAAGGACATGCCCGAACACCTCAAGCAGCCTGACCAGCAGTATCCGGTGGACATCACCGACCAGATCATCGCCAACCTGGAAGATCTCGAGATCGATGCCCTGATCCCCATCGGCGGCGACGACACCTTGAGTTACGCCGCGCATCTGAACCAGGCCGGCTATCCCCAGATCGCCATTCCCAAGACCATGGACAACGACGTTTATGGTACCGACTACTGCATCGGGTTCGGCACCGCCATCACCCGCTCGGTGCAGGCGCTCATGGAGCTGCGCACGCCCATCGGCAGTCACGAGCGCATCGGTATCATCGAGCTGTTCGGACGGCACAGCGGCGAGACGGCTCTCATCGCCAGCTACCTGGCCGGGGTCGATCGTGCGCTCATCTCGGAGGTGCCGTTCGACATTGGCAAGCTGGCCGATCTGCTGGTGAAGGATAAAAAGGACAATCCGAGCAACTACGTCATCTGCACCATCAGTGAAGGCGCCACCATGACCGGCGGCCAGATCGTCCAGACCGGCGAAGAAGATGCTTACGGCCACAAGAAGCTGGGCGGCATCGGCATGCAGACGGCGGCCGAGGTCAAGCGGTTGACCGGCCAGAGCGTCACCTATCAAGCCCTCGGCTACATGATGCGTTGCGGTGCGCCGGACGCCCTGGATCGCATGGTGGCCATGAACTTCGCCAGCCTGGCCATGGACATGCTGCTCTCCGGCGCCTCGGGACTGATGATGTCGTTGAGTGAGGGCAAGTACACCAGCGTCGGCCTGAATACCTGCATCGAGGGGGAGAAGCGGGTGGAGGTGGATCGGTTCTACGACCTGGCGGAGTACCGGCCCAACATCAAACGGCTGAACGGCCTGCCCATGTTCTTGCGATGAGCCGAAAGCGACCGCACCGGACGGATCAGCTGGTGGAGATCGCCAGCGCATCGGAACTGATTCTGGAACCGATTTTGGAACAACCTGCGGCGTAATTCGCGGCGACAGTGCCTGGCAGTAATTCGGCCAGCACCGCCGCCGCTGTGGTTTCCGCCGCAGCCAGACAGTGATTCACCGAGACGCCGCGGTAACTGCTGCCGGTGAGATACAGGCCCGGGTGTCGGGCCAAGCAGCGGTCCACAGCCTCCAGGCGGGCCAGGTGTCCCACGTCGTACTGGGCGATGGCCCGCTCGTGGCGAAAGATCCAGACCCGCGACGGTTCGGTGCGCAGGTCGTGCAGTGGGCCGAGTTCCGCCAGACAGGTGGCCACGATCTGTTCGTCGCTGGCTTCGATCCAGGCCGGTTGTTCCCGCCCCCCGAGCATACACCGCAACACGATCTTGTCGCTGGGCGCCCGACCCTTGAAGATACTGGTGGTCCAGAGCACACCGAGTAGCGGCCGCTGCTCCAGGCTGGGATTCAGCATCCCGAAGCCGTCCAGGGGGCGGCCCACCGCGTCCCGGTCGAAGGCGAGGGTGGCCACCACCATCGGCACGTACGGAATGTCCGTTAGCAGCCGGATCAGTTCCGGATCGTCCAGGTGCCCGCAGGCGGCGTGGGCCGGTGAGGCATCCACCACCATGTCGAACGGCCCGTGCCGTTGACCTGCCGTCTGGACCCACCACTGTTGGTTCTCACGCCAGACCTTCTCCACTGCGGATCCCGTGTACAGCTCGCCGGTCAGGGCTGTGCGTATCCGCGCGGGTAGCTGGCCCATGCCGCGTCGGAGGCTCTGCAACGCGGCGCCCGGACCGGCCACCGAGGCCGGCGGATTGTGGCCGATGTGGTCCGTACCGGCCTGACGCCGTCGTTGGCGGGAAATGGTCCACAAGGCGCGGAACAGGCCGCCGTGATCGCGCTCCAGTTCCACCATGCGGGGAAATGCCGCGGCCAGGCTGAGCTGGCGGGCGTCGCCGCCGAAGATCCCTTTGACCATGGGATCCAGGAGTCGTTCGGCGAACTGCCTGCCCAATCGACGTTCCCCGAAGGCGAACACCGTCTCGTCCTCGGCGAGAGTGAGCCCGGCCCGGTCCAGATTCTTACGGGCCGGCACCAGGAATTCCGCCGCCACCCGAAGCTTGGCGGGCCAGGTCAAGATGTCCGAGGCCAGGAAAGAACGTGGGTTCAGCGGGAGTTCACGCAGCCGGCCGTTCAACTGCAGATAGCGACGCCGGGCAGCCGCCTCGCTCGTCTGGACCTCCGCCGTCAACTCGAGCCGGTCCAGAAGTCGTCGGGTGGCCGGTTCGTTGTCGAGCCAGCCGTTGGGGCCGGTCTCCAGGGTGAAGCCGTCCTGACGGACCGTTCTTAGCTTGCCGCCCACCTCGTGATCGCGTTCGAACACGGTTACCGTCAGCGGCAGGTCGGTGTGCCGAGCCTGCTGTTCGAGCTGGCAGGCGGTGGCCAGGCCGGCCACGCCGCCCCCGATGATCGCCACTCGGGGGGCGAGGGATCGGGATCCTGTGGCCTGTCCCTGCTGGGGGACCACCGGTTGGTGGTCCGACTTGGTGGCGGAGAAGGCGGCGCTGATCAACCGGTGAGCCAGGGTTTCGATCCAGACCGGATCCAGGTTCAGGGCGCTGCCCCGGACGTATTCGGTGATGCCGGCGGCGCGAGCAGTCTCTGCCAGTTCTATATCCAGTTCGTACAGGGTCTCGATGTGCTCGCAGGTAAAACTCACCGGCAGGACGAGCAACCGCCGGCAACCGGCTTCCGCCAGCTGTTTGGTCTCTGCCACCACATCGGGGCCGAGCCAGCGCATCGGACCGACCTTGCTCTGGAAGGCGAGCAGCGGCTCTCCGCCACCCGGCAAGCGGCGCCACCAGGTTTTCCGATCAACGAACTGCATGGCGAGTTTTTCACTCAGGGCTGCCACGGTCGCTTCCGTCTGACCGAGATAGGGATCACCCTGGCGGATGAACCGTTCCGGCAGGGAGTGGGCCACCGTCAGCAAGGCGCAGGTCTCGGCCGGGAAGTCCGCCTCGACCCAGCGCCGCAGCACCGGCGCCGCTCGTCGCACCAGGGCGTGCAGGTATCCGGGCAGCAGATGCCAGCCGCTGAGGCAATGGATCGCGGCCTGGGGAGCCTGATCGTGGATGGCTGCCTCCGTCGCGGCCAGGACCGTACCGCTGGTGGCGGTGGCGTACTGTGGATACGCCGGCACCACGAGGAACTGGGTCGCGCCCTGATCCAGCAACCGGGCCACGCTTTCGGAGGGATAGGGGTGCCAGTTCCGCATGGCCGGCTCCGCCGCCACCCGCAGGCCGCGGTGCTGGAGCTGGGCGGCCAACCGCTGGGACTGGCGCCGGGTCCAGTCGAGCTGGGGGGAGCCGCCGTCGTGACCGATCCGGGCGTACCGTTCCCGCACGCCGCGGGCGCGTCGCTTGACGATGAGCCACCCGACCAGTTTCGCCAGCAGCGGTGGCAGCGGCAGGACGGCGGGATCGGCGAAGAGATTCCGCAGGAACGGTTCCACGGCGTCGGGGCCGTCCGGCCCGCCCATGCCGACCAGGATCAGACCGGTGGTGGCCGTCGGGTCCAGCGGGTCGCGGCGGAACGAATCTGGTGAGGAGATGGCGGGCATGTCTCACCTCGTTCAGATGGTGCGGGAGAATCGGGTGGCGCTGTTGGCCGGCGTCCGCTCGTTCGTGTCGGCGGCCGGCGAACCGGCCGTACCGTGCAAGTGGGCGTCCAGTCCCATGCAGATGTTGCGCAGGAAAAAACGTCCCGCGTCGGTGACCAGGAGTCGTCTCCGCTTCCGCTCCGGATCGCGCTGGAGCAAGCCGTCGGCCACCAGCGGTTCCAGACTGGCCAGCTCCATCGCCAGGTAATCCTCCAGGTCCACGCCGAACTCTGCCTGTACCAGGTCGAACGGCAACTCGAGGTTGCACATCAGATGAGTGATGACCCGCTGGCGAATCCGGTCGTCGCGCTGGAGTCGATAGCCGCGCACGATGGGCAACCGTCCGGCGGCCAGCTCCCATTGGTAGGCCGCCAAATCGGCGCTGTTCTGGGCGAAGTGGCCCGGCAGTTCCGTGATCCCGCTCATGCCGAGAGCGATGAGGGCGGCGGCCGGCCTCGTGGTGTACCCCATGAAGTTCCGGTGCAACTTCCGCTCGGCCTGGGCCACGGCCAGCTCGTCGTCCGGCAGAGCGAAGTGATCCAGTCCGATCCAGCGGTAGCCGGCTTCCGTCAACCGTTGCACCACGAGCTGGAACAGCCGGAACTTCTCCACCCCTTCCGGCAACTCACGGTCGTCGACCAGCTTCTGGTTGGGACGCACCCACGGCACATGCGCGTAGCTGAAGCAGGCGATCCGGTCGGGGGCCAGGTCGAGCACGCTGTCCAGGGTTCGCTGCAGGGAGTCGGCAGTCTGGCGGGGAAGGCCGTAGACCAGGTCGAGATTGATGCCACCGAACCCGGCCTCGCGACAGGCGGTGTAGAATTCGCGGATGCGAGACTCCGACTGACGGCGGCCGATGGCCGCCTGGACCTCGGGAGCAAAATCCTGGATGCCGAGGCTGATCCGTCGAAAACCCGCCGCGTAAAGCAGGTCGGCCTGATCGGAAGTCCCGAGCCGGGGATCGGCTTCCAGGGAGAGCGGACTCTCGGCGTCGAATTCGAAGGCACGGGCCAGGAGCTGGCGAGCCCGCTCGATCTGCGGCCCGGTCAGGTAGTTGGGCGAGCCGCCGCCCCAGTGGAGTTGCGCTACCCGGGGACGGCGACCGAGGGCCGACCCGACCAGCCCGATTTCCTGTTCGAGGCTATCGAGGTAGTCGTCCACGACGCCCCTGTTTTCAGCTGTCACCGCATTGCAAGCGCAGTAGTGGCAGCGCTTGGCGCAGAACGGCAGGTGCAGGTAGAGACAGACCGTTTCCTCGGCGGCCGCTTCCCGATCGTCCGGATCGTCCGGATCGCCCGGATCGCCCGGATCGGCCAGACCGGCCAGCGCCTGCTGGTAGGCGTCCGCAGCGAACTCCGCACTCCAGACCGGGACGGTGGGGTAGCTCGTATAGCGCGGCCCCGCCGCGTCGTACTTCGTGATCAGGTCCGCTGGTATCGCTTGCATCACGTCACCTGTTTGAAAACACCTGTTTCATGACACCTGCGGACGGTAGTCACGGACCGCTTGCACCAGCGCCTCGACACCAGCCAGCGGGGTGTCGGGCAATACGCCGTGTCCGAGGCTGAAGACGTGGCCGCTGGCCAGGTCACCGGCACGACAGATCGCCGTGACCCGGCGTCGGATCTCGGCGGGTGGACCGAACAGGGCCGACGGATCGAGATTCCCCTGCAACTTCAGATCGCCCAGCCTGGGGATCACACTCGTCAGATCCAGGGTCCAGTCGAGACTCACCGCATCGGCGCCGGCCAGCGTCAGCTGATCCAGGAACGGCGCCGAGCCCTTCACGAACAGGATCCGCGGCACGCCGGCAGTTTGCAGGGCGGCGAAGATACGGCGGTGGGTCGGCAGCACGAACGCCTCGTAATCTTCCGGCGTGAGGATGCCGGCCCAGCTGTCGAAGAGCTGGATGGCGTCCACTCCGGCGGCGATCTGCAAACGGAGGTAGTCGATGACCTGATCCGTCAGTTTGTCGAGCAGCACCTGGAGCAGTTCGGGCTGGTTGAACAGCATCGACTTGAGATGCTGGTGGTTGCGGCTGCCGCCCCCCTCCACCAGATAGGCGGCCAGGGTCCACGGCGCGCCGGCGAAGCCGATGAGTGGCGTACCGTTCAGCTCGCCCTTCAGCATCCGGATGGCCTCGGCGACATGGGCCAGATCACGGGCTGCCGCGGGGGGAGCGAAAGCGGCGACATCCTGCTCCTGGCGTACCGGCCGCGCCAATTGCGGCCCCCGATCGGTGAAGACGAATCCGTCTCCGAGGGGAGCGAGCAGCGGGTTGAGTGGCAGCAGGATATCGTTGAACAGGATGGCCGCATCGAATCCGAATCGCTGGATCGGTTGCAGGGTGACCTGGCAAGCCAGCTCCGGCGTCTGGCATAAATCACTGAACGAGTAACGTTTTCGCAGCTCGTGGTACTCCGGCAAGATGCGGCCGGCCTGACGCATGATCCAGACGGGCCGCGTCGCGGGGCGTTCGCCGCGCAGGGCGGCGAGGAATGGAAACACGGTAGTGGTGGATTCCAACCGAGTCCTCCTGGTTCGGGAGCAGGGTCTGGCCTCCTGCCAGCAAGCGTGATGATGCCGAGGCTGGGAGAAAAATAGGAGGTCGGAGGGCGCCGATTGTCACGGTCTTGTCATGATGGGGAAGATTTCGGCAACGTCACGGGTCCGGTCCGGCCGGCGTCAGATCACCAGTCGGTACCCGACGCCGTGGACGGTCTGGATATACTGCGGCCGAGACGGATCCATCTCCAGCAGCTTACGCAAGGCGAGGATGAAGTTGTCCACGGTGCGGGTGGTGGGGGAGGCGTCGTACCCCCAGACCCGATCGATGATGGTGGCACGGTCCACCGGTTTGCCGGGCCGTTCGGCCAGCAGCCTCAAGATCAGGACCTGCTTCTCCTTCAGCGGGATCTGCCGCCCTCCTGTTTCGAGGGTGAAGGCTCGCAGATCGATGCGCTGGTCACCCAGCACGAGGAGTTCCGGCGTGGGTGGTTCCCGTTGCCACTCCTGGCGCCGGAAGATGCCCTTGATCCGCGCCAGCAGCTCGCGCAGGTTGAACGGTTTGGTGAGGTAGTCGTCACCGCCCTGTTCCAGGCCGCGGATCCGGTCCTCGTCGCGACCGCGGGCGGTGAGAAATAGGACCGGCACCCGATCGCCCGCCTGGCGGACCCGGCGGCAGAATTCGAAGCCGTCGAGATCGGGCAACATGACGTCCAGCAAGATCAGATCGATGCCGCCGCGACGCCAGTAGTAGAGACCGTCCTCGGCCGTCTCGGCCAGGATCGGCTCGTACCCCTCCAGCTCCAGATTGAGGCGCAGACCGTCCGCCAGATGTTCGTCGTCCTCGACCACGAGGATGCGCGATTTCATCAGTCACCTCCACCGGCGGCCGGCAAGACCAGGGTGAAGGTCGATCCCTGCCCCGGTTCGCTCGCCACTTCCACTCGGCCGCCCAGACATTCCGCCTTGTGGCGCACCAGGTAAAGACCGAGGCCGGCGCCGCGCTGGCGGCGGGACGAGCCGGCAGCACGGTCCAGGCGGACGAATCCGGCGAAGATCCGCTCGCGATCTTGCCGGGGTATGCCCGGGCCGCCATCCCTCACCGCCAGCCGGATCCAGTCGCCGTCACGTTTCGTGGACAGTCGCACCGAGGCGGGTGGCGGCGAGTGGAAGATGGCATTGGTGATCAGGTTGCGGAGCGCCAGGGAGAAGTCGAACGACTGGCCCCGAATGAACAGCCCCGTGGTCAACTCCAGGTGCAGCTTGGCGCCGTGCCGTTCAGCGAGGTTGACCAGGTCCGCCACCACCTGGCGGGTTTCGCTCGCCACGTCGAGCGATTCGGCCAGCGACTGATGACCGTTTTCGAGGTCGGTTGTCGGATCGGTACTGTCCAGATAACCCAGGGCCAGGATCTGCTCCACCAGGTTTTCCAGCCGTTCCAGGTCCTCGAGCATCCGGGGGCGGATCCGAGCCGCGTCCGCCGCCGACAGATCCGGACGCTCCAGCGTCTCGAGATAGAGACGCAGACTCGCCAGCGGGGTCTTGAGTTCGTGGGTAGCGCCGGCCAGGAACAGTTCTCGCGCCTGTTTGAATGCCCGCTCGCTACGATACGCCAGG
>JBDRBC010000657.1:0-5930 GCA_043823125.1 bacterium | reverse complement strand
GGACCTCGCCATCCGCGATACCACTGCTCGTGTGATGGAAGACCTGGGTGGGGGTCCAGATCAACGCCTCGGGAGTTGCGCCCGCTTGATCGTCCCCATCCCAGTACTCCCAGGCAATTCCCCGGACATCGACGATCGGATCTTCCCCAATGAGAACCTCGCTGGTGAACGCGACGACATGAGACAGTACTCTATCTGAAGTCCAGACGAGGGCTTCGGTCATGTTGGCCACGCTATGGGCGTACGGCTCCCAGGCCACGCCCCGCACATCGCTGATCGAGGCGCCGCCTTCCAGGACCTCACTCGCGGTGTTGAGGTGGGAGTAGTGCTGCAATAACCGGCCGGAGGTCCAGATCAGGGCTTCCGTGGCGTTCGGGAAGGGATTGCCTACGCTGCCTTCCCATGGTTCCCAGGAGATGCCCTGAACCCCACTGATCATTGATCCGTTTTCCAGGACTTCGTTTGCGACGTTGGGCGTGTTATGGGTATAGGACAACACCTGGCCGGGATGGATCGCGCCGCCAGAAGTCCAGATCAGGGCCTTGCTGGTTTGAGCGGGATCATAGTCCTGCCAGACGATGCCTTTGGTACCTGAAATCGTCCCCCCTGCTCCGTTGAGGACCTCACTGGCGTCGGTGGGGAATGAACGAAGGAAGGCATACAGATTATCCGGAGTCCAGATCAAGGCCGTGGCCCCGAGGATGACCAGAGGCGGGTCCCAGTACTCCCAGGCGATCCCTTGCACCTCCGAGATGGACGCTCCGCCCGGATTCACCGTCACCTCGACGGCGCCATTGACAACGGTGTATGAGAAGAGCTGGGTGTCGGTCCAGATCAAGACCGTGGGCCCCACCGCAGCCGCCGGCGCGTCCCACTCCTCCCAGACGACTCCCCGGACGCCGACGATCGGATCACCGCCCGGTTGCGTCAGCACCTCGGTGGCGCCCTCAATCGGGTTGTACGATAAAAGTTGAGTGTCGGTCCAGATCAGTGCCCAGGGACCGATCCAGACTAGTTCTAGAACCCAGTTCTGCCAGACGATTCCACGAACGTTGGTGATTGCCGTTCCGCCCGGATTTTCAGTCACCTCTTCGGCGGTGTAGCTGCTGTTCAGATTCTTGTAGACATGATTTCGAGTCCAAATCAGCGAGGATGGCATCACCGTCCAGTCGATCCATGGTTCCCAGGCCACTCCCATGACATGGGAGATCGAGTGACCACCGGCGGCTTCGGTGACTTCCTGGGCAAACGGGAGAGCCGCATCACGGACTTTGTGGAGCTTGATAGGTGTCCAGACAAGTGCAGCGTGTTCCGTCTCGCTGTAGTGTCCCCAGGACAGCCCGCCGGTGATAACGGGTTGCTCTTGGGCTCGGGCCTGGAACGTGCACACGGTAATCAATACGACGGCGATGAGGAATATTTTCATACATCTTCTGGCGGTAGACATCATTTCCCCCTTTGGTTTTGCGCAAAGCATTACCAGAATGGCAGGTACATGCTGAGATGACAGAACCTCCTCTGCTCTGTTCGTGGTCCATGAGTCATTTGTGAGATGAATTATTCAGCTGCTATTCCATCGATGCATGCGAACCTGAAATATGGACGCCCTATTCCTGCTGCTATTCCGATGTTGTGAGTTGCGCCTGGATGACCGAGGGCCTGATCCTCGACTGCAGGTACGTCACCTCAAAATGCTCGGGGAGACTATACCACAAATGGCCCGCGGATGATCTGAGCTTTTCTACCTTGGCAATATGGAACTGGCAGGATTGGATTGCTTTCAGATCTCGGGCTCAACCAGTCAGCCGGAACAAGTACGGCGAACAGCCAAATGAAGTGCATTTCCGGACCTCAGACGGCATCCAGCCCACGCACCCGAGGCATTGACACCGAATCGCCGCCTTGCGACTTTTTCCGGCAATTGCGCGTCTGTAAAGCTCGCGGTATTTCCCGGGAATCGGAGCGTATGGAGAAGCTGATCACTCCGCCCCGGATCCACATGCACAGGTACTGCGGGGTGCTGGCGCCGAACGCGAGACTCAGGCGGGGGGTGATCGAGCGGATCTTGGGTCACATAGGGGAACCGACTGCGTTACCTGAGGTGTTGCCGGCGCGCGGGCCACCGCAGGCGGAACCGGGTTTCGACCAGGTGGACCAGATGGTCGGACAGACCGCGTGGCCGGAGATGGATCAGGCGGCCGGGACGGCGCGGTTGTCGGAGGTTGGTCGCGGTTTCTTGAGTGCGGTAGAATCAGGATCCGGAGGTGGGTACGGAGGGGAAGGGGTGGTTGATTTGGTTGGTTTTGCTATCCTCCCAGATCAGCCAGGAGTTTCAGCAGGGCCACACCCGCACGCTGACAGCAGGTGAACTCGCCTCGGAGATGCTGCGCCTCCAGGAAGCAGGTGCCCATAATATCAACTTCGTTTCGCCTTCTCATGTGATTATTCAGATGGCCGACGCTATTGAGGTGGCGAAGGGAAAAGGGCTGGTTGTTCCTGGGTGCGCTGTTTCAGCTGCATCTTGCCAAGGTCATCGTGACCCTGTTCAGTCTCTGCATGCTCAGCCTGATTCTCTCGCTGCTCATGTTCCTGTTCGACACCAACCCCTCCCTCAAGGCCCTCTGGCTCGAGATTCCGCTTGAAGGACGGAGCGACACCTGATCCCGGGTGGGGGCGGACACCCGGATGCCTCCGCGGTGATTTCGGGCGGACTGCGCTGACGATCCCGGTCGCGGCGAAGCCGCGCAACGACCTTCCTGGCGGCCGGCCGGGTGTCGTTACGGTCGGCACCTCACGGTGATGTTACTGTCGGCATCAGAGCTTGAGCCTGACGCCCACTTCGACAACACGATCGGCCGGGATGCCGAAGAATGCGATGATATCCAGCGCATTACGCGACATGAACGCAAAGAGTCTCTTGCGCCATAACGCCATGCCGCTGCCACGCGTGCTTTCCAGCCTTTCCCTGCCCAGAAAGAAACTGGTTGTGTTCACGTCGAACTCGACTCCCTGTTCGCGGGCCAGAGAAAGTATGTTGGGCACGTTGGGACTTTCCATGTAGCCGTAATGAGCCACTATCCGGTGGATATTCTTGCTCAGCTTGGTCAACTCGACTTTCTCTGCGTTGGGTACCCGGGGGACCGGCACTTCGGCCACGTGCAGCAAGGCGACTCGACTGTGGAGATCCCGGTTATGTTCAATATTATGCAGCAGTGCAGGTGGTATGAGATCGGGATTGCCGCTCAAGTAGATGGCGGCACCCTCGACACGTTGAATTTCCGGATCATACACATTCTCCCAGAAGCTCGACCACGACATTCCCCGGGCAAGGTACACGGCGGCGAGACGCCTCCGTCCCGATTGCCAGGTGGTCATGAGGGCAAATATCAGCGTTCCGATGACCAGCGGGAACCATGCTCCGTGCAGCAACTTGCTGATGTTGGCCACAAAGAAAGACAGGTCCACGATCAGGAAGAGTGCGGCCGGTATCGCCGCCGCCCACCACCGCCAGTTCCAGAGATGACGCGCCACGACGAAAAACAGGATTGTCGAGATCAACATGGTCGAGGTGACCGCGACCCCATAAGCTGCCGCAAGTTTGCTGGACGAGCCCAGGCCGAGCACAAGGCCGATGGTGGCGAACATCAATACCCAGTTCACGATGGGAACGTAAATCTGACCGATGTGCCGCGTCGAGGTGTGGGCGATACGCAGTCGGGGTAGGTAACCCATCTGCACGGCCTGGCGTGTCAACGAGAACGATCCGGTGATTACGGCCTGCGATGCGATGATGGTGGCCGCAGTGGCGAAGATCACCATGGGGATCATGCCCCAGCCTGGCACCAGCGCATAGAAGGGATGTTGTGATTGTTCCGGATGCAAGAGTAGGACAGCGCCCTGGCCGAAGTAGTTGCAGAGCAGGGCCGGGAGCACGAAGCTGAACCAGGCCAGTCGTATGGGTTTTTTCCCGAAATGCCCCAGATCAGCATAGAGCGCCTCCGTGCCGGTAACGACAAGAAAGACAGCGCCGAGGACCAGGAAGCCGTGGAACTGATTGCGAATCAGAAATTGCATGCCATGCCACGGTGCTATGGCTGTCAACACCTGGGGAGATTGCACGATTGCGCGCAAGCCCAGCACCGTCAACAGGCTCAGCCAGACAAGTACGATCGGGCCGAAGAGGCTGCCTATGCGCGCGGTGCCGCGATGTTGAAGAACAAAGAGTCCGAGCAGAATGGCCACCGTAGCCGGGATGACATACGGCCTGAACACTGGCGTGATGATCTGTACTCCCTCGACCGCACTCAGGACGGAAATCGCCGGTGTGATCATCCCGTCACCGTATAGCAAGGAGGCCCCGAACAGGCCGAGTGCGACCAGCACGACCTTCCCTCGGCGCGAAGATAGCCCTGCTTTCTGGATGAGGGAGGTCAAGGCGATGACGCCACCTTCCCCCTGATTGTCCGCCCGGAGTATGAATGTGAGATACTTGACCCCGACGATTATCGTCAGCGCCCAGAACATCAGCGATAAAACCCCCAGCACGTTGTCGGGATTCGGCGTGATGCCGTACTCGCCGTGAAAACACTCGCGGATGGCGTACAGGGGGCTGGTGGCTATGTCGCCAAAGACAACACCCAGCGCTGCCAGTACCAGTACCCGGAGACTATCGCCCTTTCGGTCGTCTACAGTATTCGCACTGGCTTTGTTACTGATCTTTTCCATCGTGCCTCGTTTTCGGGAATTCTCAGTGGTTTTACCCTGGGCTCAGTTCATGAATCCTACGTGACGAAAGCCCGCCGGACCGAGCGCGCAGACGATCCTCGTGGTGGCGAATCCGCGCACAGTTCTTCCTGACAGCCTGCCGGGATTCGACACGGGCGGTACTTCACAGCGATGTCACCTCGACTTCAGGCAGGATCTTCTCCACGTCAGCCAGGTGACACAACTCTGTACCCGGGGTCTGAGCCGTCGCCGTCCCGGCCGCGCACCCCCACTTCAGGCATTCGGCCGGTGCGAGTTCCCGGCTGTGGGCCAGCACGAATCCGGCCACGACGGAATCTCCGGCCCCGACCGTGCTCTCGGCAGCCACGGGAGGCGAGGTGGCCTTCAGCTGCGGACCGCCCTGGCACGAGAAGATCAGGCCCTGTCGGCCGCGTGAGACGATCACCTGGGAGACACCCTTCGCGTGGATCTCGTCGCAGGCCGCGAGGATCTGCCGCTCGTCCGCCAGATCCCGTCCCACCAGGCGCGCCAGCTCGTGGTGGTTGGGTTTGATGCAGGTCGGCTGCTGCGCGATGGCGTCCTGCAGGGCCTGTCCGTCGGTATCGAGCAGGACGAAGGCCCCGTTCTTACGCCCGGCGAGAATGAGCTGGCCATAGAGCTGCGGTGTGACGCCGCGCGGGGGGCTGCCGGACAGCACCAGGTACGTCATTTCACCGAGCTCGCGAACATGCTGGTAGAGCCGGCCGATCTCGGCGGCGCCGATCTGCGGGCCCGCGGCGCTGATGACGTATTGCCGACCCGGCCCCTTCTCCTTCAGGATGATGTTGGTGCGCGTCTCGCCGCCGATCGGAGTGAAATCGGCCACCACGCCCGCGTTGATGAGCAGGCCCTCCAGCTGGCTGCCCGCGTAGCCGCCGACCAGACCGAGGGCCACACTGTGTCCTCCCAGCTCCTTGATGACCCGCGAGACGTCGATGCCCTTGCCGGCCGCATAGGCGGTCTCGGCAATCACACGGGTGGTGTCGTCAGCCAGCAGGCTCTCGACCGTGATTGCCCGATCGAGGGCGGGATTGAGGGTCACCGTGTAGATCATGCCCGCTCCTTCGCGCCGTTCAGAGAATGAAGTCGGTGGCCAGGAACTTCGATCTGCGCTCGCGCACGATGTCCGTGATGATCTCCTTGTTGATTTCGTTCTGCTTGGCGGC
>JBDRBC010000656.1:0-3248 GCA_043823125.1 bacterium | reverse complement strand
GGCATCTATTACGCGCGGCTCGACAGCAAGGTCGGGTTCATGACCCAGAAGTTGATGCTGGTCAGGTAGGGAGAGAATCGAAACCGTAGCGGTATTGTGAAAATAAGCAGGGTGGCGCCTTCGGGAGCCACCCTGTTCATTTGAGCAGGATCATCCGCCGCGTCTCCACGAACTTCCCGGCCTCGAGACGGTAGAAGTACGCACCGGACGCCACCTGTCGTCCCGCCGTATCCCGGCCGCGCCAGACCACTGACCAGGCGCCCGCCCCCTCTTGCTCTCCCTGTTTCAGTACTTTGACCTGACGGCCGGAGAGGTCGAAGATGCTCAACGTGACCCGGCACGGCCTGGGCAGGTCGTACCGGATGGTGGTCGAGGGATTGAACGGGTTGGGATGATTCTGGTGAAGGGCATAAAAACTCGGGATCCGCGCCGCCGGCACCCCGATGAGTTCGTCCGGCAAGGCGGTGTCGCTCTCGTTTCCGGCCCGGTCGGTGGCCGAGATCCGGTAGTTGTGATCCCACGGATCGGTAACGTCGTCGAGCCACTCGGTGAGGGTGGTGGTGTGCACCAGATTGTCAGGAGAAGGCACGAAGCCTTCGTTGCTATCACGGTAGATGGCGTAGTAGTCGAAATCGGCTTCCACGTTGTTGGCCCAGCTGATCTCGTTGCCGTCGTGATGGTAGTACACGGAGAAGCCGGTGGGTGTGGCGGGGGCCAGGTTGTCCACGGAATAGCCGCTGTCCGCTGGCGCGTCGAAGTACTGGAACGGGTCCGGGGTGATGGCCGAGATCATAAACACCGACCAGCAGATGCCGCCAGCCGCCGTGGAGTCGCACAGCGTCGCGGCCACGTACTGGTACAGGCTGTCACCGCGGGCCGGCAGGGTGGAGAGGAAATCCCAGCCCACCAATCTTCCGGAGTCTCCCGCCACCCCAGGGACAACCGGCGCTGGTGATGTCTTGCCCTTGAAGGCGTCTTCACGCCGGTAGACCGAGTAGCCGGTGATGGTCACGGCACTGCCCGGTTCGTCGTAGATCGAACGGTTCCAGACCAGCCGGAGCTGTCCGCCCTGGTCACCACCGACATCCGTTATCCGCTCGATGATGGGAGCGGCCGCGGGACAGCCTTCGCCCAGCGCTCCGACGAGACCGCAACCACTCGCCCCGGGGGGCAGACAGGGCGACCCCAGCAACAGCGTGAACTCGCCGGTCTCGAGGTCGCAGAACAGTGGATCCTCGCTGATGTTGCCGCTTGTTCCCAGCAGACCCGCCAGATCGCCGGTCCAGTCGCCGCCGGCATTGCCAAAGACATCGCAGCAGACGAAGGTCGGGATCTCGCTGGCGCTGGAGTAGAATGCCCCGCCCTCCAGGCCGAAGGCCACGATGCTGTTTTCCAGAATGGGGAATCCGTTCAGGTTGCTGCAGAAGAACGATCCCCCCACAGCGGCCTGGTTTGCCGCGAAGGTGCAGTTGTAGAACTCGGGCATCTGGGCGTATTGGGGTGGGGCCTGATTATCCGCGGCATGGATGGCGCCGCCGTTGAGGGCCGAGTTGCTGTCCAGCGTGCAGGAGGTGAACGTCGCCTGAGAATTGTCGCCGATGAAGTAGGCCACGCCGCCGTCGACGGCCGAATTGGTCCGGAACCGGCAGTTGTCGAATTCGGGGTACGACAGGAGCTGATTGTAGAGCACGCCACCGCTGGTGGCGCTGTTGCCGGAGAACACGCAATCAACAAAGGAGTCCTCGGACTGGCGGCTCGAACCTGCCCGCATGGGTGGTGCACCGCCGGAGAATGTCACTCCGCCAGAGGGGGCGTTGTTGCGCGTGAAAGTGCAATCGGTGAAAACGACACTGTTGTCGCTGCCCGATGTCATCACGCCACCGCGTTCGGTGGCCCAGTTGGAATCGAAGTCACAGCCGGTGAACCAGGCTTCAATACTGTACTGCTGGTAATGGATCGCGCCACCGCCGGGGGCACTGTTTCCCTGGAAGCGACAGCTGGTGAAGCCGAAATTGGTGCTCGAACCGACGGCGACCGCTCCCCCACAAACAGAAGCATCGTTGTGGTAGAATTCAGCCCCTGTCACCGTCAGATCGTACCCGACGCTGTGACCGACGGAACCCGCAAAGATCGCGCCGCCGGTGATGGTGGCCGAGTTGGCCTCGAACACGCAGTTCTCGATCGACGGCCCGGTATACTTGGTGCCGAGGCTGTCGGGCGGCTCGCACAGCAAGGCGCCACCGTAATCGGCCGTCCCGTTCCGGATGGTCACACCACTCAGAACGGCAAAGCCATCGAGCTGCCCGTGAAAATGGAAACCGCGCTGTTGATCACCCTTCTGACTTTGGCAATCCATGACACACAGGGCGGGATCCTGGCTCTGTGACCGGATGATGAGCGGTTTGCCCCTGAGGTCGATATTGCTGTTCTCGGCGCCGCTGTACAGGCCGTCGGCGAGTTCGATGATATCGAACGGCTGGACCGAATCGACGGCCGCCTGGATGGTCGGATAATCGCCGCTGCCGTCGGGCTGGACCACATAGATGTTGGGGGACGACAGGTTCACCACGTCACTCTGCCGGCGCGGCATCAACAGGATCTCCCCCATCAGCTTGGTGACGGGGGAGAAGATCCGCAACGAATCCCCCACCGCCACCCCACTGATATCGATGCCGGTATCGGGGTCGATGGTCACCCGGATGGTATCGCCCGCGTTGTCGTGCAAGTGGATGTCGGGCGCTTCCAGCGAGGCGACCCGGCCCAGGCAGTAAACGAAGTCGCCCACTCGTTCGTAATCGGGCGGGGTGACCAGATCCCCCAGCGGCGTGGCCACCGGTGTCGGCAAGCCGCCCAGAACTATTGAGCCGACGGCGGCATTCTTGAGGTAGATCTCGCCGCCGATGACCCCGACGGTACCGGTCAGAGTCACTCGGTCGCCGTAATCGAGCGTGGGGGCGGTGGGCTCGAAGACCTTCAGGCCGGCCGTGGTCCCGAGCAGGTAGTGCGTCCCGTTATCGTAGGTTCCGCGGACCACGAAGACAACGCCCTCCACCTCGACGATCTGGCCGAGATAGGGGCTGATGGGGGTGCCGTCCAGCGGATCGTATACCTGGATATCGTCGATGGCAATTGGCTGGGCGAGAACGAATCCAGCTTGTAGCAGCAGACAGCCCCACAGGAGCCAGACTGTTTTCACGGTACCTCCCTCGCCGCCACAAACTCATCTGGTCGAAAAGGCCGTTACAACT
>JBDRBC010000655.1:0-2735 GCA_043823125.1 bacterium | reverse complement strand
GGGTGCGACCGAGGGCCGCGTTGTCGCCGCCGCGATCCATCAGAATGCGGGCCGTGATGGGGATGAGCGGGTACACACACGGGGTCGCCGCCGAGAGCAGACCGGCCAGCAGGGTCAGCAGCAGGGCGAACAGCGGGTTGCAGAAGTTTCGCGTCAAGATGTCGGTGAGGCGGGACTTGAAGTTGCCCGCTTCGCCGTCGCCGGTCGCGGCAGTGCTGGCGGTCACGCCGTCGCCCTCGACGACTTCGACCGTGAAGCTGAACTCGGCCTCGTCCGGCGCGAGACAGGTCATGTCGTTGCACGCCTGATAGCCCAGGGCACCGGTGAACCTGTACGTGCCCGGCGCCAGGTCGTCGGCCAGGCGCAACCGGCCGGTCACCACGCCGCCGTCCTCGTAGACGGCCACGTCGGCCTCGGAGAAATCGAACTTGATGATGTGCTCGGCCGGGTACGTCACGCCAGCCACCGTGAACGAATCCGACTCGGCGAAGAGCAACTCGGTGGCGATGAGGAAGTCCTCGCGCGGGGTGTTGGAGTTGACGTGCCACCCCGGCTCCATGTGGATGGTCACCGTCACCGTCACCTCGCCACCGGCCGGCACCTGGCGCGGCTCGAACCTGGACGAGATGGTGATGGGATCGGTGGTGTCCAGGCCGCCGCCAAAGGACGAGCCTTCCGTGGGGGAGGCCTGAGCGGCACCGGCCAGAAGACCGAGCAGCAACGGGAGAACAACCAAGGCGTGGAAGCGGCGGGATCGATATTCTGGGGTCATGCCCACGAGCCTCCTCGGGAAACGAACGGCACTCGGTCGGGCGAGACCGGGCCGGCAACAGCAAAAGGACTCACTCAAGTAATCTAATTTCTTTGTGAGAGCCAGGTAAGGAGAATTTATTACAGTCAGGGAGGTTCCGGCTGGTCATAAAAAGGTGCGGTGGGGTCCGGTCTCGGAACGGGGTGTGTGGCCGTAACTTATCTTCAGGCATGGATTTCCAGTACATCGCCATCCCGCACCGGGTGTTCCTTGCCCACCTGCTGTCCGTCGAATTTTCCGCTGCCCCAGACCCGGGCGAAGCGCAGATTCCGGGCCAGGTCGCGATGGATCATCCGCGCCACGTCGATCACCGTGTCGCCCTCGAACACGGTGTACGGCCGCTCGTAATCCGGGTCCTTGCCCGGGATCTTGGTGTAGACGCGCACGATGCCGAGGCCCGGAACAGCAGTGGCCCGATGCGGTCGAGTCCCTCGCCGGTAGTGGTGGAGATGGCGATGGCGGGGAACCGCACGCCCACCAGTTCCTCGAGTACCTCGATCTCGTCCGGGTCCAGCCCGAGGTCGCACTTGTTGGCCACGAGGATGGTGGGGATGAAAGAGCGGAACGGGTCGTCCAGAGCGAGTTCGGTTTCATTGGCGGCGGCCTCGGGGGAGGCAGCGGTGGCGTCGATGCCGGTCCCGCTCGCGCTCGTGTTCGTGAACTGATCGGCCATGGCCGACCGGTCATCATTCTTGGGTGCGTCCGCACCCGCGCCACCAGTCCCGCTCGCCGCCGCCAGCACCTCGGCCGGCGCCTCGATGAACCCCGCCGGTAAACGCCCGCCCCAGTCCGCCACCAGGCTGATCCGTTTCTCGTCCAGCTTCTCCAGGATGGCCGCCACGTTCTCCACGATGCCGGGCACGTTCAGGTCCACCAGCAGCAGCGCCGCGTCGGCCGGCTGCACGGCGTTGGGCATCCACGACTCCATGTAGGTGGCCGAGATGGGAGGCAGGTCGATGAGCTGGAACTGGATCCCCCCGTACGGAAACATGCCCGGCATGGGCACCTGGGTGGTGTGGGGGTACTCGCCGATCTCGGCCTGGGAGCCGGTGAGCTTGACGTGCAGGCTCGACTTGCCGGCGTTGGGCGGCGCGATGATCGAGACCTGCGCCGCCCCCTCGGGTTTGAAGCTGTGCACCGGGCCGGTGCGGGCGGCGCCCTTGCGCGGACCGGTCAGCTCGTCGGTCAGTTCCTTGATGCGGGTCTTGATATCGGCCTGCAGATGCTCGGTCCCCTTGTGCTTGGGGATCTCCTTGAGCATCTCCTTCAGCCAGCTGAGCCGCTCCTCGGGCTCGCGGGCCTTGCGGTATTCGGCCTCGGCGCGTTTGTACTCGGGTGAGACGTTGGTTGGCATGGCGGGTCCTCGACACTTGCTGATGGTCGGGCTAGCCTGGGTCTTCCAAGGGAAATGGTATCATATGCTGACGGTTTCTGGCGAGCGTGGGGGCAGTCCAGCGACTCGTTCTCGCCCTACCTGACGAACTCCACCTTAGCCGCTGTAAAAACCCACTCCGCCGGATCACTCAACGTCCCCGCCAAGGTCTCGATCCACAACCGATCCGCCGCCGGCATCTGCACGATGAAGGTGACCTCGGGCCACGGCACGTGGAAGCCGTAGACCAGCCCGTCGGCGGTGATGTCGGCGAAGGCCCGATTCAGCCGGCCGGCATCCTGAGGTGTGAACATGTAGGCGCCGGAACCGATGGTCGTCAGCGAAGTGCCCAAACAGATCGCCAGTCGTGACGGTCGGGTGTGCGACTGGACCAGCGCCAGGTGCGGGTCCTCGGGGCCGTTGGGCGAGCCGGGATTGAACCAGGCGCCGTGGGCCGTGCCGAGCCGTTCGCCGCCGGCGATCTCGATGCGCGTCCACTGCATGTAACGACGGTAGGTCTCGCCGCCGGTGGTGTACTCCTCGAAGTCACCC
>JBDRBC010000654.1:0-8696 GCA_043823125.1 bacterium | reverse complement strand
GCTTGTTGTCGACAACCGTGTCGGGCTCATCGGCAGGCGTCCCGACATCGTCCAGCCCCATCTTCTGGCGAGCCTCCTGCAGCAACTGCAACGTCGCCCCGGCCGGACCGGCCGATGCGGTGACAGCGCGCCTGAGCCCGGCATTCGGCGACAGCACGCCGCAGTAACGGTGCTTGTGGATCCGCGGCGGGGTCACCAGGCGAGCCAGCCGGTCCAGCAACTCCAGCGGCGTCAGAACCAGCTCGCTGCGGCCGTCCAGGGTCGGCTTGCGCAGGCTGTAAACCAGGCGTGCGGCGTCCAGGCGACCAAGCCGCTCCTGGCTCAACGGCGGCCGGGCGCAGTAGCGCACCAGGCGTTCCAGGCCGTGGCGATCCCAGTCGGCGATCGTGACCGAGGCGTCGACCGATCAGCCGGCGGGGTGATCCGCCCATGCACCCGGCACGCACGACGCTCGCTGACTCCCAGCTGCTGGCAGGCATGGATGACGGCCAGACGCCAGCGGGCCGGATCCACGTCCATGCCGCCGTATTCCTTGCGCCAGCGGTAGTAGCTCTGCTCGCTGATGCCGATCTTGCGGACGGCCTCACCGATGGTCTTGCCCTGGGAAATGAGGATCTCGGCCTGGCGGAGGTGATTGAGGATCTGCTCGGCAGAATAGCGCTTTCTGACCGTGGAGACCCCTTTCAGGTGTCCCGAGTCTACCAATAGACTTGGGGGCATTCCAGGGGGTCAGGTCAAGTCCTCCTTCCTGATAGACCCACAGGCCGATGGGTGAGGGTTGGAGAAAGCTGCCAATTCAGATCACACCGAATGGCACGGATGGGATTTTCGGGAGGGACAGCTCCATCAGGGCATGCGATAGAGCTGACTGATATTTGCAGGGTTATTTCAGGAAAATGGAAAAAAGCGGCAGGCGGAGGATCGGAATACCAGGGATGGCGGCTCAGGCGGACCTGCTCGTGGCCTTTCCCCGCCAGAGAACCACCATACCGCCCAGCACCAGGATCAAGCTCAACCAGGTGTTGATGGGCAGCCCGAGCAGAGTCGCCGACTCCTCGTAATACCGAAAACGATCCACCGTGAATCGAAGCGCCCCCAGTAACACCAGGGACAATCCGGCCAGATTGATACTGCGGGAGCCGCGGCGTTCGATCCAGAGGAGCACCCCCAGGCAGACCAACGCCCCCACCGAGGCGTAGAGCTGGCTGGGGTGCATGGCCGGAGCGTTTGCCGTTGCGAGGTGGCCGACCTGCCCGCCGGTTTCTGCAGACAGCAGTTCATTGCCCGCCCGAAACGCATGGGATCCCTCAGGATAGTGCACCCCCAGGCACGAGCTGGTGGGAAGCCCGAAGCAACAGCCGTTGGCGAAACACCCCACCCGAGAGATGGCCATGGTCAGAAATACCGGCGGCGCGAAGGTGGCGGCGAGGTCGGCGCAGGACATCCGCCGCAAGCGGGCATACAGCACCAGGGCGAAGATGGACAGGAACACGCCGCCGTACTGTGCCGATCCGCGCTGCATGAACGCGAAGGCTTGAGCCCAATCATCGCGGTACTCCTGCCAGTGGCAGAGCACGAAGTAGATCCGACAGCCGAGCGCGAAACTGAGCATCACCAGAAAGGTGGCGGTGCAGATCCGGGACAGCGAAATGCCGTACCGTTCCGACCGGTGCAAGGTCCACAAAAAGCCGGCCGTGAAGGCGATGGTGTACAGGACGCCGAAGGAACGAAGGGGCCAATCGCCGATACGGATCAGTTCGGGAAACATGTCGCTATACGCACCTGTGACAGCGAACAAAAAGAGCACGATCGCGGCGTACATGAACGTAACATGTCAGGGGAAATTAGCCAACACACCTGAAACCACGCGCTAGCGCGACTCCCAGGTCATCGTCTCGAGGTATTGTCGTAACTGGCCGGCAGTCCGGAATTTCCGGGCCATGAGCGAGGTTTTCAGCCCGCAACAAACCGCCTTCACCTCCGGCGGCTGCCGGGAATACCAGCGCTGACCACCGAGGACGTCATAGAAGATCCGGATCAGATCGGCGACGTCCTGACGGATGTTGGCGGCGCTCGGCGGGCCCCAGTGATACATATCCACGAGCTTGACCTCGAAGCCGATCCCACGGCGTCGGACGATCACGTTCTCGTCATGGAGATCGCCGTGATACTCGCGCAGGTTGTGGATCCGCTCGATGCCGGCGGCCAGTTCGTGAAGCAGGTGGAGCCCCTGGAAGTGATCCAACCGGCGTCCTGACTGTCGCTTCAGGAAGGTGCTCAGCAACTCCCCCTCGACATAGTCGGATACGAGCAGGGTCACCCGCGTCTCGCCGAACCGCACGGTCTCCTGGCTGAGGTACTGGATCAGGATCGGGCAGTGCCGCAACCTGTGTAGTTTCTTGGCATAGAAACGAACGGTCCGATTGCCGAGATTGCGCTGGGGAAAGAACAGCTTGGCCGATCGTTCGATACCGGTGGCGCGCTCCCGGACCAGATAAACTTCCCCTTCCCAGCCCCGGCCCAGGCGATCGATCACCTCGAACTTGTCGGCCAGAATGTCCCCGGGCACGCAGCCGAAGGTGCGGATTGTCCGGTTCCCCTTGCTCTCCACTTCAGCCTTCACCTTCTGGCGCCCGTACGATCAGTAATCATCATCGTCAGTACCTGCATGACGGCCCCGCCCATGCCCGAGCCAGCTATTGATATCATCATCGACGATGTCGTCAGAGTCGTCGTCGAGGTCGTCTTGTTCCCCGTCCGGATCGTCCAGATCGAGGTCCAGGTCCCCGAACTCATCCGTCTCGTCGTCCAGAGGCTCCTCATCGAGCCATTTATCCTCCGGGTCTGTGGCATGATGATCGCCACGCCGGGTGTCCCGGAACGGATTGTGGCTGGAACGTCGGTCCTGTCCCTTGCGGCGGGACGGGGTGAAGTTCTTGGTGCGCTTGGAGGAAGGCTTGTTTTCACCTTCATCCTGTTTACGGCCTGAATGCTTCCGAGCAGACATGACGAACTCCTTGCCAGGAGAGTGGCTGTCTCATTCCCGTGACGACCCGGGCAGGGGCTGCTGTCCCCGCCCACGGCAGTGTCCCAGGAACCGGTATATCAGCTTGGCTGCGGTGAACTGGGGATGGTGCAAATCCGTTACCGGCGCCAGCTCACTGAGGTCGAAACCGACGACCTCACGTTCACGACAGAGAATTGCCAGCGCCGCCTCCACCTGCGACCAGGTGAGGCCGCCGGGTTCGGGTGTGCCGGTGGCGGGAATCACGGCGGGATCGAAGACATCACAGTCGAAAGTGACATACACCCTGGGACCACAAGCTGCGAGGAGCCGCTCCAGCCAGGGCGACCGGGCGGGATCACTGCCCGACTCCAGGTGAATCCGGTGGGCGTACAGAACCGGAATGTTCTCGTCAGCCGTGATTTCTCGCTCGACGGCAGCCTGACTCCTGATGCCGACCTGGACGATCCGCGGGCAACGGTCACGTACCCGGGCCATGGTACAGGCGTGATTCCAGGCCGAGCCGGCGTATTCCGACCGGAGATCGGCATGGGCATCGAACTGGACCACCGTGAGGTCCGGGTGGCGTTCCCCATGGGCCCAGACCGCGCCGACGATGCTCGTGTGCTCTCCGCCCACGGTGACCACGAACTTGTCCGCCGCCAGCCAGCAATCCACAATGGCGGCCAGTTCGGAGGCCAGGGTCGCCCCGTCCCGCGCCTCCACAGTCAAGGGAGCCAAGGTGGCGATCCCGCCCCAGTCGCGCCACGGCTCAAAACCGAGTGCCGCATCGAATAGCTCGAGTTCCCGACTGGCCTGGAGAATCGCCGCCGGACCGCCGGCCGATCCCCGGCCGAAGGTCGAGGTGGCCTCGAACGGCACAGGCATCAAAACGACCCCCGCCGAATCCAATTCGCCGGCCGGTCCCGACAGACCGAGAAAGTTCTGCTCCGGTGGCAAGACCTGGTGTGGGTGATCCTGGCACGCCATCAGACAGCTTCCCCGTCGAGTTCCTCGAACACGGCCTTCATGAGCAATGGCCAGACCAGGGTGGCGTCCGCGTGAATCTCGGCGAACCGCCCTCCATCGGCTGGCGGCACGAACTTGCCCCAGCTGACACCCTCGCTGTATGTGCAACCCGAAAGACCGCCCCAGTGGACGGGTTCGGGACAGATCCGGATCCCGTACCGGAAACGCGGGGCGGGCAACGGGATGTCCAGGCGGGTGGAGATCAGATCGTAGTACGGCGCCACCTGCTGGGCCCAGTTCCGCGGCACACCGCCACCGATGGTGAAGATGCCCAGATAGGGCCAGCGGCCAATCAGTCGAGCGTACTCCTGCAGATCGAGAAACGGATTGAACGACGGGACCGAGCTGAAGACTTCTTCCGGGGCGAGTCCGGAATCCTGGCGCCCGGCGAGGGCCCGGCGCACGGCCCAGGTGACCATGTCGAGCCCCATCTCGCTATCGGTGAAGGCGGGAACGAACACGGGGATCCCCTGCCGAAACGCACTGCGCAGGATGCCAGGGCCCTGGTCGAGTTCCTCGAGGCGCGCGCCCACCGCCCGACAGAAGCTCGCCGAGGACCAGACCCCTGCCAGCGGCATCCCGGACTCGAGCACTTCCGCCACCAGGCTCATGACCCCGTTGAGATTGGCCTCCATCTCGAGGGTGTCGTAAATACGGTTGTAACCCTTGCTGTACAGCTCCGCGTCTTCCATGCCCGGCTGTACGGCATAGTGGGTCAGCCCGATGCTCTCGGTCAGACCGTGAGCCATGAGGGCGCCGGTGCAGACAACCGCCCGCACGAGACCGCGGTCGATCATCTCGCAGATGATCCGCCCCTGCTTGGCCACGGTCATGGCGCCGGAAACGGTCATCACCGCCCCACAGTCCGGATCACGGACCATGGACAGGAAGACGTCGAAAGCCTCGCCGAGCTGGCGCCCGCCGAAGGCGGTGTTGCGCATGGCTCGTACGAGATCGGCGAATGACTCGATCTGGCTCAGATCCAGGCTCTCCAGAGGCGACAATCCATCCCGCCGGCCGTCGTGCAGGTCGCGTGAGTTCATCGCTTCCCCATCAGGTGGTGAGCGTATAAACCTCGGTCAGGAACCGAATCCCGCCTCGCCGATTCCCGGGTCGACATGTGATTTCTCCCCGATCCGATGTTCCAGGGACAGGGCAGGGATCTCGCTCGTTGCTGCCATAAAACGGTCGCAAGAACGGATCTCGACTGTACCCAGATCGATCTCGTCGTTTATAAAACGGAAAAGCACCAGCGGGTCGGTTCCGCCGCAAGTGAAGATGTCCAGAGCAACGAGACCTTCCTCGGCGTACGTATGCACCGAGCAGTGACTCTCGTCCAGCAGCAGGAAGGCGGTGAAACCGGGCGGCGAATCCGCACCGAAGCGGTAACGCACCTGATTGATCACGTTGGCTCCAGCCCGTTCGGCGGCTCGCGCCATGACGGACAGGAAACGCTTGTCATCGAGACAGACGTCACGAGAAACCGTGTGACAATCGATCAGAAGGTGTTGTCCCTTAGGCAACTCATAAACCCCCCTCAGTTGAACCAGCCAGTGATTCAGCCGCCTTACGCTGAGCTCCACCCAGGGAGTATATGCCTGGGGTCGGCAGGAGTACGCGACCCAGCATCCATGCTGGTACCAGAAAATCTAACTCCTATGGACAAGAAACGTCAAGTCCCCTGAAGCACCTGGACTGACGGTTTGCGGATCCGTTACCCAGGCGGGCGCCGGATGCAGGGCAACCAGCCCCCACCTGTCCCGAAAAGTTCTTTGGTCACGCCACCATTTCCGGCCCCAGGAGGAAAGAGCGGGGGAATCCTGTCCTATCCGGCGAACTTATCTTCGACCCCGCGCCGTGCCTCAAAACGAGGAGTTATCCCTGCGATTCGTCATCACCACCATCTTCCTGACCGCACTGCTTCTGCCCTGAACCTGGATCCCAACCCACTCTACCGATACAACACCTTCACTTCCCCCCACGTGGCGTTTTCCACCGCCGGTGCACTCATACAGCCCTGTCCATACGCCCCGATCCGCTCCCCCCAGGGATTAAACGCCGGCAGTCCCACCGACTCTTCGTTCAGGGTCAGGTCGCCGGCGGCGAGGTCGCAGAAACGCGGCCTGACGAACAGGTTGTCGCTGTGAGAGCCACAAGGAGTGTCTCCGCCTTCGTTGCCGAAAAACAGACAGTGGAAAACGATGGGATCACCACTGCCACCGCAACTGATGCCGCTGCAGCCCACACCGTGGGTGACGAGGCAGTTGTTGATCTGGGTCACGGCGTCGTAACAGGCGATGGTTGCGCAACCCGGCGCCTCGTTCCGGGCGAAGCTGCAGAACGACACCGTACCGGAGCAGGACCCGAGATAGATGCCGCCGCCGCACTCTTGGCTCGCGTTGGCGAAGAAGGCGCAGTCCGTCACGCTGCCATGGAACTCCACGAGGTAGAGCGCCCCGCCGATGTAGCCGCTGTTCCCGGTGAAGAGACAGTTCTCGATGCTGGCGCTGCTCTGCACACAGGCGATGCCACCACCGTTGAAATCGTTCTGATTCCCGTCGAAGATACAGTCCGCGATGACCGGCGAACCGCTGACGCAGTAGATCCCCGCGCCGTGTGTATCGGTCAGCCGGGCGTTGGTGATGGTGAAGCCCCGGATGTGTGTCGACGCGGTGATGAAACCGGTCAGCAGAAATCCCCGCCCGGCCTGCTGGCAGTCGATGGTGGTGACGGCGGGCCCGCCGGAGGCGAAAATGACCATGTCGGCATCGCCCAGCTCGAGGTCGCGATTGCCGGCGCCCGCGTACGTGCCCGGCGCCACCAGCACCGTGTCGCCGTCACTGGCGGCGCTGATCCCCGCCTGGATGGTCTCGTAATCGCCCCCGCCGCCCGCGTCCACGTGGTAGGTGACGGCCCGGGCGATGGTGGGCGCCGCGATCATCAGGACGACCAGAGCGATATCGAAAATCGCCTTTGAAATACGTACTGCCATGTCTTGTCTCCTCTCGATCGCCAGATTTCAATACAGATCAACAATACATGACACGGCAGGGTCTACCAACCCAGATCGGGTAATTCACTACCAGTGAACGCCAGGATTAGACGTAACCAGGTTCATGTAGTACTTACCCGAACCGACTTCCCCCCGGCCTGGGCAGCGTTCGCCAGCTGTTTCCGGGCCTGGATGAACGCCGTGCTGGTCACCAGGTCCTCCGGCTGGAGCCGCCGGAATCGCGGGGCGAGATCGGGAAGGGTGAAACGCGAAGGCGAGTGTTGGACCGCGTCGGTAGTCACCTCGAAACCGGCCTGGGCCAGCAACGCGAGGTGGCGGGAATGCGGCTGCCGATTGATCAGGTACGGACGGCGACCGGTGATCAGCTTCCAGACCAGATCCGAGTAGGTCCAGTGCCCGTTCCAGTCGTTGGCGCTGCCATGACTTCTGAAATCGATGGCGTGGGACACGAAACCGCCCGGCCTGAGCCAGGAATACATATTCTCGTAAGCGAGCTGCAGCTCGTCCACATGTTCGAGGGCCGCCTGGGACAGAATCATGTCCACCGAGTTGGCCTTCACCACCTGCACGTCATACCACGGAACCTTGTACTGGATGGTGTCGTCACCGACGCCCAGCTCGCGAATTGACCGCCGCAACCGCTCGAGACGTTGGCTCGCCAGGGCCGTGTCCAGCCGCGCCTCGGTCAGGATGTCCGCGGGAAAACGGTAAGTCGACAGGCGCGGCTCCACTTCCGGAAACTCCTGGTCATCCGGAATGTCCGCCCGCTGCTCGAACAGGGCCACCAGCTCGTCGAAGATCGTCAGGTTCCGCTCGGCACTGGTATAGTCGACGATATCGAAGGCGAAATACTTCTCGACGCCCGAGATCAGCGCCGCCAGGCCGATACCGAGAGAGTCACCCGGACCGATCTCGGCCACGACTTTGGGATCGACCATGAAACCGTTGTCGCGCGCCAGGACCAGATGTCGCAACCAGACGGAGTAGCAGTATCGCGCGGATTCGGTGCCGCCGGTGTAGTTGCGGAACAGGGTTCGATACGCCCCGGGAACGCAGGTGATGATACCCTTGATCATCTGCTTGAGCATCTGTCCCCCCCGGAACGAAGTCTACTCGCTGATCAATCCGCTGTGGACAGGCGCCGGCCCAACAACGCGACCGGCACCAGCAACAACCCGCCGATGGCCAGGCCGATCAGCAGGTAGCTCCACACCTCCGACAAGGTTGCACCACGTAACGAGACCTGGTAGATGGGATCGATGATCCAGAAGGTCGGAAACAGCTTGGCTATCCACTGCGGCCAGTTGGGCAAGAGATAAAAGATCACCGGTCCCACCAGAAAGACGTTCAGACTCTTGACCAGAGTATATAGGGTTTTGGCATCCTTTACCACTGAACCGTAGATCAGGCCGATCTCCACACAGACCGCGGCCGCCACGGCGATGACCACCAGCAAAACCAGCGGATCACTGGTCAGCGCGGAGTTGAGTGCAAGAGTCAAAAACGACATGGCAATGACCATGCCGAAGCCGAGAGTCGCCTTGGCCAGCAGCAGCTCCGACATGGTCAGCGGGGTCACCTGCAGAGCGGTCAAGGTTCGGCGCTCCCGCTCCTGGATGAGCATGAAGGCGGGATTGAAGATCCCGACCC
>JBDRBC010000653.1:0-7680 GCA_043823125.1 bacterium | reverse complement strand
CTGGTACCTGATGCTCGAGGCCGGTTACAAGCAAGACGTGACCGATTTCAGCGAGTTCTTCCCCGGCCTGGGGCTCATCGGCATCACCTGGGGATTCATGGTCGACCGGGTCATGCCGTTCTTCTCCATGGAGATCGGTTTCGGCGATATCAAAGACGATTTCGAGGAGCTGTCCGGCGATGGACGGGCCAACACCTACTCCTTCGCCGCCGGTTTGTTGTTGCGGCAGCCGTTGAGCCGGCGCACCAGCTTTTATGTCAGCGGGTCCTATGGCTACTACATCCGCTCCCTGCAGTGGGGCGGCTTCTTTTACGATCCGTTCTACAACACCTATACGGAGGGTTTCGTGCTGGAACAGCAGGACTGGGGCTACGGCGTACGGGTGGGCGTTCAGATCATCCGATCCACCCAGAAGAAACCGCGTTTCCTCGACATCGGCCTGGGTTTCCACTCTTCGGGTGCCGAGGAGTGGCACTACTTCGACGAGACCTCGGACTTCCTCGCCCGGGATCGTGACACCTGGGTGACCCTCTCTTTCCGCCTTGGTGAAGGATTGTAATCCGGCACTCTTTCCCGCCCTGGTCACCGCTCCCATTCACCCCTTTCTTATCTCCGTTGTTGATTCGGATCCGTCCGCCAGTGTATCAATGACACGTCCGGTGATGCTGGCGCCGACCGGTCCGGAGAGATCCAGCAGCCACCACACTGCCTGCCATGTGAACCGGGAGAGCCCACGATGATCTTGAACGACCACTCCGACGCCTCGGTCTGTTTCCTGCAGATTCACCTCGGCGGCGACCGCAACTTCTGTTACCTGCTGGGAGATCTGGCCAGCGGCACGGCGGCGGCCCTGGACCCCGGTTTCGAACCGCAGCAGCTGGCGGCCATCGCCGAGCAACGTGGGTTGCGGATAGCGCACATACTCATCACCCACGGGCACGGGGATCATGTGGGCGGCGCGGCCTGGCTGGCGGGACACACCGGCGCCACCATTCACGCGGGCGCGGCGGAGCAGGTGGCGTCCGCCCTGCCGGTGGACGACAACCAGATCTTCAGTCTGGGCGAGCAACAGGTCGTGGCCCTGCACACGCCCGGACATTCACCGGGACATACAGCCTATCTGTTTGCGGGAAAACTGGTCACCGGGGACCTGCTCTTCTGCGGGAAAGTCGGCGGGACCGGACCGTTTTTCGCCGGTTCTTCGGCCGAGGCCGAGTGGAAATCGCTGCATCGTGTGCTCGAACTTCCCGACGACACCCTGATTTTTCCGGGCCACGACTATTACGGCGGCGCCGGGGACATGCCGCACTCCACCATCGGTTTCGAGCGGCAGAACAATCCGTTTCTCCTCTGTCCCGATTTCGACGTCTTCTGCGATCTCAAGGAAAACTGGCTGGCTTACAAGGAAGAGCACGGTATCTCGTGAGTGATAAACCACGGCAACTGCCGGCGTCAGGGCACACAACCGGC
The DNA here is from genome assembly GCA_043823125.1 of bacterium. GTDB lineage: Bacteria > Krumholzibacteriota > Krumholzibacteriia > LZORAL124-64-63 > LZORAL124-64-63 > JBDRBC01. The sequence continues at coordinate 6,210 of JBDRBC010000653.1, read as the reverse complement.
AACCTGGTGCCGGTGAGCGACTTCATCTCGCCGCAGGAGATGCGGCGCACCCGCGTGTCCCCGCTGAGCCGACCCGCCTGGCGGCTGCTCCTGATGGCGGTGGCCGGTAGTGTGCTGGCCAGCGGCGGCAATCGTCTGTGGGGAGCCAGCCTCAGCTTGACGGTCTGGTTCTCGGCCTGCCTGGCCGGCTTCGCCTGGGTGGCGGCGGTGCGGTTCCTGTTGCTGGACAGTAGGGGGCGTCGCTTCTGGCTGGTCTGGCTGGGCGCCAGCATGCTCGGCTTGCTGATCAGCAACGCCCATCCCGCGGGGATGTATGTGGCCGCCAGTTTCGCCGGGATCTTCCTGATATTCCGCCGCTACCGGCCGTACCGGCACCTCACCTCCGCTCGACGCGCCGGGATGTTTTTCCTCGGCCTGCTGTCGGTGGCCGCGCTGATCTTCGGCTGGTTCTTCGGTCCCCAGGGCGAGTCGGCTTCCTGGCTGCACCGGTTCGGACTCAACCTGCTGCGGTATCTGCTCTTCTCCTTGCAGCTGTTCTGGTGGATCTCCCTGGTGCGGCTTTTCATCAGCATGCGGTTGCACTTCTTGCGGTTGAAGCTCAAGCTCGCCATCAGCTACCTGTTCATCGCCCTGGTGCCGTTGGTGCTGATCGCGGTGTTCGGGCTGCTGACGCTCTACGCGGCGCTGGGCGGTCGGAGCGCGTCCCGGGGGCGAGCGGTACTCGACCACTGGTCACATCTGGTGGCCAGCGGCAGTGTGCTGGGAGAGTCTCCGTTCGGCAGCCAGTTCACCTGGCGGCAGGGCGAGGCGCAGCCGCTTGTGCGGGGAGAGGCGCCGCTCTGGCTGGACAACTTCTCGACTTGCCTGACCTCGCCCCTGCCCGGGCTTGCCACACCGGACGGCGACGAAACGGAAAACGACGACGGTTCCGACGGTTACCACCTCCAGTTCGGCGAAAACGACGACGATGACGCCGCCGTGTACTGGGCGCCCCGCGATACCACCGCGTTTTTCCACTGTTTCGATGAACTGTGGCTGATGCGCCTGTCCGGGGTGGGGAGCGCGGAAACCGAACTCACCGGCTATCGGCTCGACGCCGCCGCCATGGACAGCCTGTCGACCATCCTGGGTGCGGACGTGAGTTTCTACCTCGATGAAGGTATGGTGCTGGGCGCCGGCAACCATGGGCGAGCCGATGCGGCCGAGCGGGATACCACGCGAGGCGGCGTGAACATCCGGGGTCTCGCGAACCGGGAGCGACCCGCCCCGGCCGATTCCAACCTCAGCTTCTGGAACCGTCCCCTCGAGTTCGGCGGCTCCATCGTGCAGGTGATCCAGCTCTCGCCGGACGGTTTCTATTTCGACAGTCTGCTCCTGCGCCTACAGGCGCGGGTTGCCGACCTGGGTCGCGAATTCATCACGGACGAGAATCCCATCAACCAGGTGCTGGTGATCCTGTTCGCCGTCTGTGCTTTCCTGTTCCTGGTGCTGGAAATGGCGGCGTTGTATTTCGGGATCCGGATCACCACCGGCATCACCTCGGCGGTGGCCTTGTTGCACAAGGGCACGCAAAGACTGGCCAGCGGCGACCTCGATGTCCGTATCGAGATTCCCAACGAGGACGAGTTCGGCGACCTGGCCGCGTCGTTCAACGAGATGACCGCCGCGGTGAAGCGGGGGCAGGAACAGGCTCTGGCCCGGGTGCGGCTGGAACGCGAGCTGCAGACGGCGCGTGAGATCCAGGAGCGGCTCCTGCCGGACGAGGTGCCGGCTTCGCCCGGATTCGAGGTCACCGGCATCAGCGTACCGAGCCGGCAGGTGGGGGGTGATTACTTCGACTTCCTGGCCCAGGATGATGGCAAGCTCGGTGTCGCCATCGGGGACGTGTCGGGCAAGGGAATTCCCGCCGCCTTGCTCATGTCGAATCTCCAGGCCAGCCTGCAGGGGGCAGGTCATCCACCCGAGTACCGTGGCCGAGGTGGTCGGAAGGGTCAACGACCTGCTGGTGCGGTCCACCGATATCCACATGTTCGCCACCTTCTTCTACGGGGTCCTGGATTGCAATCTCGGCACCTTCACCTACACCAACGCCGGGCACAACCCGCCCATCCTGTGCCGGGCGGACGGTCGCACGGAACTGCTCACCACCGGTGGACTCATCCTCGGCATGATGCCCGCGATGGAGTACGGACAGGACAGTGTCACCCTGGATCCCGGGGATGCCATCGTGCTCTATACCGACGGCATCACCGAGGCGGTGGGTCCCCGGAGCGATACCGGGAATCCGCGACTGGGCGACGGCAGTGGTGCCCGGTCGGATGCACCGAAAGGTGGGATCGCCACCGCGTCCGTGGTGGTCGACGACGAGGAGCTGGAAGTGGAACTGGCCGAGGATCCGGACGACATGTTCGGTGATGAGGCATTGCTGGAGGTCGTCCGGGCGCACGTGGCGGATTCGGCCATGGAGATCAAGGAACGGGTGCTGGCCGCCGTTGCTCGCCACACGGGTGACACCCCCCAGTCCGACGACATCACCCTCGTGGTCATCAAACGCAAGGCGGGGTAGCGGCCTGCCGACAGGGCCGACTGAACAGTGGCGCCCTGGTGCGGGCTCCGCTACAATGGCGCGATCCGTTCGCCGTCGGACCCGCGATCCCGCGCCGATCCGGTGACCACGTTCCGTTGCGAAATCTCCACGACCCCCGTGAGGAGTGCCGTTCATGCCTGAATGGATCGAAAAATTCTTGCCGATTCTGGGATTGCTGGCGGTGGTGGCCTTTGTCATCGCCCGCTTGCCGAAGATCGACCTCGGCCACAGCGCCGCCTTTCGCACCCGGCGGGTGTGGAACTGGCTGCCGCTCGGTCTGACCTACGCGTTCCTCTACATGGGGCGGTACAATCTCAAGGTCAGCAAGTTCGCCTTCGAGAACCTGGATGGCGGCGACGGGGTCGCCATGATGGGCAACGACGCCTTCGGCATCATCTTCGGCGTCGGCACCGTGGTGTACGGCCTCTCCTTTCTGATCAACGGTCCTTTGACCGATCGCCTGGGTGGACGCTTCTCCATCCTCATGGGCGCCGCCGGGGCGGCCGTGGCCAACGTGGCCATGGGTCTCGTCTCACTCTCCTTGATCAACCAGGGGCCGGGGTATGAGTACTTCGCCAGCAATTTCGTCTACGTCTTCTCTGTCCTGTACGCCATCAACATGTACTTCCAGAGCTTTGGCGCCGTGGCCATCGTCAAGGTGAACGCCGCCTGGTTCCATGTCCGGGAGCGCGGGGTTTTCGGGGCCATCTTCGGGATTCTCATCTCCCTCGGCATCTACTTCGCCTTCGACTGGGGCTACCTGATCCTCAACGGCCTGGGGTTGGCCTGGGTCTTCCTGATGCCGGCCATTCTGCTCAGCATCTTCTGGGTCATCGATGTCTTCATGGTGCGGAACACTCCGGGTGAGGCCGGGCAAAAGGACTTCGATACCGCCGATGCCTCGTCCGGCGACACCGGCCCGCAACTCGCCGCCGTGGCGGTGTTCAAGTTGATGCTGCGTAATCCCATCGTCATGACCATCGCTTGCATCGGGTTCTGCAGCGGTTTCCTGCGCCAGGCCATCATGCAGTGGTACCGCACCTTCGCCAAGCAGACCGACGGCGTGCTCGGTTTGCAGGACACCTTCATCTACGAGAACTGGGGCGCGTTTCTCTGCGTGGCCGGGATTCTCGGGGGGGTGGTGGCCGGAGTCATCTCCGATCACGTGTTCCAGTCGCGGCGGGGACCGGTGGCCGGGTTCCTCTACGGAATCATGCTCATCGGCGCCATTCTGCTGGTGTTCGTCTACCAGAGTCCCATCGTCGGGTTGCTGGTGGTGGTGATGTCCATGGCGGTCATCGGCGTGCACGGTATGCTTTCGGGAACGGCGAGTATGGATTTCGGCGGCCGCAAGAACGTTGGCATCGCCGTGGGTATCATCGACGGGTTCGTCTATCTGGGGACCGCGGTCATGTCCTTCACCTATGCCATCTTGCTGCCCAAGGAAGAACTCGATGCGGCGGGCGACATCGTCGGACCCGCCACCGATCCGAACAACTGGAAGGCCTGGCCGCTGGCCATGGTGCCCATCGCGGTCCTGGGATTGATTCTGGCGTTGCGGGTCTGGAATGCCAAACCGCAAACCAAGAAGAAGTGAGTCATTCATTCGGAAAGCAGCCGGCCGATACGATTCCACCGAGGCCGGCTGCTTGAATTCCACCGCTTTTTACCTACCTTCCAGGTCTGGATCCCTCTGGATATGCTCTGAATAACCCCGAGTCGAGGTGAACTGTTTTGCTGTCACGGAATCGCAACGTTACTCTTCGGTTGATATTACTGCTACTGGCTACTGTCGCCGGCGCAGAGGCCGCCACCGTTTCTGCGGACAGCCTCGCCAACTTCGTGGTGGCCGGTGGTGACACGATCTGGTTGACGGAACCGGTGGAGGTGGTGGGTTCCCGGGTGCCGGCCGTTTTGCCCGGCGTCCTGCGAAGCGTCAGCATTCTCGATCTGGAAACGGCCGCTCGCCCGCCCGGCCGTTCGGTGGCCGAACTGCTGACCCAGACTCCCGGGGTCGTGGTGAACCAGCGTCAGCAGTACGGTGTCCAGGGCGATCTGACCATTCGGGGTTCTTCGTATGAACAGGTCCAGGTGCTGCTGGATGGGATCGATATCGGTGATCCGCAGACCGGGCACCACCTGTTGAATCTGCCCCTCGGATTCAACGATATCTCCCGTCTGGAAGTCCTGCGTGGACACGGTTCCAGCTTGTACGGGGCCAACGCCTTTGGCGGCACGGTCAACGTGGTGAGCCGGCGCCCGGTCGTCGATGCGGCCCAGCTGGCCGTGACCGGCGGCGGCAACGGCACCTGGGGCGCTCGCGGCGCCGTTGCCTGGGGGGGTGGGGAGAACGATACCGGCCCCCGGACGCGACTCTCCCTGGAACGATTCCGCAGCGACGGTGACCGGCCCGACTACGAGACGGACAACTGGGCGGCCACGGCTCGCCTCCAGCAAGCCGCCGCCGGCGGCGAGGGGGATCTGTTCCTCGGCTACAGTCGGCGAGCATTCGGCGCGCCCGATTTCTATTCACCCACCGCCGCCTGGGAACGAACCGAGGCGCTGTTTGGCGCCGTGCGCTGGCGGCGTGACGTGTCTGTCGGGATGACCATTGAGCCGCGTCTGCATTTCCGGCGACACGAAGACCGGTTCATCTTGCTGCGCGATAATCCCGATTATTACACCAACGACCATCTCACTAGACGGGGTGGTGCCGAGATCCGCGCCATCCTGCAGGTCAGTGACGGCACGGCGCTGGTGACCGGGCTGGAGGCGGTGTACGAGGATATTAACAGCGTGGGGATTCGCGGGGGAGCGCCGGTGGTCGCCCTGGGTGACCAGCAACGCCGGCGGGGATCACTGGCGCTGGAGCTGGCCCGGAACCGGACGCCGCTCCACTGGCAGCTCGGCTTGCGGCTGGATACCCGTTCGAATAATCGTCCCCGGCTGTCCCGAAGTCTCGCCCTGGCCTATACGGCGACACCGATAATCACCGTCCGCGGATCCGCCGGCACCACCTTCCGTATTCCCACCTTCACCGAGCTGAACTACGTGAGCGATTCCAACCTCGGCGATCCCGCGCTTTTCCCCGAGCGCGGTTGGGCGTGGGATGTGGGTCTTGATACCTCTACCGGACCGCTCACCGGCTCACTCTCCTTTTTCGAACGGCACGAATACGACCTCATCGACTGGGTGCGACCGCGGACAGCCGACCAGAATATTCCTTGGCAGGCCAGGAACATCGCCACCGGTCGGACCCGGGGTACCGAAACGGCACTGGTCTGGCTTGCTCCACGCAGATGGGTTGTGCGCTTGAGTTATTCCCATCTGCACAAGGTCAACGAGTTGCCGGCGGATCAGGTCGGGAAATACACCTTGCTGGCCCCGCGCCACGTGTTGAACAGCAGCGTTTCCCTGCCGATTCATCGGCAACTCCAGCTCACCCTGTCCGGTCGGTATCTCGAACGGACGGGTGAGGACGCCGACTTCGCCTTCGTGTTCGTGGCGGACGGTCGGCTCCGCTGGCAACTCGCGCCCTGGTCCATGTGTGTGCAGGTCACCAATCTCCTGGATCGTATGTATCAGGATGTGCCCGGCGTGCCCATGCCGGGACGTCTGGCCAC
>JBDRBC010000652.1:0-20697 GCA_043823125.1 bacterium | reverse complement strand
GATAGCGGATATACGGCGATCCGTCAGCCTCCAGCCTGGGATGACAGCCCGTGCAGGCCACCTGTCGGTGACCGCCGGTGAGGGGAAACCGGGAATCGCGATCGTGATCGAAACGGTCCGACCGCCAGCTGCCGGCCGTGTGGCACCGACTGCATTCCGTGACGCGGCTACCGGCCTGGTCGTCCTGTGTCACGACGCGGAACTGGCCGCGGTGCGGATCGGTGTGGCAGTCCTCGCAAGCGGTGGACATGTAGCGGAAGCGCAGCGCCGCCGTGTCGTCGCCAACCGCGCGGCCGCGGTGGCACCGGCGGCAGGCCACGACGGCGTGCCCGCCCGTGAGTGGAAACCGGGTGCACCGGTGGTCGAAGGTAACCTGGGACCAGTCACTGGTCGAATGACACGCCTCGCACCCTTCCGCTCGCACGAGCTCGATCAGTTCGCCACGGTGGGGATCGTCGTGGCAGTGTGTGCAGATCTCCCCTGGGACCTGGAGCTTGACCGCCTCCGCGCCTCCGGTCGTTTTCGTCTGGTGGCAGACGAAACACGGCACCGCCAGGTGAGCGCCGCGCAGCGGGAAGGACGAACTTTCGTGCCGGGCGATGGTGAAGGTGGACGGGGAGAATCCGGCCAGGTCGTGACATTCATCACACTGGTTGAATCGCCCCGCCGGGTCGGCCTGGCCGTGAAAGTCGGCGTGACAGTCACGGCAGCTGGCGAACGGCAGGGGAGCGCGTGGTTCACCGGGCTGGTGGCACGATTCGCAGGGGAGGCCGGCATGGCGTCCGCGTAACGGGAAGCGGGTTATTTCGTGGGAGAACGAGGTCAGCGGAACGGTCCGCCAGCCACTGGTGCTGTGGCAGTCGGCGCACCGGGAGCCGAGGCGACCGGCGTGGGGGTCGTCGTGACAGTCGGCACAGTTCGAGAAAGGTGTTCCCGAGTAGCGGATAAAAGGAGCGCCGTCGACGATGGCTGACGGATGACACTTCTTGCACCCGACCTCCTCATGCTTGCCCGTCAGTGGGAAACGGCTGGCCCTGTGATCGAATCCGGCGGCGGGTGACCAGCCGGTGGGTGTGTGGCAGACGGAACAGTCCCCGGTGAACTGTCCCCGGTGCACGTCCTCGTGGCAACTGCTACATGATGTCTCGAGACCGAGGAAGGTGTCGTCGAGTTCTCGCTCCTCGGCTGCCAGCAAGGCGCGAGAAGCCGATGACAGGTTGGCGGCTCGGTGACAGTCGCGGCACGGGGTCGTGGCGTGTCGGCCGGCCAGTGGGTAACCCGCCTCCGCATGGTCGAACCGGCTTCTCCGTCCGGCCAGTGAATGAGGGAGAACTTGCGTCCGTGGTGCTCGGCGTGGCAGAGGGCGCAGTTGCGGTGTTCCCGGCGGGAATGCAGACCCTGGCCGGCGGCGATACGACCGGCCAGAACCTCGTGACACGACAAACAGCGGCTGGCGTCGAGTTGCCGACCGAACTCGTGGCAAAGGGTGCAGTTCTTGAGCCCCTCGAGCTGGTGGTGGGCCTGGCTCAGCGGGCCGGGGGAGAGCTGCGCCGTCGTCACCGCGGGCAGCAGATTGAGTACCAGCACGACGAGGTAAGCTGGACGGAAGGACATCTCAGAAGACCCACCTGTACCCGAACATCACGGTGACGGCGATATGGATCGCCATGATGATCAGCATAAGATAGGCGAACGGCTTGTGAACCACATGCCAGTGATGAAACAGGTCGCGCACCGTGTGAAACACCAGGAGCCGTCGCTCGAGCTGGACCCGCTGCCGGGCCAGGCGCAGAAACGTCGTGGGATCAGACGGTGGTTGCGGTCGCTGCAGGAGTCCCTTCAGGTCACGCCGCAGGGTCAGATTACGCCACGGAAGCTGCAGCAGCAGACGGAAGGAACCGTCCCCGGCCGCCGCCGTCGGATCCGGACTGCCGGCAACTCGCGCCAGCTCGGTCAGCAGGTCACTGTCCTGGCCACTGACGGACTGCAACTGGTTGTCCAGAGCATCCCGGCGTTCCATGACGTCGTCGAAATCCAGGGCCTCGCCGAAGACATTGCGCGGGATCTGCTGATACAGGTAACGCCCGAGGACCCCGCTCACGGCCACCGCCGCCATGGACCAGTAACTCACCGCCACCAGTCCCTCGATCTTCAGGGAACTGTGCAAAGTGATGAGCAATGGCCCGGTGATCCCGAGATAGATGTGGAAGCGCAGCCAGACCGGCAGCGGCCCCCAGCGGGGATCCACCACCAGCCGCTTGCGCACCGAATACAACAGCAGCAGCAACAAGCAGGCGGACCCGGCCACCCCGAGGCCGTGGCCCAGGTCACCGGCGGAGCGCCAGAGACGGTGGTCGGCATGGTGGGGACGTTCCAGCAACGGCGTGGAGTAGTACTGCCAGCCGGCCACCACCAGCGCGACCACCAGCACTGCAGTGACCACCGAGAGCAGGACCAGCACACCCGTCAGCAGACGGGGCGGACCGGGTCGAGCTGGGGATCCGCCGGCCATGGGGGATATCTCCATCCCTGAGCATCCGAAAACACGAGGAGGCAGCTCCTGGCTGGTCGCCGCCTCCCCTGAGTGCTGAATCAGAATCCGCTCACCACACCGATGACGCCGCGGTTCCGCTCACCTGCCACGTCGCGGGTGAATTCCAGATTCAGGCGGAGATTGCGCGCCATCAGGTACGTCACGCCGCCGGTGAAGGTCTCGTAGTCGTGCCCGTCGAGGTCGGAGTCGATCTGGTTGTAGAGCAGGGTGTAATAGTGCCGTGATTGGTCGCGATGCGGCGAGATCACCAGCTCGGCCACGAGGCCCGTGGTTTCGATCTCGGTGGGGCCGTCGACGAACTGTGGATTGGTGTCGGTGCGGATCAAGTACTGGCAGGTGAGGTCGAACATGCCGTTGCCCGCGGAGAAATCCGGGCCGTGGTAGGTGATGTCGTTCTTGCGGATGGGCATGGGGTCGGGCAGCGGGTCGCCGTCCGGTATCACCGGGCTGCCCGCCTCCTCGCCGGCGTAGTAGTAGTACCCCACCCGGAACAGCTCGCCGAGCCCTTGCGAGATACGGGCACCGTAGTTCTTGTACTTGTCGCTGTCGAACTTGTGGTCGTCCCCCGCCTCCTCCTTGCCGTTGCCGTTGACCACCAAGGCCACCAGGTCGGTGTGGGTGGCTTCGATGCCGTAAGTGACCATGACGCCGCGGTCGTAGGCGAGGTTGTTGTGCGAGCTGCCGACGCGGGTCTTGTAGATCTGGTAATCCTCGAAGGTCAGACGCAGCTCACGTTTCATCAGCGGGTCGGAGGTCTGGAACTGCCCCACCATGATGTCCAGCGGCGAGCCGCCGAGGTCGTTGAAGTGGAGGTAGGCATCCTCGATACCGGCCACCTCGCCCCGTTCGGACATGTAGAAGTAGAAGTAATACCCCACCGTGCGGGTCACGGCGCCGCCGGAGAGCAGCTTGATGCCCCACGGGATCTGCAGGTCGGTCTCCACCGGCCGATCCTGGTCGTATACCATGTAGGCGTCGAAGCGGGCGCCGATGTGGAAGTCGCGGTTCAGACGCAGCAGGTCGTCGCCGACGTTGACGTAGTCGCGATCCTCCTCGCCCTCGGGCAGTATGAAACCGTTGCCGGCGAACTCCTCGCCGTAATCCTTCAGGCGGGGGAACGGCGTGTGGCAGGTAGTGCAGCTCAGCTTGTGACGGCGCGCGAAGGCGGGAACGCCGGCCGCGTACTCCGGCAGCACTGTTCCCATGGTGACCACCACCAGCAATCCCAGCCAGATTCCCAGCCGCGGATCTATCCTGATTCCCCTGGCGTAACTCATCGGTTGCCTCCCGTTCAGTCGTACACTTCCACCCACGTCGTGGCCCGGTTGATGACCACGGCTTCGGTTTCGTCGGCCGGCACGTTCAAGAATTCAGCCACCGGCGTCACCAGTCGCTGGTAAAAGAGCACCGCCTCGAACCGGACCTCGCCCAGGGCGAGGTCGGCGGGCAGTTCCCAGGTGAAGGTCTCGATCTTGGTCTCCCGCGGGCCGATGCGGTAGTCCACGCCCAGCGCGGCGGTGTTCCACTGCTGGATCGTCATGCGGCCCTGGGGGTCGAAGTACGGCATGCGAAAGATCCGGTCGCCCACCGGCACACCGTCCCGCTGGACGCCGGCGAAGTCGGGCCGATCCAGGGCGATGCCCATGTCCTGGTAGGCCAGGGTCTCGGCGGCGATGGTGTATTCCTCGCCGTCGAATCCCTTGGCGTCCACCGGCAGGTGGTAGGTCTTGTCCTCGCTGTCGGTGGCGGTGACGTGCAACCAGACGATGCGGTCCTCCACCGAACCGGACGGCACCTTGTGGCCGCACTTGCCGTTGAACAGCTGCAGCTTGAGGGTCACCACCTCGTCGAACTCCAGCTCGCGTTCCTGTGGATGCATCCGCATCTCGATGGCGCCTGCCAGCTTGCCCGGATCGTGGGCGCCGTGGAACAGGTGCTGGGCCACCATGGCCGGCTGGGCCATCTTGGCCGAGATGCCGTGAGCAGGCGGCATGTGACAGGCCTGGCAGTGCACGTTTTCGGCGGCATACGGCCCCTCCCGCCATTCCAGATGGGTCGACTTCACCCAGATGCCGTAGGGACTCATCTCGTTGTGACAGGTGCCGCAGTAGTCGCCGGTCTTCAGGAAGTCGTTCTGCTCAGTTTCGTGGTGCGGCGACTCGAGGCCGGGTTTCGGTCCGTACTTGGTCCGTCCCGGTTCGCTGATCCAGTTGAAGTTGTGCGGCGTGTCCCCCTCGAAGCCGGTGATGGAGTGGCAGAGGTCGCAGCTCACCGACTCGTTGGCGCGCGAGTTCTCCTCGGGGCGCGGTGGCGGCACGTCGCCGGCCAGGAACGAGATGGGGGCGTGGCAGCCGTTGCAGCCGGCCTTCACCCCGGCCACCTTCTCGTCCTTCTCCGCGTGGGGAACGGCCAGCTCGAAGTACTCTATCTCGTCCCAGTGATGGGTATAGGCCTGGGACATCATGGACTGCTTCCACTGCTGGTAGAAGTCTACGTGGCAACTCTTGCAGACCGCCGGTTTCTCGTAGTCGTCGTAGCTGCGAGTGCCGAGGGCGTCGTCGCCGGTGGGTGGGGTCTGGGCCGAGGTTGTGGCGGCGAAGAGGCAGAGGACGAGCAGACATGTGACACGGATCATGGAGGGCTCCTTCACTGGCGAGCTAGTACGCTGGTCGCACGATGATTGACCAATGATTCCGATCGTATCTGGTTGTTGCGAGATTGCAATACTGAATGCGGTTATCTTCTAGTAGGTCAGTAGGATACGTTGGTTATGGCCCTTTCACTTAAGGTCTCATTTTTTGCAGCTATCCGACAATAACCTGTAAGGCCAGCCCGACAATTGCCGATCCCTTGAAGAAATAAGCAGTGACACCCAACACCAGAGCTGCGAAGGGGTACTCATGTACTGTCCGACCGCGCACCGGTTGAACAGTTCTGTTCAGTTATCACGAGTCGATTCGTGGGGGAAGTATTCAGCCACGAGGCCGGTGTTATCCGCCGTCCGGCTACTGGTCTGGATCCTTCTGATCACCGGCGTCTTCGGTTCAATACCCGGCCCCGCCACTGCCCACGAGAAGTTCCGCTTCCGCTGTCTGCAGATCGAGGACGGCCTCTCCCAGAGTAGTATCTACCACTGCTTTCAGGACAGTCGCGGTTTTCTCTGGTTCTCCACGGAGGATGGCCTGAACCGGTACGACGGCTACGAGTTTCGGGTGTACCGCAACGACCCCACCGATCCCAATTCCCTGAGTTACAGTTTCATCTCCAAGGTGTACGAGGACTCGGCCGGTCGGCTCTGGATCGGGACCTACGGTCAGGGGCTCAACCGATACGACTATCAGAGCGGTCGTTTCACCCGGTTCCTCGCGGATCCGGAGGATCCGTCTTCACTGAGCGAAAACAGCGTGCTCAGTATTCTCGGCGATATGCGGTACGACCTCTGGATCGGCACGGCCAACGGGCTCAACCGTTTCAGTCCACACAACGGCAGATGCCGGCAGATCCACTGGCCGGCGCCGGCCGCAGGGGACGATGGGCGCAACCGGATCAACGCGTTATTGAAGGCGCCCGAGGGCAAGTTGTGGCTCGGCACCGGTGGCGCCGGTCTCGCCCTGTACGACCCGGAGACGGAGACCATCACCAGGTACAGTTTGCCGCAATCGGAGTCAGGCTTCGGTATGCAGGGAACCATCAACGTCCTGCTGCCCGAGCAGGAGAATCGCCTGCTGGTGGGCACGGAAGAGGGGTTGTACCGCTTCGCCGTGGACACGGGAGAATTCCTGTCCGGTCCGACGCTGCAGCAAGACGGTTTCGATCTGGCGCGGGTACCGATTCTTTCTCTACGACAGGATTTCCGGGGCGACCTGTGGATCGGTACGCGGGAGGGGCTGGTCAAGTACGAGGCGGCCAGTGGACGCACCACCCTCATCGTCCCGGATCCCTTCACCGGCAACAGCTTGCTGGACCGTGAAGTCATGTCGTTGCTGGTGGACCGGTCCCATGTGCTCTGGGTGGGGACGCATACCGGACTGAACGTGCTGGATCTGGAGGCGAAGAAGTTTGCCGGCTACGGCGCTCGACCCCTGAACAGTCACAGCCTGACCAACGATTACGTGCGCGCGTTTCTCGAGACCGCCGGCGGTGAGATCTGGGTGGGGACCTATGGCGGCCTCGATCGCTGGAACCGCGAGCTGGACCGGTTCGAACATTTCCGTCTGCAGCCGACCAGCGGCGACGAACCGAACAACGAGCGGATCTACGCCTTGACCCGGGATCTGGACGGATTCATGTGGGTGGGGTCATCGGTTGGTGCGTTCCGGTACGATCCGCGAGATGACGTCTTCACGCCGCTGGAGGAGATAGCGCAGCTTCCCGATCAGTTCAGCTCCCGCATGGTCCGGGCGCTGTACTGCGATCGGAACGGGGACGTCTGGTTCGGCACGAGCAACGGCCTGGATCGACTGGCCCGATTCACCGGCGCCTTGCAGAGCTTCCGTCACGATCCCGAACGACCGGACTCCAGCCTGGTGAACAATTACATCTATGCCCTCACCGAGGATCATCACGGGAATTTCTGGGTCGGCACCGCCAAGGGGATGACCCGCCTGAGTCCCGATCGGCAGCGATACCACAATTACCACTATCACCCCCAGGATCCCGGGAGTCTCAGCAGTCCCGAGGCGCTCGCACTACACGAGAGCCGCGACGGGGTCTTCTGGGTCGGGACGGCGGGGGGACTCAACCGTCTCGATAACGACACCGACTCGTTCACCTTCATCACCGAACAGGACGGTCTGCCGAACAACACCATCTATGCCGTCATCGAGGACGATCGGGATTTTCTCTGGTTGAGCACGAACGACGGATTGTCGCGTTACGATCCGCTGTCCGGGCAGTCCCGGAACTACGACCATCTCGACGGTCTGCAAAGCGATGAGTTCAATCTCGGCGCCTGCTATCGCACGGCTGACGGCGAGCTGATGTTCGGCTGCATCCGTGGCTTCAACATCTTTCATCCGGACGAGATCGAGGACAACGGCATCGTGCCCGCCTTGACGTTCACCGATTTCAAGCTGTTCAACCAGTCGGTGCCGGTGGGACCGGACTCGCCGCTGTCGAGCCACATCTCCACGGCGCCGGACATCACCCTGACGCACAAGGACCGCGTATTCTCCGTGGAGTTCGCGGTTCTGCACTTCGCCATCCCCCAGAAGAACCGGTACTCCTACCGGCTGGAGGGGATCGACGAGGACTGGGTCGACATCGGGAATCGACGGCTCGTGTCGTACAGCAACCTGCCGCCGGGCAACTACAAGTTGCATGTGCGGGGCGCCAACTGTGACGGGATCTGGAACGAGGACGGCATCTCCCTCGGTCTGCAGATCACGCCGCCGTTCTGGCGGACGTTCTGGTTCCGGCTGGTGATCTTGCTGGTGGTGGGCACGGTGGGGATCGGGCTCTACTACCTGCGGACCCATGCCATCGTGGCGCGTAATCAGGATCTGGAACGGAAGGTGGCCGAACGGACCCTGGAACTGGAGCGGGCCAACGAGGCCAAGAGCGAATTCCTGGCCAACATGAGTCACGAGATCCGGACGCCGCTGAACTGCATTCTCGGCATGGCCGACATCATGCGGGATCAGAAACACGACGCCAAGCAGATGCACTACCTGCAGTTGATCCAGGATTCCGGCCGGGGGCTGCTGGAGCTGATCAACGATATTCTCGACCTGTCCAAGATCGAGGCGCAGCAACTGATCCTCGAGCCGGCCAGGTGCGACCTGCCGCAGATCTGCGATAAGGCGCTGGGACCGCTGGCGCTCATGGCCGAGTCCAAGGGGCTGGAACTCATCTTCCGCTGCAATGTCGACCTGCCGCGCCAGGTGACCGGTGATCCGTTGCGGTTGCGACAGGTCCTGGTGAACTTGCTGAACAACGCCATCAAGTTCACCGAGTCCGGGCATGTGATGCTGGAGGTCTTGGGCCGGACCATGGACCCGGGACAGGGCAGCTTCACCTTCCGCATCGCCGATACGGGGGCCGGCATCGAATCCGAAAAGCTGCAGACCCTGTTCGAGAAGTTCACCCAAGCGGACGCCTCCACTACCCGCAAGTTCGGCGGAACCGGCCTCGGACTGGCCATCAGTCGTCAGCTCGTAGAGTTGATGGGCGGGCGGATCGAGGTCTCGAGTCTGCCGGGACACGGCTCGGAATTCGCCTTCACCATTCCGCTGCCCATCGTCGGTCCTTCCATCCTGGAGAGTTTCTCGCGGCCCGAGCTGCATGACTTGCGCCTCGGTGTGGTTTCCCGTCAGCCCACGCTGGCGAGTTCGGTGGCCGAACTGGCCAGTACCGGTGGCCTGCGTTGCGAGGCGCTGCCGCCGGACAGCGCCGCGGCGACGATCACAGGTGCGGTGGACAACGGTGATCCGTTCCGCGTCCTGATCCTTGATCTCGACGGCGAGAAACTGCCGTCTCCGCAATTACACGAGACGTTAACCGAACTCGGTGAAAAGCAAGCGCCCGCGCTGCTCTTGCTGTGCGGAACCTCGATGCCCAAGCCGGAGCTGGTGGACAAACTCCCCGGCCAGGTGAAGATCGAACGCAAGCCGGTACTGCTGGAAACGTTGCAGGCCTCCCTCCGACATCTGCTGTTGCCGGCGGAGGCCCGCAAGCGCGGAGACACCAAGACCGCGACAGAGGCGCCGGAGACCACCGAGCAGACCGGGGATACCGAACCGCCGCCCCTCGATCTCGAGATACTACTGGTGGAGGACAATCCATTCAACCAGGTGGTGGCCCGTCACATGCTCGAACGGCTGGGCTGTCGGCTCGAGCTGGCAGGCAACGGTCTCGATGCGGTGGAGATGGCGAAGCAACACGAGTACGATGTGGTGCTCATGGATTGCCAGATGCCCGAGCTGGACGGTTACGAAGCGACCCGCCGGATCCGCCGGCAAGAGTCGGGGGGCAAGCGGGTGCCCATCGTCGCCATGACCGCCCTGGCCATGACCGGTGACCGCGAGCGGTGCCTCGCCGCCGGCATGGACGACTACCTCACCAAACCGGTGTCGCGCGAGGAACTGGCGCGGCTGCTGGTGAAGTGGGGGCAGGGCGCAACGGCGGTTTCGCCGTTGACCGAAGACGACGCTGACGCGGTTGGTGAGGGAAAAAAAGTCACGGTAGCGGACGCTCAGGACGAGCTGTCACCCGAGACTGTGGCCGAGATGGATGAGGAGCCGACCGCCCAACTCGAGTCCCCGCCGATTCACTCCTTGCCACGCATTTGATCGGGCCTACTTTCGCCGACCGATCTTCACTCATTCACTCGTCTGGAGGGTCACCACGACGACCTGCTCACGCTGGCTGAGTGTCGCCGGCTTGAAGCTGGCACTGCACCCGGCCAGTTCGAGTGTGATCTCGTCTCCCTGAACTGCGAGTTCGGGTCTGCCCGGCAATCCGGTCAAGACCACCCGGGTGATACCATCGAACAGCGGGTGATCGCCGGCGCTTTCCGTCAAGACCTGTCGGTCGATGAGTTCCAGGCTGCCGCACTCGTTGCCGAGCCGGATGAAACGGGTATGCAACACCCCGCCCGTCACGATGTGCATGTTCGACGGGTCGAAGCGCTGGGGCCAGAACGGTCGGCCGGCCGCGGCCTCGATGACAAGCGACCAGCCGGGCGCAGCCTCGAAGTCCGTTCGATACTGTTGCTGTCGATCCAGCAGGCGCGCGGCGTCGTCCCTGGCCCGTTGCTCCTGTTCCGCCACTTCGTCGGCGGTGAATTCGCAGTCGGCGGACGCCGGGGCGGGCAAGGCTTCGTGGAGCAGCACATCCAGAAACTGGTCATCATCTTTTTCGAGTCGGTCCTGCCAGCCGGGCGCGAAGTCGTCGAGCAGCAGCGCCCAGGCCAGACCGACGTCGTAGCCGCGCTGGCGAATACCCTCGGCGCTGTACCCCTCGGGCGGGATCCCGGAATCCTTGGTTCCATGCACCCGTTTCTCGACGTAGGTGGCCAAACCCTCGTTCAGCTCCAGACCGCGCTCGTAAGCGGCGTGTATCGAGTCCAGCGCCGCGAATCGATCCTGGCGAATATGGAGGGCGACTCCCGCCCAGCACGCTCGGTCGGTCACGGATTCCTCCACCATGGCCCGCCGCAGCGCCTCGGTTTCCAGTCGGCGCTGGGCCAGCAGCTCACCGTTGGCGCTGGGGTAGGTGAACAGGTCGATGACGTTGCCGTACCAGTCGACGTGGTGCTCACTCTGGAAGACATGGAACGATTCGTGGATGGCGGTGGCGGCCAGGTCGAGCAATGTGCCATCGGTCTGCAGTTGATCCAGCAGGATCGTGGCGGTCAGAACGCCGCCGATCTCGATGGAGGTGTTGGCGGTCATGGCCGGATGTCGCCCGGAGTGGATGGCGAAATCTGGCTCCCGCTGAAATTCCGGCGGTGGGTCCGGATGACGGAACAGATAGGTGGACGAGCCGTCGTACACCGCGAGGGGGATCTTCAGCGGCTCGAAGCCGGGCCACAGTTCCTGCCCCTTGGCGATGGCTTCGACCTCGGCGGCGAGGGTCAGGGCGCTCCGGTCCGTGGTCTGGGCGGTGGCCGAGGCGAGGAGCAACAGCAACAAGAGCAGTGGAGCCTGCCAGCGCATGGCGATCTCCTTTCGGGTGGACGGCGCGTCTGGTTTGCCGTTTCCACGCCTAGGTATATCGCCATCGCAGCGGGGATTCAATGCCGGAATTGTATGGATGTGTAAGAACCTGTCCCTCCCAAACCCCCCCTCTGCCCTCTGCCCCGCCTGCTGAGTTGGTCTCTCAGGCTGGCTCCAATTCCGACTGGTCATTTTCGAGCCGACCCGGTCACTCGCTCGACGTACGGAATCTGCCATGGCGAATATGGAAATATCAGGATCTGATCGATATTCAGAGACTCAACTCGATATCTCGGGCGTGGTTCTTCAGAAAGATCTTCCAGCCCTGGGACGGTGGTTTGCGGTGGTGGACGATGTACTTCGACACCGAGGCCTGGCTGATCTCGATCCCGAGCATTTGCAGCTCGCCATAAATACGCGGCGCCCCCCATAATGGATTGGCCAGCGACATCTGCCGGATCAGGTCCCGGACTTCACGAGGCACTCTTGGTCTGCCTGGACGCCGCGGCCGACTCTTCCATTTCCAGTAGAGCCGGAATCCCTGGCGGTGCCAGTTGATGACGGTTTCTGGCCGGACGAGGTAGAGTGATTGCGTCAGTCTCTCCAGATGCAGCTGAGGAGATCCCAGAAAGCGCGATCTCGCCAGCGCAGGGCGGGGCGGACAGCGTTTCGCTGTAGGACCTCGATCTTTTGCCGGAGGACCACATTCTCCAGGATCAGTGCTTGGCGGGATCTGAGCGCCGAGAACAGGAGTCGTGGGATGAGATCGAGCATAATGAGTGCTCATCGACCTGATCGCATGAATCCTGAGATTTCAAGACTGACAAATATTCAGAAGGCACGGGTCCAATAGCCGGCCCCGGACGACGATGAAGAGGAGACGTGATGACCAAAGCAAATAGTGGGATATCATCAATAGGAACAGTGGGTACATTCCTCAAAGTCGGGGCCTGTTCGGAGACGCTTTTTAACGTTCTCGACCGCGCATTCGATAACCCGTTGAAACCCGAGGAGAAAGCCTCCATGCCCTTCGTGGGCGGAATAATGCAACATGGCTACCAGTGCGGCATGCTTTGGGGCGCGGCGCTTGCCGCAGGAGCACAAGCGTATCGACTTTTTGGCCCAGGTCCGCAAGCTGAAACCAAGGCAATCATTGCAGCACAAAGGATTGTGGAGTCCTTCCGTGCTCTCAACAGCCATATCAATTGCCTCGAAATAACAAATCTGGACAAGTCATCATCAACTATGCAGATGATTTTTTATTTCCTTATAAAAGGCGGGAGTTTGGGCTGCTTTCGCATGGCTGCTAGATGTGCCCCGGTAGCATTCAGTGAGATAAATACCGCTCTTTCCGAAAAACATGTCGAAACGCCCTCCCCTCCGGTAAGTTGCGCGGCAATGCTGGCGCAAAAGATGGGCGCATCCGATATGCATACGGTCATGGCGGCGGGACTTGCGGGTGGAATCGGCTTATGTGGAGGTGCCTGCGGGGCCTTGGGAGCCGCAATATGGATCATCGGAATGAACATCCGCAAGGGACGAGACGTCGACAATCTATGGAAAGACGAGGTCTATAACTCAAGGGTCAGCGATACGATTGATAGATTTCTGAAGAGCACCGATCATGAATTCGAGTGTGCCGAAATAGTCGAACGGAGGTTTGATGATGTCGGCGACCATGCCTGTTATTTGCGTGATGGAGGCTGCTCGAAACTTATCGAAGTATTGGCTACTCGATGATCTGCGGGATTGGCTTTCTTGGCCGCGGCAAGATGATGTGTCTCTCCTCGATGCCTATCTCGGAACATTCCACACACCTTCAGGCCGGTGACTACGCGGAGACGAGGAGGATGGTGTTGGTGTGATGCCTCAGTCCGGTGGGGTGCCCCTTCTGTTTATTCCTGTCTCAAATAATATATCCAGCCGGGGCATTAATTGCCTTTGGATGGCCGATCTGTCGGCGGGAACCGGATGAGCATAGAGTGGCAGTTCTTTATACTATCCCGGAATTGGAGTTCTCAGTGCGTTGCATCCGGGGAGGCAAATATTAGTTCTTTGTAAAATTCTCTGTTTTTCCCTCCTGCGCGACCCTCCACTGCTCACCCCTGTAAGGTATTGTTATCAAAGAGATAGCAATGTCGGCAATCTGGTCTTGCTCTCTGATCGTTGACCAAGAACGTTGGATAGAGGGAGGATTCTGGACAAAAACCTTTGTGTTTCTTAGATTCTGGCCTACGATGTGCAAGGTGGTTGACGTCCGTCTGCCAATTCAGGTATATCGTTCAGCTCAGTGCTGAACTTGGAGATTCCCTCGATCGTCGGGGGATGTAGTCCGACCCGCGGTCGGGCTGGTTCAAGGCACAAGGGATCTACTGGATTTAGCCGATGGTTCTGCGTGCTTGTCTTGACCGGTGCAACCGGCAGTTGGAGTGGAGTAGAAGTGAAGAAGATCTATGTGGGTAACCTGCCTTTCAGCGCGACCGAAGATGAAGTGAGTCAGCTGTTTGGTCAGCACGGTGAAGTGCACTCGGTGGCGTTGATCATGGACCGCGAGACCGGTCGTCCCCGTGGCTTCGGTTTCATCGAGATGGACGACAGCGCGATTGCGGCGGCGATCTCGGCCCTGGATGGCCACGAGATGGACGGTCGGGCCCTGCGTGTTAACGAGGCTCAGGATCGTAAGCCTCGTGGCGGCGGCGGCGGCGGCGGAGGTCGTGGCTGGTAGGTTGAATTGACCCACGTTGTTGGGTGGAACCCCGTTTCCTTTGGGAGGCGGGGTTTTTTATTGGATTCTGGGCTGCAACGGGTCTGGTGGCTTGACGAGCCGTCCGATGAAGTGAGTGAAGACCATAACGCCCTGAGCACTAGACCCGGACGAGTACTCAAAAGGGTCCGCCGTAACGCACCTTGAATGCGGTCCAGGAAATGGCCTCGGTGGGTACGTTGACGATGAGAAAGAGTGACCAGCGAGTCAGGTCGCCCTCACCGGTGACCGCCTCGACGACTGCAGTGCCGGTGGTCGCCTCGAACCAATCGAAAGCAAGGTGCCCATCCAGTAAACCCGAGGGCCACTTTTCGAAACCCGCTGGCGGTGGGCACTCCATCTGGATGTGCTCCGAGAAGGTGATGTTTTCGTTTACATCGAGGTGGGCCGGGGGGCCGTCCATGTAAACGCCGAGGGGAGCCAGGTTCCAGGTGCCGGTCCGGGTGTATGTACATCCCTGCAGGTCTTCCGATCCGCCGTAGTTCATGACCGCCTCGGAGATGGTGACCGTGCCGTGCCGATCGACATCGACATCCATGGTCGCGCTGGCCGTGTATGCCGGCATGGAACAGGTGACTTCCACCGTCAGCTGGCCGTGGTAGGTGTTGTAGAACGGATCATCGCGGTCACCACTGGCCGTGGCGATTCGGGGGAGAACACCGGCTGTCAGCAAAACGAGACCCAGCAGGGCGACCAAGGGTCGGATCGTATGGGGTGTGTCGATACGTCGCATGATTGCCTCCTCAGCGAATCCAGATGAATTCGGAACTCCAGGATTGTAACACAAAGAACATATGGTGGATAGATGCGGTCGCTCTGCCCGCTGGATCCTCGGGAGTGGGTGTGAGGGGGTAAATTCAACCCAAGGAGAATACCTGAAGAAGGTCTACTCGAAAAACGGAAAAGCCGTCTCTGCTGGCGGTAAAGGCGGTGTTGAATCTGATCATGGACACATTCTCAGCGGCTCAACCTAATCGACAAACACAAACCCCGCTGGCTCGAACCCGTTGAACCTGGTCGATTCCGAAAAAGTATACGCCCCCATGCTCCCCGCGATGAGCAGATCGTCCAGATGCATCTCCGGTAGCTCCACCGTGCAGATATTACCCTCGGCGTCGCGTGAAAAGACATCGATCGAATCACAAGTAGGCCCCGCCAGAACATACTGATCCAGCGGCCCATCCGTATTGGTCCGCAACGGAAACCGCATCTGATACAGCAGTACTTCCAGAAAACTGCCGTACGTTCCGTCGTCGAAGTACAGCCAGTTCCGGCCGTCCCGTTTCGACTCGGAGATGACCTTGGTGACCAGGATCGCCGCGTCGCCGACGATGGCCCGCCCCGGCTCGGCCACCAGTTCGCACGGGGGCCCGTCGGTCTGGTCGAAGCAGTGCTGGTAATGTTCTCTGATCCGTCGGCACATGCCGTCCAGGTCGATCTTTTCGTCGAGGTAACGGACCGGGAAGCCGCCGTCGATGTCGATGGATAACAACTCGATGCCGGCCTGCCGGGCTTTCTCGAAGATATCCCGCGTGGTCTCCAGCGCCTCCAGGTACCGGTTCACATCCAGACACTGACTGCCCACGTGGAAGCTGATTCCGTGTGGCTGCAATCCCGCATCCCGCGCGGCCTGCAACAACGGCACCGCCTCACTGACCTCGGCGCCGAACTTGTGACTCAGATGCGCCACGCTGCCCAGATTGGAGACGATGATGCGCAGGTGCACCTTGGCGCCGGGTGCGTGCCGGGCGATCTGCCGGATCTCCGAGAGGTTGTCGAAGGTGAAGTCATCCAGCCCGATGGCGTGGGCGAAGGCGATCTGCTTCGGGTCCTTCACCGTGTCGGCGAAGATCAGGTCTTCCTGTGGATTGGCGCCGGCGGCCACGGCGGCCAGGATCTCCCCCTTGGAGGCGACGTCGAATCCGGCGCCGGCGGCGGCCAGGGTTGCCAGGATCTCCGGGTGGGGGTTGGCCTTCACGGCGTAGTAGAACTTCACCGCCGGTAGACCGCGGTCCAGACGCTGGAAGTTCTCGCGGATCTTCTGGCGGCTGACCACGTAGAGCGGCGTGCCGTGCTCGCGCGCCAGCGCCTCGATGGTTTCGGTGGGCAAATCGAAGGGATTCATGCGCGGCCTTTCGGCTGGTTGCGGCGGTGAGCCGGCTGAGATCTGATCCAGGTCACTATACCCCAGACTGTCCCTTGACCCGGAGCGAAAAACTGTCAAGACCGCCTGGAAGCGCCTTCAGGCCCGGATTCCCGTGATCCGATCTTCGTTCATCTGCCACGGGGCTAGGAAAAACCACCCGGATGGGGTACAGTGACAGCACGGAAACCTGTATGAGTGGAGTACGAACCCGCCAAGGGAGGCCATCATGTCCGCCGCGACTTTTTTCGAGGTTCTGAAGGAGTGGGAGGGAAGCCAGATCACCATCATCAACCCGGAGAGTTATACCCTGGGCAAGGTCGGTGACAAGATCACGCTCGAATCGTACGACGGGGTCCTGACCGGGGCCACAGAGGACCACATCCACGTCACCTTCATGCGTCCCAAGAAGGGCGATGAGAAGCCGGTGGAGCAGTACATTCCCATTCGCCACATCAAGCGGATCAGTATTTGGGGCGAGCAGAAGTTCGTTCAGATCTGACCGACACCGCTCCCAACATCCGCGATATGGCGCCAGGCGACAGGTTGAGGCGACCCCGATACGGAAGGGTAGACCATGAAACGAGCTGGCCGCCATCGGCATCCTGCTGCATGCCGTGCGGAAAGGGACCCGGGCAGGACTTCTGGGTTTCAGCCTGTTCCTCAGTCATCTCGAGTCAGGAAACGGTGCCGGGACCGACCGTGCGATCACCCGTCAGGAACGCTTTCAATTTGAACAAACCGCTGAAACCGACCGCCGCTAGGGCCACCCAGAACGCGATTCGCAGGATGGTGGCCAGGATCGGGCTGACGTCTTCCGCCAGATCCGCGGCGTGCTCGGCGGGGACCCCGTGTGATACGAGCCAATCCGCGCCGAGTTCGACCACCATTGCACCCGTCGCCAGCTGATAGAAAAAGAATACCAGCAGCAGGTGGATGAGAAAGTCGGCCAGCCGCAGACCACGCTCCCAGCGACCGTGTCGGATGGTCAGTATACCCAGCCCCAGGCCGAGCAAGAGGTAGGCGTTCAACCAGGGAAGCTGACTGGCGAAGGCGGGCCCCAGCATGGGCACGGTGTAGTTGCCGGCTCCGAAATCGAAATGGATACAGACCTTGTCCGGCAGCAGATTGAAGACCACCAGGGCCACCACGGCCAGCGCCATGCCCACCACTGTGCCCGGTATGTCGATCCGCCGCGTGTCCTTGGGTTGCGGTAAGGTGCGGGGATCCCAGTCGGCTTTGGTGCGGTTCTCCGCGTCCGGGGTCGCACGCTCGATCAAGGCGAAGATCAAAACCACCATACCGAGCAGAGATAGAATCGACGAGATCAGGTCGTTGAAACTCGCTCCGACGGTCCGGGCGAGGTCGACCAGCGAGTCGATGCCGCCGAACAGATCGAAGAGCAGACCCGTCCCGACAATGGCGAGAATCACCCAGAAACAGATCTGCATCGTGGTCACGAAACTGGCAAAGTACCGGGGGCCGATCAGGTACCGTTTTCCGGGTAGATAGGCGGTGGCGATCTGTCCGGGCGGACCGAACTCCACCAGGACTTCGGCGGCCAGATCCTCGTCCGATTCAGTATCGCCCTGGCTGCCGCCCCGCGCCTCGAAGGCGTCCTCGAGCAGAGAGTGCAGCTCGGACAGGATGTCTTCCCGGCGTTCACGGGGCAGACGCCGCCCGACTTCGGCCAGATAGCGCTCGAACAGACTCATGGGCGGTTCTCTCCTTCTGGCGCCAGCATCAGTTCTATCACTTCCACCAGCGATTGCCACTCCGTCGTGAGGTCGGCCAGTGTCCGCCTGCCGGTGGGGGAAAGTTGGTAGTAGCGGCGCGGTCGGCCGGTGCCCAGATCCCAGTCACTGGTGAGCAGGCCCTGCGACTCCAGCCGCCGGAGCAGGGGATAGAGCGTGCCCTCGTTGACGACCAGCCCGCCCGCGGCCAGCTCCTCACGCAACGAATAGCCGTAGTGCTTGGTTTTCAACCGGGCCAGAATCGCCAGGACGATGGCGCCACGCCGTAGTTCCTGGGTTCCGGTCTCGGTTGGTGACTGTGTCTTGCGATGTGCCATGTCCAACACAATACTGTATATTACACAGTATGTCAACCCCATCGTTATTGTGGGCAATGAGCCGCCAAGAAGGTACACTCCCGGCCTGGCATCGAGATCCAGAAACAAGGAAAGCGGCTCCGAATTATTTGCTGAAGACTGAAGCAGCTCGACAACTGAATAGACCACGACGAAGGGACAACACCAATGAAGAGAACACAGACACTGGCTGCCGGTGCGCTGCTGGCCCTGCTGGCGCTTTGCGGTTGTACCAGCCAGACCGCCGATCAAGCCACAATCGCAGACAACCCCTTCTTCGCGCCGTACGGCACGGAATTCAACGTCCACCCCTTCGACCGCATCGAGCCGGCGCACTTCGAACCCGCCTTCGAGGAGGCCATGCAGCGGCAGCGGGACGAGCACGCGGCCATCATCGCCGGCCAGGATTCGCCCACCTTCGAAAACACCATCGCGGCGCTGGATCGATCGGGTGAACTGCTCGGTGAAGTGACGTCGGTATTTTTCGCGCTGACCGGCTCCAACACCAACGACGAGCTTCAGGCGATTCGCCAGCGGATGTCCCCCCGGTTGGCGGCTCACAAGGACGAGCTGCGCCTGAACAAGCAGATGTTCGAACGGGTGCAGGCGGTCTACGACTCACGCGAGGAGTTGAACCTGAACTCCGAGCAGCTTTTCCTGCTGGAGAAGATGTACAAGGAGTACGTGCGAAACGGCGCGTTACTCGACACCGAGCAGCAGGCCAGGCTCAAGGAGATCCACCAGTTGCTGTCTACCCTGGGGGTCACCTTCAGCGACAATCTCCTGGCCGAGACCAACGCGTATCAGCTGGTGATCGAGGACGAGGGCGATCTGGCCGGACTGCCCGAGTCGGCCATCGAATCGGCGGCCAGTGCGGCCACGGCCGCGGACCTGGAGGGGAAGTGGCTATTCACCACCCACAAGCCGAGCATGCTGCCGTTCCTCACCTATGCCGAAAACCGAGAGCTGCGGCGACAGATCTTCACCGCCTACACACAACGCGCCAACAACGGCAACGAGTACGACAACACCGGCATCATGGCCGAGATAGTCAAGTTACGGGTGGAGCGCGCCAAGCTGCTCGGTTACGACACCCATGCCGACTACGTACTGGAGAACCGGATGGCCGGCACCCCGGCAAAGGTGTACGACCTGCTCGATCAGCTGTGGGAGGCGGCGTTGCCGGTGGCCAGGAACGAGGTCGTCGAGATGCAGCAGATCATCGACCGGGAAGGTGGTGGCTTCGATCTCGCGGCCTGGGACTGGTGGTACTACGCCGAGAAGCTACGCAGCGAGAAGTACGAACTGGACGACAACGAACTCCGCCCGTACTTCCAGCTGGATGAGGTTCGCGATGGCGCGTTCTGGGTGGCCAACGAGCTGTTCGGCCTGACCTTCGAGCCGCTCGAGGACATGCCCAAACCGCATCCGGAGGCCCAGGTTTTCCAGATCAAGGAGGCCGACGGTTCGCACTGCGCGGTTCTGTACCTGGATTTCCATCCCCGGGCCAGCAAGCGCCAGGGAGCCTGGTGCACCAGTTTCCGGCAACAGAACCGGGCCCATGGCGAGGAAGTCGACCCGGTCATCAACCTGGTGTGCAACTTCACCCGGCCGTCTGGCGACAACCCGGCCCTGATCAGTTTGGAAGAGGTGGAGACCCTGTTCCACGAGTTCGGTCACGCCCTGGACAACATGTGTTCGGACGTGACGTTCAATACCCTCTTCCGGTCCGCCGACTTTTCCGAACTGCCCAGCCAGATCATGGAGCACTGGGCCTTCGAGCCGGAGGTGATGAAGCATTACGCCAAACATCACGAAACCGGAGAACCGATCCCGGACCAGCTCATCGAGAAGATCGCCCGCAGCAAGCACTGGAACCAGGGCTTCGGTACCGTGGAGTACCTGGCCGCGAGCCTGCTCGACATGAAGTTCCACACCCTCGACGAACCCACCGATCTGGACGTGGTGGCGTTCGAGACCGAATACTTCAACGAGATCGGCCTCATTCCGGAGATCGTCTCCCGCTACCGCTCCAGCTACTTCGCGCACATCATCGGGGGCTACGCCGCCGGCTACTACGGCTACATCTGGTGTGGTGTGCTGGACTGCGACGCGTTCGAGGCGTTCAAGGAGACGAGCCTGTTCGACCAGGAGACGGCGCACCGTTTCCGCACCACCATCCTCGAGCGCAACGGCACCGCGGACTTCATGGAGATGTACATCGACTTTCGGGGGCGGGAGCCGGAGATCGAGCCGTTGTTGCGGCAGCGGGGGTTGATGTAAGCGCGGCATTGTAATACCGGAAATGCCGCGGAGCCGTTCCCCGGAGCCGCGTGATTGCGGCCTCGACCGGCCACAGCCGCGGTCGTCCGTCGACTCGACGTCACCTGAGTGGCAACAAACGTCCACTTGATGTGGCCCTCTCCGTCTTCACCTTCACGAGATCGACCCCCGCCGCCGCGCGATCTCCGTCCCAATCACGTCCATCCC
>JBDRBC010000651.1:0-2622 GCA_043823125.1 bacterium | reverse complement strand
CGTGACGACCCGAAACCAGCAGGCCGTCAAGCGCCGTGTCCACCCGGATCATCCGGTCCTCGTACGCGGCGAACAGCAGGCCCCGGCCGAACAGTCCGTAGAAATGTCCGGCACGGATGTCGAATTCGCCGCTGCTGAACTCGAAGAAGCGGTGGCGGATGTCGTTGGTGCGGTCGCCCTCTTCCGACGGCCGCTGGCTGTTGAGCAACAGGCCGGTGCGGAGGGGGCCGAAGAGATAGCTGACATCGAGCCAGTTTTCCACGATCTCCCGCCTGGTCTCGCGGCTGTAGGAGTACTCGAACTGATCGGTGACCTGCACCGGCTCCGAGGCCAGGGATAAGCTCGTCCCCAATACGATCAGACAGAGCAACAGGAAGACGTGGGAGCAGAACGGTCTCATCATTCCTCGCCCTCGGCCGTGCTGGGTTCCAGCAGCTCCAAAACGATCCTCTCGAGTTCCACCTCGTCACCCGGCTTGTAGCCCACATGGCGATAGAGCTCACAGCCGGTGCTGCCGTAGAGCACGAGAAACGGCACCATGTTGCCGACCTGCATCATCCGGCTCAGGTCGCCGGCCGTGTCCAGCGGCACGATGAAATCGTACTTGTTGGCGGCGAGGAACGGTCGCACCTTCGCCACGCTTTTGGAACTGTCGATGTTGACGGCCAGCACGGTCAGGCGTCCGGCGGTTTCCCTGGCCAGGGCACTCAGATGGGGCAGTTCCTTCAGGCAGGGACGACACCAGGTCGCCCAGAAGGAGACGATGACCGGACCCTTGGCCAGGGCCTCGTGGAAGTTGACCTCGGAGCCGTCGGCGCAACGCAAGGTCCAGTCCGGGACCTGGGGCGTATTATCGTCGTCTTCGGCTGCGGCCGGTACCGCTGCCGTCAGCAAGCAACCGGTCAGAAGCAAGGCCGAGATGGCAAACGGCCAGACTCGTGTTCCGAACACAATCGTCTCCTTCCGTGCTGAAACTGCGCCAGCGGCGCAATCGGGATCCGTCCGCGGATCCTACTTGGTCAGGGTCAATTTGATGGCCCGTTCGGTTTCGCCGTATTTCACGCGCGCCAGGTAGATGCCGCTGGCCGTCTGGCTGCCGCCGTCGTCGCGGCCGTTCCAGCGGACACTCTGCTCGCCGGGCAACACCACGCCGCGCCAGAGCGAGCGGACCAGATTGCCGCGCAGGTCGTAGACGGCCACTTCCAGCGGCGCCGGTCCGTTGCCTTCGACGCTGAACTGGATATTGGTGACCGGGTTGAACGGATTCGGATTGGCCCGCACCGGTCCGGCCAGCATCGGCCGGCTCAGCTCCTCCGCCGGCGTGGCGGAAAGCCCGGTGCCGAAATAGTCGAGCACCCGAGCCATGAGCAGGTTCCGGTCCGTTTCAGTGGCGATGCCCTCGAAGCCGAAGGCGAGGTAGACCGACTTGAAGGTGCCGTTATCGATCCGGGTTCCCGCTTCCCTGCCCGTCGTATAATAGAAGCAGCCTATGCCGTCGCCGTACGGATTGATCTCGCTGGGGTATTGCTGATTGTTGGCGCCGGTGCCGCCGGCGATGGCGAAGCTCATGCCGTCGCCCACCGGGTCGCTAGCGACGCCCGAGACGTTCAACAGGTTGGTGTCATCCATCACGTATGTCGCCCCGAGATACGTGCGATACCAGGTAATGGCGGCGGAGCCATACTGTGAACCGCTGGTATCGAAGAAATCCCAACCGATGTCCTGACCGGTGACGAAGAGGCGCCCGCCGTTGTCCAGGTAGGCGGTCAGGGCGGCGCGGTCATCGGCATCGAGGCTCGGGAAGCCCCAGCCCACATTCCAGACCACGGTGTGGAAGTGATCCAGGAACGAGGCATCGAGCTTGCCCTCGGCGGTGCGGTCCCAGGTGGCGCGCAGGTAGCCGGCGGCGTCGATGGCGTCGTGGTAGTAGGCCTCGTACAGATCACCGCCGTCGTCGTCCACGCAGAGGATCGGAACGTTATAGGTGACGATCTTGTATCGCTCGGACCAGATCAACGCCGGATCGGCCTGGCTGGTCACGGTGACCGTGCAGGTGCCCTCGCCCCAGACTCCGTACGGTTCGATGTCCGCAGTGATAGGCTCCACCAGGCCGCCGCCGAGCCGGATGGTGAAGTCGTTGTCGCCGATCTGGTGACAGACGCCGCCCTCACAGACACCGCCGCCCCAGCCAGCGGGCAGATTCCAGTCCACGTGAATGAGGTACGTATCGCTCTGCAGGCCGCGGTTCTGTAGCTCGGAGTCGAAGCTGTACAGGCTGAAACCGGATACGGCGGCGGACTGTTCGGCGCCGTAGAAGAAGGAGAAATCGGGTACCGGCAACGAGGAGGCAGCCTGCAACACAGCCTTGTTGCTGTTGTCCTGGACCCAGACCACCGCGTAGACGTCGACCCAGGAGGGATCCAGGGTGCCGGTTTGCGAGAAGCTCAGGGTTTGGCCGTTGGTGATGCTCAAGGTCGAACCGGCATAGGAAGGGAGCATATCGCGCATGGTGCAGTAGAAATTACGTTCGCCGTTATCGGCCCCGGGCGGGTCGAGATAGACGTGCGGTTCCACCAGCGCCATGTGCAGCACCAGTCCGGAACCCGGGACGTCGTCCAGGGC
>JBDRBC010000650.1:0-3915 GCA_043823125.1 bacterium | reverse complement strand
ATCTGCAGGGCAGTCCCGCGGATCCCCACCGGGCATTCCACTTCCACAACGGCGAGAACGGGAGCCGGATCGTTTTCGGCCTGACCATCGTGAACGGCTACGCCACGGAGGGCGGCGCCATCCTGCTGGAGAACGGCTCCTCGCCGCTGATCAATAACTGTTACTTCATCGGCAACGACGCCGTGGATGGCGGCGCTGTCGTCTGCAAGGACAGCTCTTCGCCCCGGCTGACCTTCTGCGCCTTCGAGGGCAACAGTGCCAGCAACCGCGGCGGCGGACTCTATTGCCGCGACGGCTGCACCTCGTGGGTCTGGAATTGCCGGTTCTACGAGAACAGCGCGGGCGGTGGCGATGGCGGCGGGGCCTACATCGAGCATGCCGACATGCTCATCGAGGAGTGCCGGTTCAACGACAACGACGCCAGCAACGGCGGCGCGGTCTGCCTGGACAGTTCCATGGTCGACTTCGAGTTCTGCAGCATCTACGACAACTTGGCGACGGTCAACGGTGGCGGTGTCTGCCTGCGCGACACGAGCGCAGGCAGCTTCCTCAGCTGCACCCTGGCCCGGAACATGGCGTACGGTTCCGGCAGCGGCATCCACCTGGGCGATGCCGCCTCCACCGCCGCACTGGAGAACAGCATTGTCGCCTTTGGCAACTCGGCCGCGGCGGTCACCAACAGCGGCGGCCCGGTGCCCGACCTGGACTGTTGCGACATCTACGGCAACGCCGGCGGCCCCGGCTGTGTCGCCACCCTCATCGACACCTGCGGCAACATCGCCCTGAATCCCCTGTTCTGCTTCAACTACCCGGACGATTTCAGCCTGCGCGACGATTCACCCTGTATCCCGTACAGCCTGCCCAACGATTCCTGCAACTGGATCGGCAAAGTCCAGTCCATCAACTGTACCGCACCGTCTTCCGACTTGGTGCCGGGACAGAACTTGCCGGGCGTGTGGGAAGGGGACGCCCAGTGGGTCGACCTGGATGCGGACGGCGATCAGGACCTGGCTCTGTGCGGCAAGGACGGGACCGACACCGCCCGGCTCCGGATCTACGACAACGACGAAGCCACCCTCACGCTCACGCAGGAACTCACCGGCATTCGGAGCACCGGCAGCGATTGCCTGGCCTGGGGGGACGTCAACGGCGACGGACTGCCGGATCTCGCCGCGTCCGGCACCCTGGACTCGGGGGACAATCTCGCCCGGGTCTACGTCAACAACGGCGCCGGCGAACTGATCTGGGAGCCGGCCCACGTCCTGGAGGGCCTCGGCCCCGCCAGCCTCGCCTGGGGCGACCTGGACAACGACGGCGACCTCGACCTGGTGACCGTCGGCCACGACGGGGTGAGCGACCGGGCGATACTCTACCGCAACGAATACCCCGGTCCCCTGGTGCCCGACTACGGGATCTTCCTGACCGGCGTGCGCGGCGGCTCGGCGGACTGGGTGGATTTGGACAGCGACGGCGATCTGGACCTCTTTCTCACCGGCGCCAACGGCTCGGACCGCCGCGCCATATTCTACCGTAACGAGCCGGTGGGGAACCTCGTCGAGGAGGGTGATCTCGGGGTGACCGGCATCGTGCTGGGCGACACCGACTGGGGCGATTTCAACCTCGACGGCTATCCCGACCTCGTGGCCACCGGCGAGACCGGGGTCGGCGGCCCGCGTTACGCCCGGATCTACGAGAACCTCGGCGGCGGAGGCCTCGGCCTGTACCAGGACCTCGCCGCCATCTATCGCAGTTCCTGCGCCTGGGGCGACTACGACAACGACGGCGACCCGGACGTGATCATCTCCGGCTACACCGGCACCTCCCTGGTCACCTCGCTCTACCTGAACGAGGGCGGCACCTTCGTCTACAGTGACTACGTCACCGCTCGCTACGAGGGCTCGCTGAGCTGGGTCGACCTGAATCGGAACGGTAAGCTCGACCTGCTGGTCACCGGTTACAACTGGTACGACCCGTTCGTGGAGCTGTACGAGCACACCGGCGGGGCCATCAACACGCGGCCGTCGCCGCCCACGGAGCTGTTCTGCGAAGGTTCGTCCGGGCTGGCCCTGAGCTGGTCCGGCGCCACCGACGCCCAGACCGCCGCGGCGGGGCTCTGCTACAACGTGCGGGTGGGCACGACCCCGGGCGGCTGCGACGTCTGCACCGGCCTCCTCGGCTCGAAGCCGTACGGGAACGTGGGGCAGGGCACCGGCCTCACCTTGAACCTGCCGGACGACACCTATTACTGGAGCGTCCAGACTATCGATCCCGGTCGCCTGGCCTCGCCCTGGGCGCCGGAGCAGATCTGCGCGGTGGGGCCCCTGAGCGGCGCCCCCGACGCCGCACCGCTCAGCTGGCGGTTCGACCTCGAGCCGAACTACCCCAACCCGTTCAACCCGACCACCACCATCCGCTTCACCCTGACGGCGGCGGGTCCGGTGCAGCTGGCGATCTACGACTCCTCCGGCCGGCTGGTTCGCCGGCTGGTGGACGGCGCCCGGTCGCCGGGCCGCTACGCGGTCACCTGGGACGGACGCGACGAGCGGGGCGTGGGGTGCGCCAGCGGCGTCTACTTCTGCCGGCTGGAGACCCGGGAGAAGCGTGAGACGAGCAAGATGGTGCTGGTTCGCTAATCCGGAACAACGGTTGGCCTCGGACAGATCAGTGGTATTGTCCTCGTCATGAGACTCGGCGTTCCCAAGCTAGACCGTGCCACCCGGGCCGGTTTCCTGGCCATCCTGGCCTGGAGCACCACCGTCGCTCTGGCTCGGAGCCTGAGCGAGCAGGTTGGTCCGCTCACCACCCTGGCAGTGGTCTTTCTGACCGGTGGTGGGTTGGCGTCTGTCTGGCAACGGGGGACGCGATTCCGGCCCCACGGTTTGTCGGCGCTTCCAGCGAAATACCTGTACGGCTGTGGCGTG
The DNA here is from genome assembly GCA_043823125.1 of bacterium. Classification (GTDB taxonomy): domain Bacteria; phylum Krumholzibacteriota; class Krumholzibacteriia; order LZORAL124-64-63; family LZORAL124-64-63; genus JBDRBC01. The sequence continues at coordinate 994 of JBDRBC010000650.1, read as the reverse complement.
CTGTTCGTGTTCTACATGGGAGCGCTGTTTCTCGCCATCGCTCGGGCCGGTGACCGTCAGCAGGTCCTGGAGATCGGTCTGGTGAACTACCTCTGGCCGGCCCTCACCATCCTGCTCTCGGTGCCGTTGCTGCACAAGAGAGCACGGCCGACGCTGCTGCCGGCGACGCTGATGGCCGTGTTCGGGGTCGGCCTCGTTCTGACCCAGGGCAGTGCTTCGAGCTGGTCTGGCCTGCTCGATCATCTGTTCGCGCATCTGGTTGTTCATCCCGTGGCGTATCTGCTGGCGTTATTCGCGGCGCTGGTCTGGGCGCTCTACTCCAATCTAGTCCGGCGTTGGGCCGGCGAGGCGAGCAGTGGCGGCGTGCCGCTGTTTATGTTGGCCACCGGTTTGCTGTTCCTGTCGGCGCGGCTGGTTGTTCCCGAAGTGTCTGTCTGGACGTTGCGGAGTGTGGTCGAACTCGTCGGTTTCTCCGTCCTCACCACCACCGGGTACTTCTGCTGGGATCTGGCCATGCGCCAAGGGAACATGGTGCTGGTGGCGGCAGGGTCCTACTTCACTCCGCTGCTCTCCACCGTGGTGAGTTGTGTCTATCTCGGTGTTTCAGCCGGGACCGGACTCTGGATCGGTTGCCTGTTTATCGTGCTGGGCGCCCTCTGGAGCTGGCGTTCGGTCGTGGACGATTCGGGCCATGATCCGGTCCGGAGTGGAGGCGGTTGATGGACAATCGCGAGGTTTGGAAAGGACATCCCGGATGCGGGTGAGGGGGGAAAAAGGTGACATGCTGATTGTAGCAAGCGGGGTCGGGAGGTTGATCAGATCAAGTCGCTAGTAAAACCACGCCGGCCCCTTGCGGAACCGGCGTTTGATAGCGGTCTATCCCGCCATTATGCCCCCACCGGGTAAACCCCCGCCGTGGCGGGGACGATTGGTCTGACCGCTAGCCCTCGCCCACGGCGATGTCGGGCGTGATGCTGATGATCTCGGGCACCTG
>JBDRBC010000649.1:0-17538 GCA_043823125.1 bacterium | reverse complement strand
GCGGCCCCGTCCAGCACCCCTCACGATCGTCCCGGTACCGGCACATTCAATCGAGGTCTGTACCATTATCACCAGGGAGACTTCACGAAGGCCCAGGCAGATCTGGTTGCCGCTCAGGAACTCTCACCCGGGAGCGATCGGATCTCGAAGTTGCTGAACAGGGTAGAGGCACTTGTTGCGGGGGTGAAATGACCGCTTGAGATTCTGAATCCGCCAAAGGGCTGGAGTCCCGGTCTGAGCCCGCATTGAAAACCATTCTCAAATTATCCGCGTGTACACTCCGCCGGTGGGGATATTGCTGGCAGTGCACTTGGGTACACTTGCACCATTGGTGATCGGTGCCGAAGGCCCACTCGAGTACACCAGCAAGGCGCAGAAAGATATCCCGTTGACAGAAACGCATTAATTCACCACTTTCCTATTTCCCCCCTGGGAGAAGGGGTTTTCGCATCGGGCTGAACAAGAAGTGGAAAGGCACCACATGCGCATCTCCACCAAGGGACGTTACGGTACCCGAGCCATGCTGGCTCTCGCAACGCATTACGACAAGGGATTGCTGGCGGCGAACCAGATCGCAGCCGACCAGAACATCTCGCTGAAGTACCTGGAGAGTCTGCTCAGCGCCTTGAAGACGGCGCAACTGGTGAGTTCCGTGCGCGGTCCCCGTGGCGGTTACACCCTGACCCGGCCACCTGCAGAGATCACCATCTTCGATGTACTTGCTCCCCTAGAGGACGCCCTCGATATCGTCCACTGCACGGAGAATGGCGATCAGTGCGAGAGGAACCAGGCCTGCTGTACTCAGGAGATCTGGATCCAGGTCAAGGGCGCCGTCGACGACATCCTCTGTGGAACGACCCTGGCCGATCTGCTGGATCGGCAGCAGATACTCAAGGACGGATGAGAGCATCGGCCAGCTGTAATCCCGCTCCCCCCGCATCACCACCGGTTATCTGAGCCTGTTTGGCGATTTCCATTGACAATTTGCTAGCAATCCCCAATAGTCCCATAGGCCCTATAGGATAACTGGGTATAGTTCCTGTGGAGTTCAGCGAGGGGATACCCGATGCGCATTTCCACCAAAGGCCGCTACGGAACCCGGGCAATGCTCGCTCTGGCAGACAACTACAACCACGGCCTGCTGGCAGCCAAGCAGATCGCGGCCGAAACCAAGATATCCCTCAAATACCTCGAAAGTCTGCTCAGTACCTTGAAAGCCGCCCGGCTGGTGCACTCGGTCCGCGGCCCACGTGGCGGGTATGCGCTCTCCCGACCACCCCACCAGATAAGCTTGCACGATGTACTGGCGCCCCTGGAGGACGCTCTCGACATAGTCCACTGCACGGAGGACGGCGATCACTGTCGTCGCAATGAAGTGTGTTGCACCCAGGAGGTCTGGAAACAGATCAAGGAAACGGTCGAGTGCATCCTGTGCGATATCACCCTGGCGGATCTCGCCCAGCGACAGCAGGTCCTCGATGCCCGGCGCAAGCGCCGGGCCGAGAGCTGACCGACGCACTCCACCGGACCGGCCATGACCAGAACGGTCGGATTACTGTTCGCTGACGCGAAGATGATGAAACCGGATTGACGGGAAACGCGATCACGGCGCTACCGAACTGGTTCTTCGATATAAACAGCGTGTCAATTGTCACTGGGATGAAACGCCGTCGGCGTGGTCCCGGCACAGTAATGAGGTGGTCATGGAAGTACTCGTGTTCTTCATCGGGAAGCTGATGCCCTTTGTCACCCTGACGATCCTGATCGTGGGGCTGTTCTACAAGCTGGTGCATTGGCAGCGGGCCGCCGTCGGTAACATTGCCCTGTTCCCCTCGGCCACGGGTCGGGGACAGCTGTTCGGCAAGGTGCTCGGCGAGGTCGTTTTCTTCTCCAGTTTTCGCAAACAGGACAACTCCTTGTGGAAGCGCACCTGGATCTTCCACGCCACCCTGGTGCTCATCATACTCGGCCATAGCCGGCTGATCAGCGACTATCCCCTGCGGGTCATGATGGGGTTGTCGGAGGGCACCGTTTCGGCCATCAGCGCCTGGGGTGGCGGGATAGCCGGCGTTTTGGCCATGGTGACCTGTCTCATGTTACTGGCCCGGCGTTTCGGTATCCGCCGGGTTCGGGAAATCTCCAGCGGCGAAGATTACTCGGTGCTGATCCTGCTCCTGTTCATCTTGATCACGGGGAACGCCATGCGTTTCCTGTCCCATTACGACATCACCGAGACCCAGCTCTACTTCCGCACTCTGTTCGGCGCGGGGGCCATTCAGGTTCCTCACGATCCGATGTTCTTGCTGCACTTCTTTCTGGTGCAACTGCTGTTGATCTATCTCCCGTTCGGGAAGTTTCTGCACATCCCGGGGATCTTCTACAGTCGTACCTTGCTCGCAAAGGATTACTAAAATGGCTGACGAACCAAAAGTGAACGAAGCCGAGCTGCAGACGATCATCGATCAGGTCCTGGCCATCAAGAAGGGGCCGCGGGTGATGCGGTTGTACATGGATCTCTGCCAGAAATGCGGGATCTGTGCCGAGCAGTGCCACGTGGCCAAGACCATGCCCGAGGCGCGCACCAATCCGGCCCAGCGTTCGGACCTGATCCGGAAGTTGTACAAGCGGTACGGCTCGAACCTGGGCAAGCTGCGCCAGGCTCTCGGCGCTGCACGTGAGATAGATGATGACGAGCTGCAGCAGTGGCAGAGAGATTTCTATGAGTGCTCCGGTTGCCGCCGGTGCGCCAAGTTCTGTCCCTTCGGTATCGACAACTCCATTTTGACCCGCAAGGGACGGGCGGTGGTCCATGCCCTGGGCAAATCGCCGTTCATGATGTCCGAGACCCAGCGTATCTCGGACGAAACCGGCAACGACGAGGGCCAGACCTACAAGGCCTTCGTGGAGGCGTGCCGTTTCCTGGTCGAGGAGGTGAAGGACGACTGGGGGCTGGAGGTGGAGATCCCCATCGACCGGGAAGGGGCGGACATCCTGTTCATCCCGGCCTCGGCAGACCTGATCTCCTTCCCGGAGACCCACATGGGAGTGGCCGTGTTCTTCCACGCCCTCAAGCTGTACGACGGCACCACCTGGACCATGTCTTCCAAGGCGTTCGACGGCGCCAACTTCGGGCTGTTCACCGGTGACGATCCGCACATGAAGCGCAAGAATCAGCTCGCCTACGACGCCTGCATCGAGCTAGGGGTGAAGGACCTGGTCATCGGCGAGTGCGGCCACGCCTACCGCATCGCCAAGCGCATGGGGCCCACCGCCTCGCACAACAACAACCCGTTCGGCACCACGAACATCTTCCTGCTGGCGGACGAGTATCTGCAGAAAAGCGCCTTCAAGTTCGACAAGTCGAAGGTGGACGAGATCGTCACCTATCACGATCCGTGCAACTTCGCCCGCTCCACCGGCATCTTCGAAGAGCCGCGGCGCTTGCTGGCCGCCATGACCGACAACTTCATCGAGATGACACCGAACCGTTCGGAGAACTGGTGCTGTGGCGGCGGCGGCGGTCTGGCGGTCATGGATGGGGCGGAAAGGGTGGAATATATCGACAGCACCTATCTCGACTATCGCATGAAGGTCGGCGGGGTGAAAAAGGACCAGATCACCGCCACCGACGCCAACTACGTGGCCGCGCCGTGCGCCAACTGCAAGCGGCAGCTCATGCAGTTGATGGAACACTACGAGACCGGCGTGACGGTGGGCGGCGTGTTCGACCTGTTCGGCAAGGCCATCGTGTTGAATTGATCTGTGCTACCGGGAGGGGGCCGGCGGTTCCCTCCCCGTCCCCAACCGGGAGGATAACATTATGGCTACCAGAACCGCTGTCGTGATCGATGACGAAATCGATCTGACCACCTATCTGTCGTCCATCCTCGAGGAGAACGACTTCGTCGTGCACTCCGCCAACGACGCGGTGAGCGGTGAGGAGAAGATCCGTCAGACCAATCCTGACATCGTCCTGATCGATCTGATGATGCCTGGGCGCACCGGGATCCAGCTGTTCGTCAAGCTGCGCAAGGACGAGCAGACCAAGAACATCCCCCTGGTCATGGTCACCGGCATCAAGGATCAACTCGGGATCGACTGGAGTGACATCGTCGATCGCTACAAGACTCGCCGGCCGGACGGGTTCGTCGAGAAGCCCATCGAACCGGAACGGTTGATGAAGGTGGTCAACGGCGTGCTGTCGGGAGGCGGAGCGGACGACGAGGTCTTGCACGGCTGATTCTCCATCTGGTCCACGTCCGACGTCGTCAGAGGGGAAGAACGCCATGAGTATGCGGGTGAGACGTCCCGTTGCCGGTTTTCATAAGCTCTTGCTCGAGAACAAGATCCTGCTCTTCTTCTCCATCGTGATGGTGTCACTCTGCCTGGTGGTGCTGGTGGTGGTCTACTGGTCGACGAACCGGACCACTCTCGATAACCTGGTTTCCCACGCCGAGGCGGTAACCAGGATCCAGGTGATCCCGCTGGGGCGGGCCGTCGCCGTCCACGATAGAGCCGGCCTCACTTCACTGCTGGAACAGATCACCGCCCTGGACCCCACGATCGCCTACCTGATGGTTCTCGACCCGGAAGACCGGCTTCTCGCCGGCCACGCCGTGGATCCCGTGGTCTCCCGGTCTCTGGCCGAACACTTCCTCGGGATCGACTTCGCCCGGCAAACCGTGCCCGGATTCCGGGAAGGCAGGGTACCGCTACTGGCCGGCGAGGTCCAGGTGGCCGTGGTGCGGGTGGGAGTCGCCGAGAACGACAGCGCGCCCATCGCCCGGCGCGCGGCGGGCGCCGCCCTGGCGTTGATGGCACTCCCGGGAGTCCTGCTCTTCGGGGTGGCCCGGGTGGCCGTGCGGCGGACGGTCCAACCGCTGAAGGATCTGACCCAGGTCGCCGAGGAGATCAGCACGGGAAACCTGGATCCGCGCATCGATTTCGGCGTCCACGTGAACTGCTGGGAGATCATGGACTGCCAGCAGACAGACTGTCGCGGGTACATGAACTATTCGGAGCAGTGCTGGTACATCGACGGCACGCCGTGTGAAGGATTCGAGCCGCGTTTTCCCGAGAAGTTGCAGCGGTGCCGCGCCTGCAACGTGTACAAGGCGCACCGTGGCGACGAGGTGGTCCAGCTCGCCGACTCCTTCCGGCACATGACCAACGTGTTGAAGCGCTCACGGGAGGAGCTGCTCACCTCCGACGATTTTCAGAAGCGACTGATCCAGAACTCGTTCGACGGCATCATCGCCACCAATGAACACGATCTGATCACCATCTTCAACCGGGTGGCCGTGGAGTTGACCGGGAGGCCGCGCGAGGAGGTGATCGGCCGTCTCCAGTGGCAACATTTCCTGCCGGACGAACTCGAGCAGCAGATGGACATCCCCCTGTCTCACGAACCGGTCCGGCGGCTCCGCGGCTTCGCCCCGCGGGTGGCGGCCATCACCAACGCCCGGGGTGGGATGGTCGACGTTCAGCTCGCCGGCATCAGCCTGTACGAGCGGGGGCGGCACATCGGCAAGGTCTTCTTCTTTCAGGATATCCGCGAGATCAAGCAGCTCCGGGAACGGCTGCTCCAGTCCGAGCGGCTGGCGGCAGCTGGCCAGGCGGCGGCGGGCATCAGCCACTCCATCAAAAACATCCTCGACGGGTTCAACGGCGGGGTCTACGTCTACAAGGCCGGCAAGCGGCGTGACGACGAGGAGAAGATGGCCACGGGCTGGGACATGATCGAACGCAACGTGGGGATCATCGGTGACCTGGTGGCGGATCTCTTGAACTTCGCCAAGGAACGGATTCCGGAATACGCACCGCACGATCCCCGGCAACTGGTGGAGGCCGTCATCGCCGACATCGGTCTCTCACGCGCAGGTGAGGTCAAAATCGAGCTCGTCGGCGACAGTGCCGGCCGCAAGGTGATGCTCGATTACCACTCGTTCCACCAGTGCCTGGGCAACCTGCTCGGAAACGCCATGGACGCCTATGCGGCAGGCGAGACGGGCACCATCACCGTCGAGGTCGGCGTTCACGACGATACTGCCTTCTTTGTCGTTGGCGACGACGGCATGGGCATGAGTCCGCGAACCCTCAGCAAGATCAAGAGCGGGATGTTCTCCACCAAAGGTTCCAAGGGGACCGGACTCGGCCTGCAGGTGGTCCAGAAGATCGTCAACGAGCATCAGGGGTCGTTGGTCATCGAGTCGGAGGAGGATGTGGGTTCGACCTTTCGCATCGAACTGCCGGTGGCGGGTCCCGCCGTGGACAAGCAGGTCATGGAGACCACGTGATCCAGGTCGGGCAAACCGGGCCCCACGCTCAGGCTGGCGGAGTCTGACCCGGGCAGGTCCGTTCGAAGACGAAACGATAGGCCCAGGTCAACCACACCACCCGCCCCAGATGTGACTTGGGCTGCACCTTCCGGAACAGTTCCCATGGCAGGAAGCAGAGAAAAACCACGTCCTTCGCGGAGACGAGATCGTCCGGTCGATTCACGGTCCAGGGTGACGCCTTGACCGCTTCGGTGTCAGCCAGTACGGGTAATCCCTCACACCCGAAATCACCCTCCGGAGTGACCAGGATCTCGTCCGGGGCGCCGATCCGGAACACCAGGGGTGGTTTCAGTTGCTGGCGATCCAGCGCCACCCACGGCGCATGGGACTTGACGGTCAGCACGTTCAAGAATTCCCAGGCCAGGCAGCCGCGTTCAATGGCCCGGTGGTTCAGGATCCGCGAGAGCAACTGCTCGGAACAGGTGGGCAAACGACTCGGATCGAATCCGAGTCGGGTCAGTGAGCGGTGGAGCGCCGACACGGTGCCGTCGGCGAGCAGATCACCGTCGGGGTGGGAGCGCTGGAGTTCCGCCACGGCCCCCTTGGTGGCCATGTCCATGACGTTCCTCAGATCACGTTCAGTATTGGCGGCCAGGCTGGCCAGGTGGATCCGCCAGTCCGGCAGGTCGACCCGACAGTCGAACGTGTCCAGTTCCAGGGGCATGTTGCTCGGCTCCTTCAGTCGAGTGTCTCGGAACGATTCTCAGCGCGCCGGCGCCGGGATACTCAGCCGACCCTGCTGGTCTTCCTGCCGTGCCCAGTCCAGAGACGGCAGCGACTGCTCGATGATGGTCCACTGTTGCCCGGCCGCTGACGATTGTTTGATCTCCTTCAACAGCTCCATGTAGTTGAGCCGCATGAGCAGATCGTCGGGGTTCGCCGCCACGGCATCCGCGTGGGCCTTGATGGTGGCCTGGTGCTTGGCGGGTGAGGCTGACTCGAATATCTCGTCCAGCGCCGTCTGCCAGGCCGCCAGCTTCTCGGCGTGATCGTACTGGTCGGGAAACGGCGGCTGGGTGAGCAGGGTCAGGATGGTGGTGATGATCTTGTACTCGGCCCATTCCGTGTAGACCAGCCGCTCGGCACAACCGGCCAGGTCCGGTACCGTGGGCGGCGCCACGGCACGCTGGCGGATGGCGGGCGGCAGCACGGCGACCACCTCCGGGAAGACACAGCAGGCCAGCTCGTAGTTGCCGGTGAAGGTCAGGTGGACATGCTCGTAGAAGCGACGCCGGCGCAGGGGCACATGAAGATCGGGGCCGGAATCGCTGAAGATCCGCTCGGCGTCCATCAGACGTACCGTGTCGTCCGTTTCGGTGCTGGCCAGATCGCGGATGATCTGGTTGATCCGGTCGTCGGCCCGGAATCGCAGCACGTCGAGTTCCCGAGCCTGGTGGAAGTGTTCGCGGGCCCGGCTCGTATCGCCCAGGGCGAGTTGGGTTGTCCCGAGATGGTGATGCAGTTCGGCGTGGCGGTCGTCCAGGTCCCGCGCCTGTTCGAAACTCGCGAGCGCCTCGGTATGACGTCCCGCCGTGGCCGCGGCGAGGCCGGCGGCCAGTGCGGCATCCCAGGCGGTGGTCTGTTCCGCGGTCAGGTCCGGTCGATGTAACGAGGCGAACGGTGCGCTGTCCCAGGAGTTGGTGGGCACGGTGCAGAGCAGGACCTCACAGTCCACATCGAGGGCCGCCGCGCAGATGTCCCGCAGATTCTGCTCGAAATGGCTGTATACCTGTTGCAGGTCCGGATCGTCGCTGGCGATCTGCCGCTCGGTGAACATCTCCATGCCGCCCCACTGCTCCAGCAGTTTGTCCTGACGCGACAGTTTTTCCGCGAGCTGTTGCAGGAGCTGCCCGGTCCGGGTGGTACGCAGCCAGATCCCCCAGCGGATGGTGCCGAGTCCCCCTGCGCGTCGGGTGGCGGAAGAGCCGATACCGTGGGGACCGATGACCTCGTTGTTGCCGAGATAGACGATGAACAGATCGGGATCGTAGCCGGCGCACTCCCGGGCGATGGGCAGGACGACGTGGGAGTTGATGGCGGCGATGGAACTGTTGACCACCTCGAAGGTCGTTCCCGGGAACTGTTGCTCCAGCATGACCTCGAGGATCCGGGCGAAGCTGAAGGAACCGTTGGGATACCCCTGGGCGGCCGAGGCGCCGAGTACGAAGATCCGGTAGGTGTCGGGCGACTTGTCCGCGGGAAAGGAGAACAGCAAAGGCACTCGGGCGATGGCGCGCGGGAAGAACCGCCAGCCGAAACGGAGATTGGTGCCGTAGCTGTCCCGGCCCGGCACCTCCAGCGCCAGATTGGTGGGATAGCCGTAGCCTCCCATCCGCAAACCACATTCCAGTGCCACCAGCAACAGGCTCGGGACAACCAGCGCCAGACCGAGACGGAGCGCCCACCGGCGCCCGGGCGAGAGTTCTCGAAGAATCTTCGGCGCCCGGGTTTTCTGCTGCCCGTCCCCGGTGGGCGGGTGCTTGGCCGGTATTCCCCGGCGACCGGGGCGCCGGCCCTGTTTCTTGCTCATGTATTCACTCCACGAAAAAGGGGCTGGACCAGGCCGCGCCGCCATCATCCTGAATCACACGCAGATACACGTATTCGCCAGCCCTGAGGTCGGCCAGGGTGCTGTTGAGGAAACAGGAGGTCTGCTCGTCCTCCGGCGTCTGGGAGATGACCTGGCCGCTCCGGATGATGTCCACCGAACGGATGGGGGCGGTGGCCACGATGAAACCACGCACCTCCGCACTGGCTGTGGCCGGCACCGTGGATCCCATCCGGTGTCCGGCGAGGGAACAGCGCAGCAGGATACGGGGGCCGTTGGTGGCGTAGCAGCGTCGATTGCGGAGGGCCTCGTACACGGCTTCCCTGGTCACCTCTTCGGCGATGATGGCCGTGATGCCGCCCAGGCCGGGGCCGGACGCCAGATGCGCCAACCCGGGATGTCCATCGTGACTGTCACCACTTCCCACCAGTCCCAGGCGGTAACGACCGAGCTGGTCCCGCACGGTGTTGCCGGGGATGGCGCCTCGCACCACGGATGGGCTGTCCAGGGATTCGCTGCTGCCGTGCACCGAGACGATCTCCGTCAACGGTTCCAGCACCGGATCGGGTGCGTACGACCAGTTCACCGGCACCGGGTCGCCGGCGGAGTGGTGAGCGAAGGTCAGGACCTGTTGACCAGACAGGGCGTCCCACAGTTTCGGCGGTGTGTCGTAGTCGGGATGGAGGGAGCTGTACAGCTCGCCCGTCGCCTGGAAGTAGACCACATGGCGATGCCCATGAAGCCAGCTCGTCCACTCATAACCGAGCAGAGAAACGAACCGGCCCGGCTCGTGGTAGCGCGCCACGACCTCCTGGATGCCGGCCCAGATATCGGGATAGATGTCGAGGAAAAGCATACCCCAGTGATCGTGGTCGGTGAGCGCCGCCACATCGAGGCCAGCCACGTCGCGCGCGTAACGATAGTAGTCATCGGGTGTGCCGCTGCCGTCCGAGAGGTTGCTGTGCCCATGGAGGTCGCCCCACAGCACGCGGGGACCCGCAGCCAGCGCCACCAGCGGATTGGAGACACAAGACAGACCGTTCGGCCCGGTGGCGGTCACCCGGAAGATTCCTTCGGACCGAACCGTCACTACCACACGTTGGCGGCCACCGTCCTTGGCCTCGAATTCGATCTTGGCCGGTAACTCGAGTCCGGCGGTAGGTTCGGAGAAGGATATCTCACCCTCGAACGGAAACCCGGCGTTGCCCATGCGGTCCAGCACCGCCACGTTCATCGATACCGAGTCGCCCGGACGCGCGGTTGTCGGCACGGTGACCAGTAGCTGCGCCGGGTGACCGGCGACGACATCCACCGTGGGGGAGCCGGGAAGGACCCTGCGGATTCCATCGCCGTCACCATCCACGGCGATCCAGAAGGGGGAGTCGTGCTCGGCGAAGCGGTCGGCTAAGCTCCGGCCCGATTCGGTCCCGCCATAGACGATCCGTACCCGCTCGCCCTCCACCAATCCCCGGCCACCGATCCAGATGGCCAGGAGCTGCTGGCCCACTGTTTCCAGTTCCAGTTCCGCCCCCTCGGCGGACGTGACCGCCCAGGTGTATCCCGGGCGGTCGGGAAAGTCCGGCTGGGGCGTCGTCCACCCCCAGAACGGGGAGATCTGGAGGAAGATGGCGCCCTCGGGAGAGATACCGTGCGGTCCCGCCTGATAGATGATGATCCAGCGGCCCGCACTGGAACAGACGGCCGGCATCGTGCTCCGTTCGTCCACGAGCCAGGCCCGGCCGCCACCGTCTGACGGGTGTCGCACCGCATTCAGGTCGTCCAGCAGGGAATTGTGCAGGTCCTGTCGGTTGCGTGGCGCCTGATACTCCTGGCCCGGGCAGACGGCGGGGAGCAGACACAGCAGGCTGCACAGGCCGAGGATCCACAGGCGAGTAGGAGACATCATGAAGGAAAGACCTGACTTGCTGAAAACGGTTCCGACCGGTTCCGGCCGCTGGCGGTGATTCCCGATCTCAGGAGTATGACACGGGCAGGGGGAGTGAATCAACCTGACCTGTGCCGCGGAACGATATGGACTCGGAGAAACCTCGGCAGGTAAGCTGGTGGACCGAACCAACCAACCGCCCACCGGCCGTCTGCCGACCGGGCGGTGTCACCGGTTTCAAGGAGATCGTTCCCATGCGATACCCGACGCTGAAGAGCTTGCTGGTCGTCGTGATTTTTCTGGCGTTGCCCGGTCTGGCCCAGGACGAGGAAATCTCTCCCATCACCACCGATATGTTGCCAGCGGCCGAAACCGTCATCGGTCTGGAGTTTTCGCCCGCTGAACGGGAGACCATGCTGGCGGATCTCAACGAACAACTCGCCAGTTACCAGGCCATCCGGGCCTTGCAGCTGGCCAACGAGGTGCCGCCCGCGCTGCTGTTCTCTCCTTTGCCCACCACGTTCACCGGGACGGAGAGTTACCTGCGCGAGCAAGCCCCGGTCTGGAGTGAGGGACCGCCGGTGACCCGCCCCGACGATCTGGATGAGCTGGCATTCTGGTCCGTGGGACGACTCGCCGAACTGGTCCGCACCCGGCAGGTGACGAGTCTGGAACTCACGCAGCTCGCACTCGATCGGTTGACCCGCCACGGCCCGCGGCTCGAGTGCGTGGTCACCCTGACCACCGAGCTGGCGCTGGAGCAGGCGGCTCGGGCCGATGCGGAAATCGCGGCCGGCCGGTATCGTGGGCCGCTGCACGGAATTCCTTACGGCGCCAAGGACCTGTTCGCCGTGCCTGGGTATCCCACCACCTGGGGCGCCACGCCGTACCGGGATCAGCAACTCGAGGACACGGCCACCGTGGCCCAAAAACTCGAGGAGGCCGGCGCCGTGCTGGTGGCGAAACTCACCCTCGGGGCGTTGGCCTGGGGTGATGTCTGGTTCGGCGGCAAGACCCTGAATCCGTGGAATCCGCAGCAAGGATCGAGTGGGTCGTCGGCCGGATCCGCGGCGTCGGTGTCGGCGGGACTGGTGCCGTTCGCTCTCGGCACCGAGACCTGGGGTTCCATCGTGTCCCCGTGCACTCGGTGCGGCGTCACCGGATTGCGCCCGACCTTCGGCCGGGTCAGTCGCGCCGGCGCCATGGCCTTGAGCTGGTCCCTGGACAAGGTGGGGGCCATCTGCCGAACCGTCGAGGATTGCGCCGTGGTGTTCGAGGCCATCCGCGGACCGGACCGGCGGGATCTGACGGTGGGGCAGTATCCGTTTCCGTACCGGTCCGACCTCGATCTCGGGTCGCTCCGGTGTGGCTATCTCGCCGCGGCGTTCGCGGAGGAATATCCCGGCCGGGAGTACGACCAGGCTACCCTGGAAGTGTTACGCGGCCTGGGCCTGGAACTGGTGCCCATCGAGCTGCCGGACCTGCCGCTGTCCGACCTCTCCTTCATCCTCTCGGCCGAGGCGGCCGCGGCCTTCGACGAGTTGACCCGTTCGGGAAGGGACGACGAGCTGGTGCGACAGATCCGGTACGCCTGGCCCAATGTCTTCCGGACGGCGCGTCTCATTCCGGCAGTGGAGTACATCCAGGCCAACCGGGTCCGGTTCCTGCTGATCCAGGCCATGACCGAGCTGATGGCGCAGGTGGACCTGTATGTCACGCCCACCTTCGGCGGCGACAATCTGCTGCTGACCAACCTCACCGGGCATCCGTGTGTGGTGGTGCCCAACGGATTCGCGACAGTGGAGGAGACCGGGACAGACGCCGAGGCGACTGTCCAGACAACGCTGGACGACCGGCCGGAGCGGAATCCGCACAGCATCAGCTTCACCGGGAGGCTGTTCGACGAGGCCACCTTGCTGGCGGTGGCCCGAGCGTATCAGGAAGCCACCGAATTCCACCGGCAACACCCGCCTGGATTCTGATTCTTTGGAGATCCGGACGACAAACCGACCGAAAAAACGGCGGCGGGTAAATAAACCCGCCGCCGCGACTATCCACCGGAAGGGTCTACTCGGCCATCCCCCACAGGTGCCCCGTGTTGACCGGTTTCCCCTGCAGTTTCAGGTAGTAGAAGAGCTGGTCCTTGTGCTGGCTCAGATGGTTCACCATGCCGAGCAGGTGGTAACCCAGTGGAACCTCCCGTTCAGGGTCCCAGGGTGCGACCGTCAGCTTGTGGTTCAGGTCGTCTTCGCCGGCCTGAGCGACCATGGCCAGAGCCACCTCCTTGTCAGCGGCCAGCATCTCCCTGGCCTGCGCCACCGATTCCACCGTCGGCATCTTTTCCGCCGGCGGCAGCATCTCCTCGGGTGGCAGGTCGGTCATGTTCACATCCGGAGGCAAACCCCAGTCCCCGGTGACGAATCCCTTGCAGCAGGCGCCGCAGGAGGAGTTGATGTGCATGAGGAGCTGACCGACGTTCATCCAGTTTTCACCCGTTTCGGGTTTCCAGGTCAGCATGTCGTCGTCCACCAGGTCCACGAGACCGTTGGTGGCCCGGTAGGCGCTCTCGATAGCGGTTTTGAGCAGTTCGGAAAAATATTGTTGCGCCATGTCGGCTCCTTTTCGTTGAGGGTTCGACACAAGGTAGAGCATCTCCCGGGAAGTCACAACGTTTCGCGATAAATCTCGCCACTGCACCAGATGACGCTTCATCAGGGTCACTGTTTTATGGTATGATACTCCCTGATATCGCACGAAATGTCCGGCGGACCAGCAACATCCCCTGAAAGAATGCTGCCTCATCCAGTATTTCTCGTTCATGGTTCTGATATGTCGTGCTGTCATTGTTGTTATTGGCCTGGTTGAGTACGAGAGGAGTCCTGACATGAGGAGATTGTTCACGTTTGGTCTGGTCAGTTTGTGTCTGGTGATCTGCGCCACTTCCGCCCTGGCCGACAAGCAACTCGAGGTCCGAGCCTTGAGTGACGTGCAAGTACAGGTCGCGGGTGAGGCGATGCGTGTTTCCGATTGCGTCGTTGGCAATACGAACGATCCGGCATATGCCATCACGGACTGGGTGTACGGAGCGGAATCCTACGCCCAGGTGGCCTGGCCGTTCCTCGAATGCGGCGTCTGCCCCCTCGGCTTCCAGCCCACCGAGGTCCATCTGCTGGTGCAGTTCGGTCCCGAGGACGTCCCGGTCACGTTCGACGCCGCCGCGGGTATAGCCACCGCAACCAGCTGCAGCATGCCGATCTGCTGCGACTCGCCCCTGTACGAGTACTGCGTGTCCGATGTGTATTCCATCACCATCGACACTCCGGGCCTTTATGACCTGGCCCTTCCCGTCACCTGTGATTGTGCTTTCGTGAATTACGTGTACTTCCTCACCTTCCACTTCCTGACTCCGTTTGGTGAGGCCCAACGTCCCGATCTGGTCACGGACGATGTTCCCCGGGAGTGTGTGAGCTTCAACGATTACGGCGCCGGCTGGGAAGACCTGAATGG
This sequence comes from bacterium, assembly GCA_043823125.1. Classification (GTDB taxonomy): domain Bacteria; phylum Krumholzibacteriota; class Krumholzibacteriia; order LZORAL124-64-63; family LZORAL124-64-63; genus JBDRBC01. The sequence continues at coordinate 3,260 of JBDRBC010000649.1, read as the reverse complement.
GTATGGGTTCCCCGGCAGTATTGTCATGTACGCCGACGCTGCCTGTTGTGAGCAACCGGTGAACGAGACGCCTTCCACCTGGGGTGGAGTGAAGAGCCTCTATCGGTAATATTCTGCGCTGATTCCGCTGCTTATTCCAGTGCTACCGGCCGTGATCCCACGATCACGGCCGGTTGAGTAACTGCTGCTGTTGAATAGAGTTGACTAAAGAACTTTCCGCCAGCGCCGATGCTTCTGGCAACAGCTCCCGATGTCGGGTTGATGGTCCCCGTCGTTATGAATACGTCGGGCCGAACTGTATACCCCACGCCCCATCGGTCAGGAGAACACGCGTGCTTCGTTTTCGTCACCTGCCCATCCGCCAGAAACTCCGCTGGATAGTTTGCATTTGCAGCGCCTTGGCCATCGCCACGGTGGGTGGGATCATGTCGGTCTATGACTATCGATCCATCGGGAATGGGATCACGCGACAGACGGAGATCACGGCGGATATCGTGGGCGGGACCTGCGCGGCATCGCTCCTGTTCGAGGATGACCAGGTGGCGACGGATATCCTGCGCGCCCTGGCGGCCAACGAGCGGATCGTGGAGGCCGGTCTGTACGCCGCCGACGGTCGACTCTTTGCCGCCTATCGGCGTGAACCCGGAGACGAGGGTTTTCCCGAGCTGATCGCCAAGACCCACTCGCAATCGTTCCGGTCTCATGTCCAGGTGTTCCGATCCATCGAGTTTGACCACGAGTTGGTGGGAACCATCTACATGCGGGCGAACATGCAGGAACGCAACGACCACCTCGTGAGCTTCACCATCGTCCTGGGCCTGGCGATGCTGGGCGCTTTTGCCGTGGCCCTGGGACTCTCCGAAAAGCTGCAGCTCCTGATCACGAGTCCCATCCGCAAGCTGGCGCGAGTCGCCATGCAGGTCTCGGTGGATCAGGATTTTTCGGTGCGGGTTCCCCAGACCGCCGACGACGAGACCGGACTTCTGGTGAGCGCCTTCAACGAGATGCTGGGTCAGATCGAGGAACGAACCGTGGCCAAGGAAAAGGCCGATGCCGCCAACCAGGCCAAGAGTGACTTCCTGGCCAACATGAGCCACGAGATCCGGACTCCCATGAACGGGGTGCTGGGCATGGCGAGGATCCTGCTGGATACCGAACTGGCGCCGCGGCAACGCGACTTCGCCGTGACCATCCACAAGTCCGCCGAGTCGCTCATGGGGGTCATCAACGATATCCTGGATTTCACCAAGATCGAGGCGGGTAAGCTGTCCATCGAGTCGAGACCGTTCGACATGCTGGTGCTGGTGGAGGAAGTCGTCGAGATGCTGGGCACCGCGGCCAAGGAGAAGGGCCTGCGACTCGAGAGCCGCTTCCCGAAGGTCACCTCTCGTTATGTCATGGGCGATGCCGGCCGGGTCCGGCAGGTGTTGACCAACATCATCAACAACGCTATCAAGTTCACGGAGCGTGGCGAGGTCGTCCTGGAGGCCGAATGCGTCCAGGCGGATGCGACGGTGACCAGATGGGTCCTTTCCGTGCAAGACAGCGGTATAGGTATCCCGCCGGACAAGATCGACGATCTCTTCAATCGTTTCACCCAGGTGGACAGCTCGGCATCGCGTCGACAAGGCGGTACCGGTCTGGGGCTGGCCATCTGCAAGAACCTGGTGGAACTGATGGGCGGCACCCTCGAGGTGAGCAGCGAACCCGGCATCGGGTCTCGCTTTACCGTGCAACTCCGTTTGCCGGCGGCGGGCAGGGAGGCGGTGGCGGAAGTGAATCGCAAGGCGGATCGAGAGCAAGCCAGACTACGAGGGCCCAAGCCGGATTCGGATACCGAAGCCCCCAAGGTTCATGAACCGTATGTGCTGCTGGCCGAGGACAACGCCTTCAACCAGAAGGTCGCCGTGTTGATCTTGCAGAAGATCGGGTGCCGGGTCGATCTGGCGGAGAACGGCCGGGTAGCGGTGGACATGGTGCAAAACACCACCTACGACGCGATCTTCATGGATTGCCAGATGCCCGAGATGGATGGCTACGAGGCGACGGTGGCCATCCGGAATCTGGAGGGACCGGCCAGCGATGTACCGATCATCGCCATGACCGCCCACGCCATGCCCGGCGATCGCGAACAGTGTCTCCGTGCGGGGATGGACGATTACATCAGCAAGCCGGTCAAGCAGGAAAAGATCCAGACGGCGCTGGAATACTGGCTTCCCCAGCGACACGTCGAGACTGCTGATGTCAGTCGATGACCCGCCGGGCCAGGCGGAGGAGATTGGCGTTGATGTGGAGGTTGGCGGCCGTCGCCGCCTTGGCATTGATATCGAAACGTAGACGATCCTCGCTCAATACGAAATTGATCATCCCGCCCCGCGCCAAGAACTGATCCTCTTCGCCAACCAGCAAGATGGCGGTTCCCGCCAGCTCGGCAATCAATGATTGCAGAACGGCCGGCCGGTCCGGTTTCGTCGCTGGCTGGACGAAAAAGATTACCTGGCAGTGACCCAGGTCCTGGATGTTTCGCGACGTCAGTACGACCATCTCGCGACCTTGAACCCTTTTCTCGTTGATGACGATCAGGGCGTCGATGATGGGACTGTCCCCGAGGATTCCGACCCGGATCACCTCCTGAGATTCGGGAAGCGCAGTAGCGGGCCACTCCACGAACTTCAGGAAGCGGTGCAGGAACGCTGCCTTGACCCGGTACTCCAGGGGGATGTCGGAACCGGTGTCGTCGGCCTTGGCGACGTTCACACCGCTGCCGCAACAGATGACGCAGCATCCGAACAGGAAGAGCAGACCTGAGATCAAAGCTCGCATCTAGAAGCTCCACCTCACAAATGCCGACACCGAGCGTTGAATCTCGCCGTTCGGTGAGAGAATGATCTGATTCGAGTAGAATTCGGGGTGCTGGTCATGCAGCAGGTTGCGCCCCACAAGAAAGACCTCGAGATCGGGGCGTGCGTGCCAGCCGATCCGGGCATCGAGTTCCGTGTACGCATCCAGCTCCATGTTGGGCAGATCGGTGACATGGCGTAGCGAGAAATCCAGTTCGGTCCGTGCTGTTAGGTCCAGGCTTGAGGTGAGAGTCATCTGATGTTGGGGATCGAACAGATCCTCGAGGGGGCGTACATCGTCGCCTCCCGCCTCATCGAACCATTGTGTCTCGTGGAGATAGGCGTACGAACCTCGCAGATGCCAGACTTGGCTGGCCTGGTAATCCAACACCAGTTCACCGCCATAGATTTCACCCCTGC
>JBDRBC010000648.1:0-2476 GCA_043823125.1 bacterium | reverse complement strand
CAGTTCGGCGTCGCCGACATACGTCAGGAGGTCCATATCGCTGGACCCCTTGCTTTCGAGAAGTTTGTAGGCGCTGGAATAGTTGCCGGTGAACATGCTGACGGAAGAGGCCATGGTGGCGGGCGCCGTGCTGTAGGCGTTCTCGAAAAGCACACCGCGGGCTGCCAGCGCATCCAGGTGTGGCGTCTGCGCCGGCCCACCGTAACAGCCGAGAACGTCAGCTCTGAGGGCGTCGGAAACGATCAGCAAGATGTTGGGGCTGGAATCCTCAGCCCCGTTCGCGTGGCGGGGAATCGTGCTCCCACTCACAGTGAATACAACCAGCCACACCAGTAGACCATTTCTCCAAGCGGAGCCCCTATTCGAACACCAACTCATCGGCGAATCCTCCTAATCGACATACCCGAGGGCCCGGAGCTGTTTCCTCGTTTCCTCGCTCACACTCTCCAGATCGACGTCTTCATCGAGCCGGCTGGCGTTCCGCTGGAGACGTTGCTGGTTTACCTCGTGCAATAACTGAATTGCGGCGATCAATCGTTCCACCTGATCGGCTCGTTCGGAAGCAATGTCCTCGAGTTCCCCGGGATCGCGGGACAGATCGTACAGCATGGTCACCCGATTGTGCGGTTCGTCCGTCAGGATAAGCTTGAACTGATCCAGCATCAACGCATCCTGGTACTATTCCTTTCCGTGATCACATTACCGATCCGGTCGAAGTACAGCACCCGATCAGCCGGCGCGCCGCCCCGGAGCAGGGGCAGATAACTCTGGCCGAGATACGTGTCCTGGAAATCGAGCTGTCCCAGAGCCTTCAACGTCGGGGCAAGGCTCAGGTGTGAAACGTACGTGGTGATTCGTTTTCCCGTCTCGATCCCGGGTCCGGCAAAGATCAACGGCACGTGGAGCAGTTGATTCCAGAAAGCCTCACCGTGACCGCGATGATCGTGAGCACCGAACATCTCGCCGTGGTCCGAGGTGAAGACGACGATGGTCTTGCTCGACAGATCTCTGGCGCCAAGTGCCGCCAGCAGGTAACCGATACGGTCATCGACCGATTCCACCTCGGCACAATAGAGCGCCTCGACGTACTGATCCTCGATCTCCGTAAAATCCTTCATGTCGTTGGGGCCAAGGCGCCAGTACACACCGGGATTCCGGGGAAGCTGAGTGGTGTCCAGTTCGATCCGGTCCCGGAATTCTTCCACCGGATGATACGGATCGTGGGGATCGAGGAACCACTTCACGGCGAAGAACGGTTGCTCGCGGGGAACGGTCAGCAGATAGTGCAGCACCCCGTACAGCTTGGCGTACTCGGTCAGCTTCTTGGTGCGCTTGAACTTCACGGGAACGTCGAGGCCGACCATCCGCTCGACCAGACTGACCTCGTCTTTATCCAGGTCCGGATATTCTCGGATGAACTCGAACCCCTGCAGACCGTTGGTGATATGCGCCAGCTTGTTCTCGATGTCCATGCGGACCTCGTAGCCGTTTTCACGCAACGCTTCACCCAGCAGCAATTCCTCGTCGCTGACATAGGTGACCAGATCGAGATCCAGCCAGCGATCGACCTGCTGCCCCTCGACCACGGTATAGGCCCGGGAGTAATTACCGGACCACATGCTGATGGCGGAAGCCATGGTGGCGGGCGCCGTGCTATAGGCGTTATCGAACAACACTCCGTCGGCCGTCAGTCGATCGAGATGGGGCGTCCTCGCCTCACCACCGTAACAACCGAGGACATCGGCCCTGAGGGCGTCGGAGACGATGAGCAGGATGTTCGGTCTCTCCATGGCCGGACCACCGGCGGAGCAGGGTGTGCCCCACATGCCAGGAAAGCACAACACTCCCAGCAGCAGCAGGCAGAACATCCTGGTGTGATTCGGCATCGTGAGCCCTCCCCGGCGTTGTGTCTTTCCCTGCGGGTGTCGCTCGACCCGAGCAAACAGCAATGACCATGCTACCATGATCTCCATTTAAGCCGGGAATATAGTCCATTACACGTGACCGTGTTCCCGGGGCCGGCCAGGAAGTGGCATTTAGCCAGATAAGATTGTCGATTCGTGACAAGTCCGGCGCCGGGCCAGCGCCTTGCTGATTTTTAACTGGTTGGCTATACTCAGCGGAAGCGGCGAATCTGACCTGAACATCATTTTTGGTTCACCACTCGAGAGGATCTGGCCGTGCTTACCCGGCTCACCATTTCTGGACGCCTCTTCAGCTTTTTCCCCGCCGGGAAGATCCTTTTACTCTGGTCGCTGGTCGGCTTCGTCTCCGGATCGATGCTCTGCTGTCACTCGATCCCACCCGCTGCGGCGCAGCGAGTCAACACTCGCAAGCAACAGGAAACCGGACCCGGCAGCTGGCACCGCTCCCGGACACTCCCGCCAGGGGAGACGATTCCCGAACTCACCCCGGATCAGATCCGGAGAATCCAGCAACTCGAAAGCCTCGGGTATGTCGGTGGCGCCGAACAGCC
>JBDRBC010000647.1:0-4073 GCA_043823125.1 bacterium | reverse complement strand
TTCGCCGGCGACCAGTTCAGGCCGTCATCCACGGAAACGAACGGCCCCTTCTCGGCCGTCCCGGCCCAGAGCCGGCCGGCGCCATCCCGCTCGATCGAGTAACAGAAGAGGTTGGTGAGCCCCTGGCTGAGCTGGGTCCAGCTGCTGCCCGCCCACTCGGTGCGATAGATGCCGGCGCCATAAGTCGCAACGTAGATGTCCCCCTCGGGGACGATCAAGAAGTCATCGCACCGATTGGCACCAAGACCCGAATCGAAGAGGTTCCAGGTCACGCCGCCGTCCTCTGAGCGGTACGCCTTGTCGGACCCGGTGCCGACGAACAGGGGGCCGCCGTTGGGCACGGCGGCCAGAGCCCGGACCTCCAACGAGGGAAAGTTCGTGCTCACCGCCTGCCAGGAATCACCGCCATTCGTGGAGCGCGAGACAGTGCCGGGCCGGGCCGCGTAGAGAATGTCCAGCACGTCATCATAGGCCAGACCGCCGTTGGGTCCGGTCAGCGAGGAGCCCAAGAGCGGCCAGCTCGTCCCGTTGTCCGTCGACCGCTGGACATCGCCATTGTCCACGGAGGCGAATATCCTCCCGGCATTGTCGACGATGATATCCGGCACCCGCGCCCCCCACAGGCCGGACAGGTTCCAGCTGGCGCCCACATCCGTGGAACGAAATATCCCGCCGTATCGCCAGGAACCGGCATAGAGATCGCCGTTGGGCGCTTCGGCCAGGGCGAAGATCATTCCTCCCCACGGGCCTTCGCTCCGTTGCCAGTCGAAGTTGGCCAGGGCCGGGGGGATCCCGGCGCCGGTTCCGATACCGATGGACAGCAGGCACACGAACAGAAACCGTCGCAGTGAATGTGGCCACGATTGCATGGATGCCCCCCTCGCAGGTCCGCATGGCGGAATTTTCGAATCCTCGTGATATCGATGGGTCCTGGTTCCCTGCCCGATCTTACCACGGAACCGGCCCGAGCCGGGATTGCGTTTCTTGCGCCCCGACCTGTTCGACATGCTCACGCTGGATGACGACATCGAGGATGAGACCGACACGGTGCGGGGAAATGAAGTGGAGGTGGTGATGACCTCGAACCGAAGACGGTAACAATCGGGCTAGTCGGTCCGTTTCTGCAGGCGTTTCTGTTCTTTCTTCCGATCGAGTTCACTCAGCAGCACCTTGCGGAGACGAATATGATTCGGGGTCACTTCTACATACTCGTCATTCCTGATGTGCTCGAGGGCTTCCTCCAGGCTCAGCTTCACCGCCGGCGCGAGGTGCATTTTCCGGTCGGCGGAGGCAGCCCGCATGTTGGTAAGCTGCTTTGCCTTCTGAGCGTTCACCACCAGGTCGTCCGACTTGCTGTGCTCGCCGATGACCTGTCCCATGTAGAGCATATCTCCCGGCTCGATGAAGAACCGGCCGCGATCCTGCAGTCCGTCCAGGGCGAACGCCACCGCCTGCCCCTGCCCCATGCTGATGATGCTGCCGGTCTGGCGCTGGGGAATGCTGCCCTTGAAGAACTCGTACTGGAAGAAGCGGTGATTTATGGCGATCTCGCCGCCGCACGCGCGTAACATGCGGCTGCGGAATCCGATGAGCCCCCGGCTGGGGACCCGGAACTCCAGGCGGTTGCGCCCCTCTTCCTGATCCATCTTGATCATCTCGCCCCTTCGGGCGGCCACGTTTTCGATCACCGTACCGGCGAACTCGGTGGGTACGTCCACGGTGAGGATCTCCACCGGTTCGGCCTTGCGCCCGTCGATCTCCCGGTAGATCACCTGCGGCTGGCCCACCATGAACTCGTACCCCTGGCGGCGCATGTTCTCCATGAGGATGGAGATGTGCAGGATGCCGCGGCCGCTGACCTTGTAGGTGTCGGCGCTGCCGGTTTCCTCCACCCGGATGGCGACGTCACGTTCCATCTCGCGCAGGAGTCGTTCACGCAATTGCCGGCTCGTGACCTGCTTGCCGTCCTGGCCGAAAAACGGGCCGTCGTTGACCACGAAGTTCATGGTCAGGGTCGGTTCGTCCACTGCGATGATGGGCAGCGGCTCGGGATGCTCCGGATCGGCCAGGGTGTCGCCGATATCCACGTCATCGAGGCCGACCACGGCACAGATATCACCGCAGCCCACCTCGGCAACCTCCTTGCGGCCGAGGTTCTCGAAGACGAAGAGCTGCTTCACCACCGTGGTAACCTGGCGGCCGTCGCGCTTGAGCAGGACCACCTTGTCCCGTGAACATAACCGGCCCCGCATGATCCGCCCGATGCCGATGCGGCCGACGAAGTCGCTGTGGTCCATGGCGGCCACCAGCATCTGCACCGGCCCCTCCTGTACCGGCGGCGGCGGAATGTGCTGCACGATCATGTCGAGCAACGGATCGAGATCGCGCCGTTCGTCCTCCAGCTCATCCACGGCCCACCCGTTACGCCCCGAGGCGTACACGCCCCGGAAATCGAGCTGATCGTCCGAGGCGTTCAGCTCGCAGAACAGATTGAAGACCTCGTCGAGCACCTCGTGCGGGCGGGCCTCCTTGCGGTCCACCTTGTTGATGACCACCAGCGGTTTCAGGTTGAGTTGCAGCGCCTTCTGCAGGACGAAGCGGGTCTGCGGCATGGGCCCCTCGAAGGAATCCACCAGCAGCAGCACCCCGTCGGCCATCTTGAGCACCCGCTCCACCTCGCCGCCGAAATCGGCGTGCCCCGGCGTATCGATGAGGTTGATGTGCACGTCGCCGTAGGTCACCGAGAAGTTCTTGGCGGTGATGGTGATGCCCCGCTCGCGCTCCAGGTCGTTGGAGTCCATGATCCGGTCGCGGACCTGCTGCTCCGCGCGGAAGGCGTGGCACTGGCGAAGGATCTGGTCCACCAGGGTCGTCTTGCCGTGGTCCACATGGGAAATGATGGCGACGTTACGGATTTCCACGAGAACCTTCCGATGCTAAGTGAAACTGACCGGGAGCGCGCCCAATAGTAGCACCTGGCAGCGGAGACGCAAAACATGGGTGTGAACCCGGCGTGTTTGGTCGAAACCCGCTGACCGGTATCTCTGGTCGTCAGGGGGAGGATACTGTTTCTCTGGACGACACCGCCCACCGCTTGAGCATGGCCAGCAGGGTGTCCCACTTCAACGGTTTGGTGAGATAGTCGTCCATGCCGGCGGCCAGGCATCGTTCCCGATCGCCTTCCAGGGCATTGGCGGTGAGGGCGATGATGGGCACATGACGGTCCGTTTCGTTTTGCCTGATCTCCTGTGCCGCCCGGTATCCGTCCAGTCTCGGCATCTTGCAATCCATGAGGATGATGTCGTACCTGGATTCGCGGGCCGCTGCCACCGCCTCGACGCCGTCATCGGCCACCTCGATCCGGCACCCCATCCGTTCGAGCATACGGACGACCACGAGCCGGTTGAACATGTTGTCCTCGGCCACCAGAACGCGCAGGCTGGAGGTCAGCGGCTCTCTGGTGGACCGGGCGCCATCTGCGTCGTTCGCGCTTGCGACTCCGCCCCGGGTCTCGTCCAGGCCCAGCGCCACCGCCAGACAGCGCTTGAGCTGGCCCTGCCGAACAGGCTTGGACAAGAAGGCGGAAAAGCCACATCGGCCCGGACTACCAAGGCTGGCGCGCTCGGTCAGGTGGGCCATGAGCACCACGGGAATCGCTGACAGTGTCGGATCGCCCGCCAGCTGCTCGATGAACTGTCGACCGTCCTGTTCCGGCAGGTGCAGGTCAACGAGGCAGACCTCGGGAGTTCTGCCGGCAGCCAACCCCTCCTCGAGCAGTAACTGGGCCGCCTCGGCATCCGCTGCCTCCTCGACCTCCGCTCCCCAGTGCCGTAGGCGGCCGGCCAGTTCACCACGGCAGGTGGCGTTGTCGTCCACCACGAGGAGGTACCGGTCACGCACCAGCTCCGGCACCGTTGCAGGTGATCGCCCCGTCTGCGGATCCGGCCCGAAGGGCAGCGAGGTCCAGAACTCGCTCCCGCGGCCGAGTTCACTTTCGGCTCCCATGGTCCCGCCCAGCAGCTCGGCGAGGTTCTTGGCGATCACCAGTCCCAGCCCGGTGCCGCCGTACTTGC
>JBDRBC010000646.1:0-41138 GCA_043823125.1 bacterium | reverse complement strand
TGGCGCTGGCCATGAAGGCACGTTCCGTCCGTATGGAGGCGCCCATACCCGGCAAGGCGGCGGTCGGGATCGAGATCCCCAACCCGTCGGCCCAGATCGTGCGGCTGCACACGGTACTCGAGGGGCTCAAGGGTGGTCGGCCCACATTGAGTGTCGCTCTCGGCAAGGACGTGGTGGGACGGCCCGTGGCCATCGATATCGCCTCGTTGCCGCACCTGCTGGTGGCGGGATCCACCGGCAGCGGCAAGAGTGTCTGCCTCAACAGCATCATCTGCAGCTTGCTCCTGGCCAACGATCCGTCCCTCGTGCGTTTCATCCTCATCGATCCCAAGATGCTCGAGATGAGTGTCTACAACGGTTTGCCCCATCTGCTGGCGCCGGTAGTCACCGATCCCAAGGAAGCGTTGCGGGCCCTGAAGTGGATGGTGGCCCAGATGGACCTACGCTATCGTACGCTGGCCAGGGCCGGCGTGCGGAATATCGAGGCGTACAACCAGAAGATCGCCGACGGTAAGGTGGTGGACGACAAGGGTGAAGCCGTCACTGAACCCATGCCGTATTATCTGACCATCGTGGACGAACTGGCCGATCTCATGCTGCAGCTCGGGCAGGACATCGAGACCCCCATCACCCGGCTGGCCGGCAAGGCGCGGGCCGTGGGCATCCATCTGATCCTGGCCACGCAGCGGCCGTCGGTGGATGTCATCACCGGGGTGATCAAGGCCAATATCCCGTGCCGGATCGCTTTCCGCGTCATCCAGCGCAACGATTCCCGGACCATTCTCGACACCAACGGCGCCGAAGCGTTGCTGGGGTACGGCGATATGCTCTATCTCAAACCGGGACGGGCCACCCCGGTGCGGGTGCACGGATCATTCATCGATATCGACGAGTGCGAGGCCATTGTCAACCACTGGCTGCAGTATGAAAGCCATACCGAGTGCATTTCCCTGGACGAGGGCTTTGGCGGAGCGGGCGTGCATTCCGGGGACGACGAGCTGTTCGAAGACGCCAAAAGGATCGTCGTGCTGCACCAGAGTGGTTCCACCTCCCTGTTGCAGCGACGCCTGCGTATCGGGTACACCCGCGCCGGTCGGCTCATCGACATGCTGGAAGAGGCCGGTGTCGTGGGCCCGTTCACCGGGAGCAAGGCGCGCGACGTGTTGCTATTACCCGACGATTTACCCAATATGGCCGCGGGTGAGGGAGAGGCGTGAGTCGGCCGGGCCCCACTGTGTACTGCGCAACCCTCGGCTGCGACAAGAACCTCGTGGACTCCGAGGCGCTGCTCGGTTTTTTCACCGCTCACGGCTGCCGGCTGGTGGAACAGGTCCACGAGGCAGAGATCCTGGTCCTGAATAGCTGTGGCTTCATCGCGGCAGCCCGCCAGGACAGTCACGACACCCTGCAGGCACTGCTGGCGGAGAAACAACCGGAGCAGTTCCTGGTGGTCATGGGTTGCTGGTCGCAGGAGCACGCCGCCGAAATCAGTGCCGCCTTCCCCGCCGTGGATCTCGTGGCCGGGGTTGGTGATTTCGAGCGGGTGGTGGAGGCCTGTCTCGCCGGATCCCGGAAGACTCTGCTGCAACAGGTGGAGCAGGTACGTTACGACGGTTTCACGGCGCGCCTGCTGCTGACACCATCCCACGTGGCGTTCGTCAAGATCGGTGAAGGGTGCGACGGTAAATGCACCTTCTGTCGGATCCCGCTGATCCGGGGTTGTCAGCGCAGTCGTACCTGCGAAGATATCGTGACCGAAGTCCGGCAGCTCGTGGCTGGCGGTGTCACGGAGATCCAGCTCGTGTCGCAGAACAGCGGCGCCTTTGGCCGCGACACGGGCGAGGACCTGTTGACCCTCGTTTCCCGGCTGGACGGCGTCGACGGACTGCACTGGATCCGACTCCTCTACCTGTATCCCGGCATGCTGCCGGTGGCGACCGTGTTGCGAATCCTGGCACTGCCCAAGGTGGTCTCGTATCTGGACATGCCGATCCAGCACGCTTCGCCCGGTCTGTTACGGGCCATGAAACGTCCAGGTGACGTGGAAAGCAGCGCGCGCTATTTCGAGGCGCTCAGACGGGAATATCCGGATCTCGTGCTCCGCACCACCTTGTTGCTCGGTTTTCCGGGTGAGGAGGAGGAGGACCTGGAGTTACTGGCTGACTTTCTGCAGCGAGTGGAGTTTGACCATCTCGGCACCTACCGTTATTCTGCGGAGGCGGGCACCGCCGCGGCCAGCTTGCCGAATCAGGTGTCCAGTGAAGAGGTTGCCGATCGTGAAGCGCTCATCCTGGACATCCAGGCCGATCTGGCCCAGCAGCGCCAGGAACGGCGGTTGGGGCGGCAATTCGAACTGGTCGTGGACGAGGTTGTGCCCGTAGCCACGAGAGACGTTTTGTTGCAGAGCCTCGCGGCCGGGCATTGGGTCAGAAATCGGGAACGCGACTCCCTGACCACGGTTCTGCAAACGGAATCGGAAGTGGCGCTGGGCCGAAGTGAGCATTACGGTTACGATCTGGACGGTGTGGTGGCCCTCCCCGTTGCCGGGTTGTCACCTGGCCGGCGGGTTCAGGTACGATTCCTCGCTGCGACACCGTTTGATATCTGGGCCACCGCCGAGGTGCAGACATGAAAGGAACTGAAGAGACGATGCGAAGCAGACTTCTGATCCACAGCCTGTTGCTGGTTCTCGTCGCCGGATGGACATTCACGGTTCCCGGTGTTACGGCGGCGCCACCGCAACTCGGCAGTCCGGAAAATTCCGATTCTCTACCGACCAATCTCTGGCTCGCCGAGGCGTTGATGGCGGAGATCGTCACCGAAGCCGCCGGGTATCTGCCGGCGCCGCCCCAATCGGTGGCTCTGCAGCTGGCTGGCGAGACACCGGGCGAGGTGCTGTTCGGGATCGTGGCGACGGATGTCCTGCGGCAGCTTGGTTACGAACTCTACCTGGCCGACTCCAGTCCGACAGACGAAGTTGGTGCCAGCGTACCCGATCCGGTGCCCGCATACGGGTTCCAGGTCAAGCTGGGGCAGATCGATCTGGCTTATCCCGAAGCCGGTAAACGGTTCGGTATCTGGCGCCAGTGGATCGCCCGGCAGATGGCGCTGTCAGCCGTCATCACCATCGTGGCCAACGATTCCGGTCGCCTGCTGTTGAACGACCGGTTCCAGCGCTCGTACCGTGACCGGATTCCCAACGGGGAGCTGGCAACGGTCGGTTCCGCCGTCTACCCGTTCACCGATGCTTCGATCCCGACCAGCGGTTGGGGGCGGCGCCTGGAAGAGATCGTGGTTCTCGGCACCTTGACCGGATTGGTCGCCATCTACTTTGCCAACACCGGGAACTGACCACCGCACCGGCGTATTCCCGAATCGATCGGAGGCCTCGTTGTACTGTTGGAAGCGACACCCACGAACCGTAACCCTGATCTGTCAGATCGGACTTGTTTTTTCCCTGCTGGTATTGTGCTGGGTGGCGGGTTGTGGCACCGGCAATCCCTTCCCGACTGGATCGTACGATCGTGGGGCCCACTACAACAGTCACGGCAAACATCACGAGGCCGTTCAGGCCCTGGAAACTTTCATCCGCCAGAATCCCACCGACTCGCTGGCCGCGCGGGCCCAGTACCTCAAGGCGCTGTCTTACATGGAGATCGATGAGTATCCGTTGGCCGCTGTGGAGTTGAAGATCCTGCGCAAGGATTACCCCACCAGCGAACTGGTGGAGGACGCCTTCTTCCACGAAGGGGTGGCTTACTTCAAGCAGGTCGGGCGGGTGCAAAGGGACCTGACCGGTGCCTACGAATCGCGGTCGCATTTCGGGCAGTTCCTGCGGGTGTTCCCCGGTTCGGACCGCCTCCCCGAAGTGGAGGAATACCTGAAACGCATCAGTGACCTCATCGTGGAGAAGCAGCTCGGTGTCGCCGATGTCTATCGGCATCTCGGCCGGCACAAGGCAGCCATGCTCGCGCTGGAAACGGTGCTGGAAGAGGAACCCGGCAGTACCCGGCTGGACGAGGTGCTGTATTACCTGGGGGCAGCCGCCATTCGAGCCGAGAACTATGACCAGGCCCGTTCCGCCTTCCAGCAGTTGTTGGCCGAGTTCCCCGAGAGTCCCTTCGCCGGGAAATCCCGCTCGGGCCTGGACGATCTGCCTACCGAAGACCTGACTGCCGAAGACGAATCATGAGACGCGCTTTGCTGGGCGGCTCGTTCGATCCCTTCCACAACGGCCATCTCGCCATGGTGCGCTACCTGCTGGAACGCGGACTCGCCGACCGGGTCCTCGTGGTGCCCGCCAGACAATCACCGCACAAGGGAATGGTCACCGCCAGTGCCGGGCACCGTCTGGAAATGGCCAGGCAAGCCCTGAGCGGCGTGGCGGACGTGACCGTCCTCGATCTGGAATCCCGACGCAGCGGCGTCAGCTATACCGTGGAGACCCTGGAGCACTTGGCCGGACAGTATCCCGGCGATGAATTGCGTTTGGCGCTGGGAGCTGATAATCTGGACGCGTTCCATACCTGGCGCAAACCGGAGCGGATCCTGGAACTGGCCCGGCCGGTGGTGTTCGCGCGGCGAGGTTGGTCCGGGGAATTGCCGGCTGAACTGGGGGAGCGGGCCATTTTCGTCACCGATTTCAGCGAGCCGGTCTCGGCAACCTGGGTACGAATTGAACTGGCGGCCGGGAGATTTCCGGTGGCAGCGGTTCCGGCGCCGGTCCTGACCTATATCGAGAAACACGATCTCTACCGCACCGCGGCGAAGGCGTGAGAGATCACGTTTCCCGGGAAGGAAAGCGGATGTCTCTCATTCTGGTCGACGGCTCCGCCCTGATCTACCGCGCCTATTACGCCTTCTCGAATCGCCCGCTCACCGCTCCCGATGGTGAATTGACCTCGGTGGCATTCGGGTTTCTCAACAGCTCGTTACGATTGATCGAAAAGTACACGCCCGACTATTTCGCAGTGGTCTTCGATCTGAAAGCGCCCACCTTCCGCCACAAGATATACACGAAATACAAGGCCAATCGGAAGCCGATGCCCGAGGATCTGGCGGCGCAGATACCGCGTCTCCGGGAGATCCTCGCCGCTTGGGGCGTGGCGGTACTGGAACTGGCCGGGTACGAGGCTGACGACGTCATGGCCACGCTGGCCCGGCAGTCGGAAGGCGTCGTGGACCACGCGTGGTTCTATACCGGCGACAAGGATTTCATGCAGTTGCTGAACGAACGGATCGGCATGCTCAAGCCGGGCCAGCGCAGCGACGACATCAGCCGGGTGGCCGTGGCCGATGTCGTGAAACGATTCGGTGTCCAGCCGGCGCAGCTCATCGATGTCTTCGCCCTGTCGGGGGACAGCAGCGACAATATCCCGGGTGCGCCGGGGGTGGGCGAGAAGACGGCCACCAATCTCATCCGGAAATTCCATGACCTGGAAAAACTCTACGACAGCCTGGAAGACAAGTCACTGACACCACGTCTGCGCCGGATCCTCACCGAAAATCGCGAGCAGGTCTACCTCTCACGCCAACTGTTCACCATCGATTCCGAGGTGCCGGTGGACTTTGCCTGGGATGACCTCCACACCTGTCTCCCCATTCCGGAACCGGTGGGCGAACTGCTCGACCGACTGGGATTGCGCCGGATACGCTCGCTCATCGATAAGCTGGCCGCCCAGGGGATCGGGGTGGAGAGGGCACGGTCATCTGCCGCTCAGGTCACGGAGTCGACCGCTGCCGCTCCCGAGGTCACGCCCGTGGCAGCGAGTGTCGATGTCGTGACTCCAGAGACCGCGAAAAAGTCCAGTTCAAAAGCCACCAAGCAGTCGGCAGGGGAACCGGATCGACGTGTCGATCCCGATGCCGACCTTTTAGAGCTGGAGAAGCGCGGATACCTCATCTGCAGCAACCAGAACGAATTAAGTGACTATCTTGGCAAACTGCAACAGGGCGTGCCGCTGGCGGTGGATACAGAGACCAGCGACGTGCGGAGTGACACGGCGCGCCTGGTGGGCATTTCCCTGGCGGCGTCGGGTCTGCCGGCCGTGTACATCCCGGTCCTGACCCGAGACATCGAAACTCCCGAATCCGGCGGCACCGGCAGCCTGTTCGCACTGGGCGAGGAGTCTTCCGGTCTGGACTGGATCCAGCCGCTCCTGGCGCCGATTCTGGGCGACGAACAGCGGCTCAAGGTGGGGCAGAACATCAAGTACGACGAGTGGATACTCTCCCGCCACGGTCTGCCGTTGGCGGGGCCCCGTTTCGACACCATGATCGCCGCGTACGTCCTCGATCCCGGCCGCCAGCGTTTCAATCTCGGTGAGCTGGCCACCACGTACCTGGGCGAGGAGGTGATCCCGTACGCCGATCTGTTCGCGGCCAAGGATCGGCGGCGCGATATCCTTTCGGTGCCGTTGCCGCGGCTGGCGCTCTACGCCGCCGAGGACGCCGATGTCACCTTCCGGATCTATGAGGTACTCGGACCGGCCCTGGAGGCGGCGGAGCTAAAACAGCTCTTCACCGACGTCGAGATGCCGCTCTCCGCGGTTCTGTTCCGGATGGAGCGGAACGGCATCAAGATCGACACCCGGTTCCTCGGGAAGCTCCGGACCGAATTCGCCGCCGCGCTGGTGTCCTTGACCACGCAGATCCACGCCGTGGCCGGCGAGGAATTCAACGTGCAGAGCCCCCAGCAGCTCTCGCGGATCCTGTTCGACAAGTTGCGGCTGAAACCGATCAAAAAAACCGCCACCGGCTGGAGTACCGACAGCTCGGTGCTTTCGGTTCTGGCCGAGCAGCACGAGCTGCCGGTCCTGGTACTCGAGTACCGGCAGCTGGCCAAGCTCCAGAACACCTACGTCGAGACGTTGCCCGATCTGGTCAATCCGGAGACCGGCCTGATCCACACCTCTTTCAACCAGGCGGTGGCGGCCACCGGACGGCTCTCCTCGTCGGACCCGAATCTCCAGAACATCCCGATCCGGACCGAACTGGGGCGGTCCATCCGGCGAGCGTTCGTCCCGCGGGCGGCGGACCATCTGTTCCTCTCCGCTGACTATTCCCAGGTGGAACTGCGGTTACTGGCCCATCTTTCGGGTGATGCGGCGCTGGTGGAGACCTTCCACCAGGGCGGTGACGTGCACCGGCGCACGGCGGCGCTCATCGCCGGAGTGGCCGAGGCGGATGTGACGTCGGAGCTGCGAAGCCGCGCCAAGGCCATCAACTTCGGCGTGATCTACGGCATGGGGGCCCTGGCGCTGGCCAAGCAGATCTCGGTGACCACGGCCGAGGCCAAGCGGTTCATCGATTCCTATTTCGCCACCTATCCCGGGGTCAAAGCGTGGATCGACGCCACCAAGGAGGCCGCCCGCAGTGTCGGCTATGTCGAGACCTTGTTCGGCCGTCGTCGCTGGTTGCCGGATATCCTCTCGGAGAACAATCGCTGGCGGAGTTTCGCCGAGCGGGTAGCGGTGAACACGCCCATTCAAGGGACGGCGGCGGACATCATCAAGATGGCCATGATCCGGGTGGATGCATCCCTTACTCGCGCCGGACTGCGCTCTGTCCTGCTGCTGCAGGTCCACGACGAACTGTTGCTGGAAATCCCGCGGCAGGAAATGGAAGCAGTGCGGCAGCTTCTGAAGGAAGATATGGAGCATGTGGTCCAGTTGAACGTGCCGCTGCTCATTGATATCCATACCGGCCCGAACTGGGCGGAAGCGCATGACTGAGGACCGGCCACGGATGTTACGCTGGATGGTCACCGGTCCCATGGGCGCCGGCAAGTCGCTGCTGGTGGAGCATCTGGTCCGCCAGGGGGCGGCGTCCATCGATGCGGACCGGCTCGGGCACGCCTTGCTGGAGGAATCGGATCTGGTGACCGAGATTCGCAAGACCTTTGGCGCGTCCGTGCTGCGAGACGGCGTTGTCGAGCGACGGGCCCTGGGGCGGGTGGTATTCGGCGACGTGGCTGAACTCCACCGGCTGAACGCCCTGGTCCATCCGCGCCTGGCCGTTTCGATACGGCAGGCATACGAGGTTCTGGCGCGACAGGGTGAGACGGATCTTGCAGTGGCGGAGGCGGCCGTGTATTTTCTGTTGCCCTCCGTCGGCCCCGTCGACCTGACCATCTCCGTGGTGGCGCCCGAGCCGCTTCGGCTGCAGCGTCTGCTCCAGACCGCCCGGGTGACGGAGGCGGAGGCGCGGCAACGTCTGGCGGCCCAGGCCGATCTGGAATCGTTCTGGCAAGAGGCCGACGTGGTGCTGACCAACGACAGGACGGAAATCGAATTTTTCGCCGAGGCCACTCGGCAGCTGGGGCGGCACTGGCGCGGAATGACTGCAGAATCGAGTCGAGACGGGGAGGTACCAAGGTGAAGGAAATACTGGATACACTGGTCGACATCACGGAGCGTCTGGGTAAACTGAAGGAGGGTCTTTGACTATCCCGCCCTGCAAGACGAGGCCGTCAAGCTGAGGGCCCAGCAAGCCAGCGCCGACTTCTGGTCCGATCGGGATGCCGCCACCGCGGTTCTGCGCCGGGCCCAGACCCTCAAGCGGTGGTTGAATCCCCTCGACGAAGTCCAGCAGAAATGTGAAGATCTGGCAGTGCTGGCGGAACTCGCCCAGGAAGAGGGTGATGCCGACACCGTCGCCGAAGTCACGGCCGGAGTGGAGGATCTCAACGAGAAGCTGGAGCGGCTCGATTTCCAGTTCCTGCTCAGCGGCGAAGACGACGATCGAGGCGCCATCCTGGAAATCCACCCCGGCGCCGGCGGCACCGAATCCCAGGACTGGGCCGAGATGCTGCTCCGCATGTATTCACGGTATCTGGAACGGAACGAGCTGAGTTTCAAACCCATTGATCTGCAGGCCGGGGACGAGGCGGGAATCAAGAGCGCGGTCCTGGAAATTCAATCCCCCTTCGCCTACGGTTACCTCAAAAGTGAATCGGGTGTGCATCGGCTGGTGCGCATCTCTCCTTTTGATGCCCAGAAGCGCCGCCACACCTCTTTCGCCTCGGTCTTCGTGTTTCCCCTGGTGGATGACGAGGTCACGGTGGAGATCAATCCGGCTGATCTGCGGGTGGACACCTTCCGGGCCCAGGGCGCCGGCGGGCAGCACGTGAACAAGACCGATTCGGCGGTGCGGATTGTGCACGGACCGTCGGGTATCGTCGTGCAGTGCCAGAGTGAGCGGTCACAACACCGGAACCGGGACAGCGCCATGAAGATGCTCCGGGCGAAACTCTACCTGCGCGCCGTGGAAGAACGGCAGAAGGAGCGGGACGCCGTGGAGAACGAGAAGATGGAGATCGCCTGGGGGAGCCAGATCCGGTCGTACGTCCTGCAACCGTACACCAAGGTGAAGGATCACCGCACCAACCACGAATCGGGCAACACCACCGCCGTACTGGACGGTGATATTGCCGCTTTCATCGATGCCTATCTCCGGTCTCAGAGCCGGGTGACCGAAAGGTAGCGGCCGCGGCCGCGGGAGGCGTAGAACCGTGTCGAAGCAGGATTCCAACCAGAGTGGTTCGGCCGAGAGCTCGCACCATCTCATCGAGGGACGGTTGCAGAAGCTGGACGAGATCGCCGGTCTGACCGCTGCCTATCCGTATCGCTTCGATCGCACCCACACCAGTGTCGAGCTGGCGGAGCAGGAAGCGGTCTTGATGGACACGGAGAGCGTGGTCAAGGCGGCGGGGCGGATCATGGCCAAGCGCGGCACCGGCAAGACCCTGTTCGCGCCGATCCAGGACGGCGTCGGGCGGATCCAGGCCTACTTCCGCAAGGACGACCTGGGCGAGGAGCCGTTCCGTCTGATCCAGAAGCTCATCGACATCGGGGATTTCATCGGGGTCACCGGCACGCTGTTCCGTACCCGGACGGGTGAGTTGACCATCGCGGTCAGCGAGTTCCAGTTTTTGAGCAAGGCCATCCGGCCGCTGCCGGAGAAGTATCACGACATGAGTCTCGAGCACAAGAGCCGGCGTCGGTACCTCGACCTGGCCATGAATCTCGAGACCCGGGATCGTTTCCGGCGCCGCGCCGAGATCCTGGCCGCCCTGCGCGAGTTCTTCACCGGCGAGGGGTACCTCGAGGTGGAGACCCCGATCCTGCAGCCGCTGTACGGGGGCGCCACGGCCCGGCCGTTCACCACCTTCCATCACTCCCTCGCCATGCAGCTGTACCTGCGCATCGCCGATGAACTCTACCTGAAGCGACTCATCGTGGGCGGATTCGAGAAGGTGTTCGAGATCGCCCGCGACTTCCGCAACGAGGGCATGGACCGGACCCACAATCCGGAATTCACCATGCTCGAATGTTACGCCGCCTACGGGGACTACACCGAGATGATGTCCCTGGTGTGCCGAATGCTGGCGGACCTGGCCGACCGGTTTACCAGCGACGGGACGATCCAGTACGGCGATTTGGTCATCGACCTGCGCGGGGAGATCAAACGGGTCCGCTTCCTGGACGCGCTGGCGGAGAAGATGGGGGTGGATCTGAAAGATATTTCGCGGGAGGACATCCTCGCCCGGGCCCAGGAGATCGGTCACGAGATGGATCCCAAGCTGGGACGGGACAAGCTGCTCGACAACCTGTTCGGGGAGCTCGTGGAGCCGGAGTTGATCCAGCCCACGTTCGTTCTGGATCATCCGCGCGAACTGTCCCCGCTGGCCAAGGCCCATCGGAGCGAGGCAGGGCTGGTGGAACGGTTCGAGCTGTTCGTGGCCGGATTCGAGCTGGCCAACGCCTTCTCCGAACTGAACGATCCGCGGGAGCAGCGCCAGCGCTTCCTGGAACAGAAAGCCTTGCTGGATGCCGGCGACGAGGAAGCCCAGCAACTCGACGAGGATTACCTGCAGGCGCTGGAGCACGGTATGCCGCCCACGGGTGGCATGGGCATCGGTCTCGACCGGCTGATCATGTTGCTGACGGACAGCCACTCCATCCGGGACGTTCTGCTCTTTCCCCATCTGCGGCCGGAAGGACGCGCCGCCGCTGGTCAGAACAGTCAGAACGACCCCGCGGATGATTCATGAGATTCGCCTTCTACATCGCCCGGCGGTACCTCCGCAGCCGTCGCCACTCCCGGTTCCTGAGCCGGGTCGGCGTGACAGCGGCCCTCGGCATCATGCTCGGGGTGATGGTGCTGGACCTGACGCTGGCTATCATGAACGGGTTCCACGCGGAGATGCGACGCTCATTCGTGGACAACATGCCGATGATCACCGTCGTCACCAGCAACCCCCACGGCTTCGAGAACATAGGCGAGGATATCGATACCATCGGCAGCGTGCCTGAGGTCATCGGGGTGGCGCCGTTCATTCGGCAGGAGGTCATCATCACCTCCACCGCGCTCACTGGACGCCAGCTGCACCAGGCGGTCGTGACCTGGGGCATCGAGCCGCTGTTGCAGGAAACCGTCACGCCGGTGAGTGCGCACATCTGGCCGGAAGGCGACGTTCTGCGGCTCCTCTCCGATACGGTGGGCACGCCGTACATCGTGCTCGGTACGGATCTGGCCGCGTCACTCTATACCGGGTTGGGCGATACGGTCATCGTCACCGCGCCGTCGGGTGACCTGAGTCTGGATCTGGAAAAGATGGAAGCCGAGAGCCGCCGGTTCGTCGTGGTGGGGATGTTCGACAGCGGCATGTACGAATTCAATAGCCGGTTCTCCTATATCGGCTTGGAGACCGCTCGTGACTTCTTTGGTTACGGCCGCGAGGGAGCCACCGGTATCGGGGTCAAGATCGACGACATGATGGCGGCGCCGCGGGTCGGTGACGAGCTGGAGCGGCGGCTCGGTTCGCACCGCTATTTCGCCAACGACTGGATCGCCATCAACCGCAATCTGTTCCAGTGGATCCAGATCGAGAAAGTCGTCATGTTTCTGCTCCTGGCGCTCATCGTGCTCGTGGCGGCGGTGAACATCATCGGCATCCTGACCATGATGGTGGGGGAGCGGCGGCGCGAGATCGGCATCATGCTCTCCATGGGTGCGCGACAGGGACAGATCCAGGGCATCTTCATGCTGGACGGCCTGTACCTCGGTGTCGTGGGCGCCGTGGTGGGGAGTCTGCTCGGTTATCTCGGCACCGTCTGTCTGGATCGCTTCGGCCTGCGGTTGCCGAGTGATGTCTATTTCATCGATCACGTGCCGGTGCTGGCCCAGTGGAACGACTTCCTCATCGTGGCGGGCGTCACCATCTTGATCACGCTGGGCGCCACGCTGGTCCCGAGCTGGGAGGCGGCGCGGCTCAAGCCCATGCAGATCATCCGGAATACCTGACGGCGCTGGTGCTGCCGACCCGTCACGAAAGAAAGTACGGGGAAAGATGAACACGCTCCTGGAAGCCAGGGGGATCAGCAAGGTCTACTACCGCCAGCACGGGGAAGTGGTGGCGCTGGGGACCTGCGATCTCGACCTGGCGCCGGGCGAATCCGTGGCGGTGATCGGTCCCAGTGGCGCCGGCAAGAGCACCTTGCTGAACTTGCTCGGCGGACTCGATGTACCCACCACCGGTACCATCCGGTTCAAGGGCGAGGAGATCCCCCGACGCGAGGGCGGCCCGCTGGCCACCTGGCGCAACGAAAAACTCGGCTTCGTTTTCCAGTTCCATTCCCTGTTGCCCGACTTCACGGCGTTGGAGAATCTGCTCATTCCGGCGCGGATGGCGGGGAAGCTGAACAACGGCGCCACTTCACGGGCGCGTGAGTTGCTGGCCGCCATGGATCTCGCCGACCGGGAGCACCATTTGCCAGGCGAACTTTCCGGCGGGGAACAGCAACGGGTGGCGGTGGCGCGGGCGTTCATGAACCGGCCCGAAATCGTGCTGGCGGACGAGCCGTTCGGAAATCTGGACCGGGAGAAGGGCCAATTGCTGGGCGATCTGCTGTTCGAATTCAAACGGGAGGACGGCACCGCCCTGGTCATCGTCACCCACGATCTCGAGCTGGCGGATCGCGCCGACCGGATCTTACGTCTGGTGGATGGGGCACTGGGCCAGGCACCGGGAGGTCAGGGATGAAATGTCAGAGTTGTGGCGAGCGCGAGGCCACCATCCACTACATCGAGATCGTCGAGGGTCAGAAGACCAGCCAGTGGATCTGCGATAGCTGTGCCGAAAAAGAAGGGATCGCCTCGTCGGAAACGCCGCTGCTCAGTCACGGCGGCCTGGAGGTTTTTCTGGGCGGCATGTTGACCAGCGCCGCCGCAGGGCCCACGCCGGATTTGTCCCAGCCGGAACCAATCTGTGATACTTGTGGCTACACGTATCGCCAGCTCCAGAAGTCCGGTGTGCTCGGCTGTCCGGCCTGCTACGACACGTTTCGGCGCCAGTTGCTGCCCATGCTCCGTCGCTACCACGGCGACGTGCACCATCTGGGCAAGCTGGCTCGGTCGCACGGCCCGGTCACCTCGTTACGCAAGGACATCGCTCGTCTGAAGCTGCAGCTCGAACAGACCATCTTGCAGGAGCAATACGAGGAGGCGGCGGTCCTGCGCGATCAGATCCGGGATCACGAGCACCAGATCCATCACCTGGACAGCGATCCGGAAGCAGCAGCCGCCAAAACCGAAAAAGACGCGGGGACTTCGCCCGCGACGGAGAGTGACGACGCGCCCCTCAACGGGGATTCTTCAGGAGAGTGAGACCGTGTGTTTCGAGGAGCTTGTCACCCGAGATCTCCCTTGGCTTGCCGGGACCGGGCCGTCCGCTGAGATCGTGGTCTCCAGCCGGATCCGACTGGCGCGGAATCTTCAGAACCGTCGCTTCACGCATCACGCCTCCCGGGCGGAACTCCAGGATATCCAGCAGGAGGTGGTGGAACGGGTCATGGTCCAGCCGTCTTTCACGGGGGGCTGGGCACTCACGTTGAGCGATTGTTCGCCGCGGCAACGGAAGTACCTGCTGGAGCGGCATCTGGTGAGTCCGGATCTGATTCGCCAGCACCGGCTGCGGTCACTGCTGCTCTCGCCGGGACTCGACCAGGTAGTGATGGTCAACGAGGAAGACCACCTGCGGATCCAGCTTTTCCGCTCCGGATTCGATCCCATCGCGGCTTGTGGCGACTCCCTGGCCCTGGACAACGAACTGGAAGCGGTGCTCGATTTCGCCTTCAACGAGGATTTCGGCTATCTGACCTCGTGCCCCACCAACGTCGGCACCGGTTTCCGACTCTCGGTGCTCATCCACCTGCCGGGTCTGGTTCTGGCCGGCCAGATCGAAAAGATCCTGAACTCGTTACGCCAGCTCCGTTTCACCGTCCGCGGTCTGTTCGGCGAGGGGAGCGCCGTTCGCGGGGCCATGTTCCAGGTCTCGAACCTCGGCACTCTGGGGAAAAGCGAGGAGAGTCTGGCCGCCGACTTCGCCCACCATATTGCCAAGGTGATCCAGTACGAGAACAGCGCCCGGGAGAAGCTGCACGACAAGGACCGGTTCGGGGTGAGCGACATGGTGCACCGATCACTGGGTGTCCTGCGCAATGCGTACCTCATCACTTCCCAGGAGGCGTTCGATCGCCTGTCCCACGTGCGGATGGGTGTCTCCCTGGGGATCCTGCCGTCCCTGCACATGGCGTTGCTGAATCGGGCGCTGGTGGACATGCAGACGGCGCACATCCAGATCCGGGCGGGACGGCGGATCGAGGGGCGGGAACGGTCCGCCCTGCGGGCCCAGTACCTGCGTGAACTGCTGAGTTGATTTCCGGACCGGCGCCCGACGGCCGATCACCGCTGATACCGACATTGCTCAAGTCTTGCGTCTCCAGTACGATCATGTAAGGGTAGATGTCAGCGCGAACCGCCTAGCGGGCCGTTCGGGACATCCTTATATTGCGCGATGAATGGTCGCATGACCGGCGAAATACGGATACCAGGCCAGCATACGCTCTCCGAGCAGCGGCTGGCGCAAGCAACCCGGAGGCGTAGGGTATGAACGATCGTTTCACCCAGCGAGTGCGGAAGGTTCTGTTCCTGGCGCGAGACGAGGCAGGTCGACTCCAGCACGACTACATCGGCACCGAACATCTCCTGCTGGGGATCATTCGTGAAGGAGAAGGGATCGCCGCCAACGTCCTGCGTCGGCTCGGTTTGGATTTCGATCGAATCCAGGCCTCCATCGAGGAAACGGTCAGTCCCCAGAGCGGTCCCGTCACCATCGGCGAGATCCCGTTCACGCCGCGCGCCAAGCGAGTGCTCGAACTCTCCATCGACGAGGCGCGGTTGCACAATCACAACTATGTGGGCACCGAGCATCTGTTGCTGGCCCTCATCCGCGAGGGCGAAGGTGTGGCGGCGCGGGTCCTGGGGGACCTGGGTGCGGATCACGAGGCGGTGAAGCGCGAGGTGATGAAAGCCCTCGGCGCCAGCAGTCGCATGGGCGGCACCGCCAAGAAAAAGCAGAAGAAAGACAACCCGGTCCTGGAACAGTTCGGTCGCAACCTCACCAACATGGCGCGGGAGGACAAGCTCGATCCTACCATCGGCCGGGACCGGGAGATCGAGCGGGTGATCCAGATCCTCAGCCGGCGCAAGAAGAACAATCCGGTACTCATCGGCGAACCGGGTGTGGGCAAGACCGCCATCTGCGAGGGACTGGCCACGCGCATCGTCAAGCACAAGGTGCCAGCTCTGTTACGCGACAAGGAGATCGTGACCCTCGACCTGGCCAGTGTGGTGGCCGGCACCAAGTATCGCGGGCAGTTCGAGGAGCGGCTCAAGCAGATCATGCAGGAGATCCGGGAATCGGACGAGGTCATCCTGTTCATCGACGAGCTGCACACCATCGTCGGCGCCGGCGGCGCCGAGGGCGCCATCGACGCCTCCAACATGCTCAAACCGGCTCTGTCGCGGGGCGAGATCCAGTGCATCGGCGCCACCACCCTGGACGAGTACCGCAAGTTCATCGAGAAGGACGGCGCCTTGGAGCGGCGGTTCCAGCCCATCATGGTCAATCCGCCCAGCGAGGAAGAGACGGTGAAGATCCTGTTCGGTTTGCGAGACCGGTACGAGGCGCATCATCGAGTGAAGTTCGACGACGAGGCGCTCAAGGCGTCGGTCTGGCTCTCCAACCGGTATATCTCAGGCCGCGAGCTCCCGGACAAGGCCATCGATGTCATCGACGAGGCCGGTTCCCGGGCGCGGCTTTCCCAGAATGTCATCCCGCCGGACCTGCGCAATATCGAGGTGCGGATCGAGGAAGTGGTCAAGGAGAAGGAATCGTGCATCCAGGCCCAGGAATTCGAGAAGGCCGCCAGCTTCCGTGACGAGGAGAAGGAGCTGAAGGGGAAACTCAACGACCTGAAGAAGAACTGGAAGGACGAGCGCAGCGATCACCAGACCATCGTCGACACGCCGCTGATCTGCCGGGTCATCTCCGACATCACCGGCATTCCGGTCACCGAGGTGGAGGAAGAGGAGACCCAGAAGCTACTCCGCATGGAGGAGGAGCTGAACAAGTGGATCATCGGCCAGGACCCGGCCATCGAAGCGGTTTCCAAGGCCATCCGGCGTAACCGGGCCGGTTTGCGCGACCCGAAACGGCCCATCGGTTCGTTCATCTTCCTGGGCCCCACCGGGGTCGGCAAGACCGAGGTGGCGCGACGGCTGACGGAATTCCTCTTTGGCGATCAGGCCTCGCTCATCCGGGTGGACATGTCGGAATACATGGAGAAGTTCTCGGTCTCACGTCTGGTGGGGGCTCCCCCCGGATACGTGGGGTACGACGAGGGCGGCATGTTGACCGAAAAGGTGCGGCGCAAGCCGTATTCGGTGATCCTCCTGGACGAGATCGAGAAGGCGCATCCCGATGTGTACAATATCCTGCTCCAGGTGCTGGAGGACGGCAACCTCACCGACAGCTTCGGGCGGACCGTCGACTTCCGCAACGCGGTGCTCATCATGACCTCCAACGTCGGCAGTCGGCGGGTGGAGAGTGAGGGAGCGTTGGGCTTCGGCGCCGACGAAAAGGACGCGGCCAGTGTGCGGAAACACGCCGCCATCGAATCAGACCTGAAGCGGACCTTCAGCCCCGAGTTCCTGAACCGGATCGACGAGATCATCTACTTCAACACCCTGGGCCGGGCAGAGATCAGGCAGATCGTGGAGATCATCCTGCTCGAAGTGAACGACCGGCTGCGCAATCTCGATATCAAGTTCCTGTTCACGGACGAGGCCAAGGATTTCCTCTGCGCGGTCGGCTTCGATCCCAAACAGGGGGCGCGGCCGCTCCGGCGCGCGATCCAGAAGCACGTGGAAGATCCGCTCAGTGAGAAGCTGCTCCGCGGAGAGGTACGAAGCAACTGCCAGCTCGTCATCGGGGTCAATGGCAACAAGCTGAGTTTCGAGGTGGTGAAACCCCAGGAAGATCCCGTGGAGAAGGTCTTGCCGGTTCCAGCGGATGATCCGGATTAGCTGAGGCTGTTTTTTCAGGTGCCCCGTTTTCACCGACCAGACAATCGGTACCTGGCGGGGCACCTTTGTATTCTCCCCCCGCCTTATGGAATTTCAACTTGTCCTGTTGACACGCCAGCCCATTGTGTATCTTTCCTGCGAATAGCGCCCCCCAGGGAACTCCCCCGGGCGGGTGGGTTAAGAGTTGCTGCTCCGACGCTGGTTTGTTAGGATGCCGCGTTCCAGGCCAGCGAAACAGGCCGGTCGGCACATTCGACAGGCTCCCGAAACGATCACCCGAATCCCGGTGGAATGATGCGAGATTTCTTGTCTTACGGGATCCTGCTGGCGGGCCTCCTGGCTGCCGGTAGCGTTGCTGCTCAGCTCAGCACTCCCGATCTCATCAGTGAAATCGAAGTGGTCGGGGCGGTTACCGTCGGCCAGCAACAGGTGGTTGCCTGGTCAGGATTGGAAGCGGGGACCCCGTTCACCCAGGAAGCGGTGGCCACCGGTATCCGCCGGCTGTTCGCCACCACCAAGTTCGCCGATATCTACATCTATCGACAACCGACCGACGCGGGTTTCAAGCTCATCATCAATCTGCACGAATTCCCACGGATCCGGAGCATTTCCTTCGTCGGTAACGACAAGGTCAAGGCGGACGATCTGCGTGAGGCGTTCCCTGTCCAGGTGGGGCAGTTCGCCAATCCGGCCGTGGTCAACCGCGAGCTGGAAACCATTCGGGAACTGTACTACGAAAAAGGCTACTACAACGTGGCCGCCCACACGGATTCTTCCGTGGTGGATCTCAACAATCTGGAAGATCTCGTGGTCACCTTGACCGAGGGCAAAAAGGTCAAGGTCGAGAGCATATCCTTCGTGGGGAACGAGATTCTCACCCAGGACGATTTACGCAGCGCCATGAAGCAGGGGACCACCGGTTTTTTGCGCAGCGGGACCTTCAAGAAACAGCAGTTCGAAGAGGACAAGGAACGCATCGTCGCGCGTTGCCGGGACAAGGGATTCCTGGACGCCGCCATCGCTGATGTGGAACTGAACTTCCGTGAGGATCGCGAAAAGCTGGACCTCGTCATACACGTAACCGAGGGCGAACGGTACTACATCGGGGAGATTCGATGGGAAGACAACACGGTCTTCGACGATCTGGCCATCGCCGATATGATCGACATGCAGCCGGGCGAAATCTTCAGCGAAGGCGATTATATTCTCAACCTCCAGGCCTTGCATTCGCTGTATGCCAACGTGGGGTACATCTACATCACGGTGGAGCCGGTACGGGAGATCGTCGACAAACAGGTCAACATCACCTTCCGGTTCCGCGAAGGGCATCCGGCGCATATCCACAACATCCAGATCGTGGACAACGTGAAGACCTACGACAAGGTCATTCTCCGCGAAATCGACATTTTCCCGGGCGATCTATTCAGCAACGATCTGGTGATGCGTTCGCAACGTGACATCTTCCAGCTCGGCTTCTTCGAGGATGTGCAACCCGATTTCCGACCGGTGGAAGCCGAAGGCGATATCGATCTCATCTTCCGGGTCAAGGAACGGCAGACCGGACAGTTCATGTTTGGCATGGCCTACAGCGCTCAGACTTCCGCCACCGGATTCATCCAGGTGGCCGAGACGAATTTCCGTGGCAAGGGGCAGAACATCGGTGTGACCTGGCAGTTCGGCAGCCGTCGCCGATACGTGGATCTCAGCTTCACCGAGCCGTGGTTCCTCGGCACCCCGACCCTGGTGGGCGTCGATATCTTCGACCGCTACCAGTACAACATCGACGATTTCTACGAGAGTCAGGTGCGTGGATTCTCGGTGCGGCTGGGCCGCCGGATCCCCGGGACCCATTACAGTAGCGTCGGTCTGCGGTATGAGCTGTCCAACACGGAGCTCTCCAACTTCAGCTCCAGTTATACGAAATTCCTGAACGATCTGGAGTCCCAGCTCGGCACCAGCGACATCCCGTTCCAGCGGCTCGACCAGGTGGACTGGCCCCGGCTCAAGAGCGCCCTCCGTCTGACCACGAGCCGGAATTCGACGGACAATCCGTTCTTCCCCTCCAAGGGATCCAAGACCACCTACAGCGTGGAGCTGTCGGGCGGTCCCCTGGGGGCGGACATCGATTACCAGGAACACATGTTCCAGCATTCGTTCTACCAGAAGCTGCCGGGGGGATTCGCCCTCCATCTGCGGACCTACATGTCCTTGATCCACGGTCTGGACCATCCAGATGACGTGCCGGATTACGAGAAGTACCGGCTGGGCGGCAACCGGATCTATCCGTTGCGTGGATACTCCGATCTGGAGGTGGTCCCACGAGGGAACCCGAGTTTCATCGGCGGTCGTTTCTTCTCCATCTTCAACGCCGAGATCCTCTATCCCTTGACGAACACGGTGCAGTTGCTAGCTTTCCTCGACCAAGGCGACACCTGGAACAGCTTCGGCGAGGCCGACTTCAGCAATCTCCGCAAGGGCGCTGGATTCGGCGTGCGGGTGGAAGTGCCGATGATGGGGACCATCGGGTTCGATTACGGGTACGGTTTCGATCGGTTGAGCGGCCCATCCTGGGAACCGCATTTCAACATTGGCCAGTTCTTCTAAGAGGCATTACAAAAGGGAGTTACCATGGCTAATTCAGGGAATGGGCACACCACGCGGGTGGGATTATGGCTGGTCGTGATTCTGCTGGCCGGTGGCGTGTTGCTGCCCGCCGCAGCCCTGGCCGACGATAAACCGCTGGCTGTAGTCGATTCGCAGCGCATCGTGACCGAGTATCCCGCTGCCCGGGATGCTCAGGAGCAGTACGAGAAATTCCTGCGCGAACTCGAGAAGGAGATCGGCGACAAGGAGACCTCGCTGCAGGCGCTGGCCGAGGAGATCGAGAGCCAGAAGATGTTGCTGGGCGAGGACGCCCTGGCGGCCAAGATGCAGGAGTTCGACAACTTACGCGCCGAGTACTTCGAATTCCAGGGGAATATCGAGGAACGGGCGGAACGGGAGTACAAGGACAAGATCGGTCCGATCATCGATCAGGTCCGGACCATCGCCGAACGTCTGGGCAAGGAAGATGGATTCGGGATAATCATCGATTCGGCGGCTCTGACCGTGCTCTATCTGGACTCGGCAGTGGATCTGACGGACAAGGTTCTGGAGGCCCTGGTACGGGGTGAGGAGTAGCCGTCCGAAAGCTGTTTTTCTATTGACAAGCTATTGACACAGCCGCAAATTCTACAGGCTGTTAAGATCACAGTGAGCTGCAGCCCCCCTTCGCTCGCGAGCGATGCGGGGGCGGTTGCTTAAAAAGGGGAGAATGTCTTGCCCAGCTTTCGTCTGAGTGAACTTGCGACGGTAATCGGTGCCGATCTGGCAGGCGATTCCGATCCGGTCATCTCGGGCGTGGCGAGCATCGAGGCAGCAGGCCCCGGAGACATCACCTTCATCAACAAGAAGTCACTGCTGCCAAACCTCGAGGTGACCCGCGCTTCGGCGGTTTTGGTGCCGCCCGATGTGGAGTGCTCTTTGCCGGTCTTGCGGCTGGAGGACCCATATGCCGGATTCGTGCAGATATTGCAGCGTTTCGCGCCGGCGCGGGAGGTCCTGTTTCCGGCCGGTGTCCATCCCAGCGCCGTTATCGATGCCGAGGCCCGGATTCACGAGTCGGTGGCTATCGGCCCTTGCGCTGTGGTGGCTGCGGGGGCAATAATAGGTGCCGGATCCGCCCTGGGACCTCATGTGATAGTGGGAGCGGAAACGGTCATTGGTGAAAATTGCCTGCTCTACGCCGGCGCCATCGTTCGCGAGCGCTGTGTGCTGGGCAGGGAGGTGATTCTCCAGGCCGGTGCAGTCATCGGCAGTGACGGTTTCGGCTATATTCCGGGTACGAACGGGATGGAGCGGGTGCCCCAGATCGGTCGGGTGGTGCTGGAGGATGGGGTGGAAGTAGGCGCCAATGCGTGTATCGACCGGGCCACCACCGGCGACACCGTCATCGGGGCGGGCACCAAGATCGATAATCTGGTTCAGATCGCCCACAACGTCCAGGTCGGTCGACACTGCGCGTTGTCAGCCCAGTGCGGCATCGCTGGCAGTTGCCGGATCGGCGATGGGGTACAGATGGGCGGGCAGGTCGGCATCGGAGATCATCTGGAAGTGGGCGCCGAGGCCAAATTGGCGGGCAAATCCGGCATCTGGCGCAATATCCCGGCCGGCCAGATCACCTTGGGGTATCCGGCCTTCGAACGTAAAGCGACGCTGCAGATGGTGGCCAACGTCCGCAAGTTGCCGGACCTGATGAAACGGCTCGGCAAGCTGGAAGATCGCCTGCTCGGCAACAAGCAGACCGGAAAGGAGTGAGCGTGCTCTGGCTCCAGAAAACGGTGAGTAAATCGGTGACGGTCCAGGGCAGCGGCCTGCATACCGGCACCGAATCGACACTCACGTTTCACCCGGCTCCCATCAACAGCGGGATTGTTTTTGTGGTGCAGACCGAGGCGGGGGAGGTCGTCATCCCGGCCCGGGTGGAGAATGTGGCGCCGAACGATCAGAACCTGCGTAACACTTGCCTTTGTCAGGATGATGCCCATATCCATACGGTCGAACACGTTTTGGCCGCTCTCAGTGGAGTTGGCGTCACCAATTGCCGCATCGAGATTCGGGGAATCGAGCCCCCCGAACCCACCGGTGGCGGGATCGTCTCCTACGTGGAATCGCTGGATGAGGCAGGGGTCGTGGATCAAGGGCTACCGGCCCTCTACTACCGCATTCCGGCCCTGCTCCGCTATCGGGAGGGTGACGTCGAGATAACCGCGGTTCCCGCCGACGATTTTCGGCTCACGGTCCAGCTCTGTTATGCGGATCCCTTGATCGGGGAACAGGAAGCCACCTATACCATCCGACCGGATGTTTTCCGCAGCGACATCGCCCCGGCACGGACCTTCGTTATGAAGGACGACGTGGCGGAGCTGAAGGCGTCGGGTTTCGCCAAGGGCGGCACCCTCGATAACACTCTGGTGGTGGACCAGGGGAAACTGGTCGGTGATCAAAAGCTGCGCTTCGACAACGAATTCGCACGCCACAAGCTACTCGATCTGCTGGGGGATCTGACCCTGCTCGGCATGCCGATCCAGGGGCATATCACGGCGCGCCGCTCCGGGCACGCCTGCAACGTCGCCTTCACCCGTCGGATCGCCAAGCGCGAGCGGAAGCAGCCGAGGATCTATCCCCCCCGGGACGCAACGTTCTGGGACATCGGCTCCATCATCGAGATCATGCCCCACCGGTATCCGTTCTTGCTCGTGGATCGAATAATCGATCTGGAACCGGGTAAACGGGTGGTTGGCCTCAAGAACGTCACCATCAACGAGCCGTTTTTCCAGGGCCACTTCCCAGGGCACCCCATCATGCCCGCGGTTTTGATCATAGAAGCAATGGCACAAACAGGCGGAGTTCTTCTGTTGAGTAGTGTTGATGATCCCGGCGGCAAGCTGGTCTATTTCAGTGGAATAGACCAGGCACGTTTTCGGCAGCCGGTTGTTCCCGGCGATCAGCTCCGGTTCGAGCTGGAACTGATCAAGTTACGGGGACCGATATGCAAGATGACCGGCGTGGCCACCGTCGACGGCAAGAAGGTTGCCGAGGCGGAGCTCATGTCGAACATCGTGGAGCGTTAGCCGACCGGGTTGAAGGAGGAGAATCTTGGATCCCATCAAAATCAAGAACGTCATTGGTCCACGACCTCTACGCGCGCCGGAAGTCCATCCCACGGCGGTGGTCGACCCCCAGGCGCGTTTGAGTCATAACGTCAAGGTCGGTCCCCACGCCGTCATCGGTCCTGATGTGGAGATCGGTCCGGACTGTATCATCGGCTCGTCCGTGCTCATCACCGGGCACACGAGTATCGGCCGGAATTGCCAGATCTACCACGGCGCAGCCCTCGGATGCGAACCCCAGGACCTGAAGTACAACGACGAGATCACCTTCGTGGAGATCGGCAACGATAACGTGCTCCGCGAGTACGTCACGGTGCACCGTGCCACCGGCGAAGGCATGAAGACCCGGATTGGCGACGGCAACATGCTGATGGCGTATGTTCACATCGCCCACAACTGCCATATCCATGACGGGACGGTCCTCGCCAACGCCGTGAATCTCGCCGGGCACGTGGAGATCGAAGAGTACGCCACCATCGGTGGGATGACTCCCGTGCACCAGTTCGTACGCATCGGCAAGTATGCCTTCGTCGGCGGCGGGAGCCGTCTACCCCAGGACGTACCGCCGTTCATCAAGGTCGCCGGCAATCCGGTGGACGTGGCCGGACTTAACGCCATCGGTATGAAACGGCATGGGTTCCGGGACGAGGACCTGCTCAATCTGAAGAAGGCGTATCGTCTCCTGTACCGAGCGGGTTTGAATGTCAGCCAGGCCCTGGAGCGGATCGCCTCGGAATGCCGGTTGACCCGGGACGTCGAGGATTTCATGGCCTTCATCCGGCGATCCGAACGGGGGATCGTCCGGTAGCAACCTTCCTTGCGACGGATCACAGGATGACCGTGCTGCCCAGGAGGCCCGCGGAGCATGAGCCGGAAAGCCTCGCGTGGCGGTCACATCTTCCTGTCCTGTGGCGAGGCGAGTGGCGACCTGTACGGCGCGGCCTTGATCAAGGCGTTACGGGCGCTGGATCCTGCTCTGAAATTTTCCGCTCTGGGCGGCCCCGCCGTGGAAGCGGCGGGGGCGACCCTGGTGCAGTCGGCCGCCGATATCGCGGTGATGGGCCTGGGCGAGGTGTTCTCCGCCTTGCCGGCCATCTGGCGGGCGCGTCAGACGGTCTGGCGTTTTCTCGCCGATTCCGAGGTCGACCTCTGTGTCCCCATCGATTTCCCCGGTTTCAATCTGCGGTTGGCGGGCCGGGCCCGGAAGCTGGGCATTCCGGTCTTCTACTGTATTCCACCACAGCTCTGGGCCTGGGGATCGTGGCGGGTCCGCACCTTGCGGAAGGTAGCGGACCGGGTCGGCACCATCCTGCCTTTCGAGACCGACTTCTTCGCGTCGCGGGGACTGTCCGTGGTGCCGCTGGGGCATCCCCTCATGGAGCAGTACGCGGACTTCCCGGTGGCCGCCTCGTGGGCCGAGCGCGAGCATCGATTCCACTCCCCGGATTCCGTCTTGACCCTGGGGCTGTTGCCCGGCAGTCGCCGCCAGGAACTGCGCCGACTGATGCCGTTACTAGAAGTGGCGGCCCAGATGCTGCAGGCCTCCCTGGCTCCGCGGCAGGTCAAGACCATCGTGAGCGCCGCTCCGGGGGTGAGTCTGGCAGGGCTCATGTCCCAGGTCGGCGCCGGTGTGCGTGTTTCGGATCAACCGTTGCCGCGACTGCTCGAACGGCTCGACCTGGCGCTGGTCTGTAGTGGCACGGCCTCCCTGGAAACAGCGCTGGCGGGGGTGCCGCACGAGGTCGTCTACGTGGCCTCAACGTTTAACTACCTGGTCGCGCGGCAATTGCTGCGGGTGCCCCGGATCGGGCTCGCCAATCTCATCATGGAGACCGATGTTGTACGGGAACACCTGCAGAAGGATGCCACACCACTGGCCCTGGCCCGGTCACTGATTCGCTGGGTGACCTTGCCTCAAGAGCGAAGTGATTACTATGATCAGGTGAGGCAATTACGTGGCAAGTGTGGTGAATCCGGGGTCTGGTCCCGGGCGGCCCACGCGATCCACTCCTTACTCCACGAGGCCCAGAGGGACACGTGAGATGATCGTCCAGTGGCTCAAGTTGCTTCTGGCTCCCCTGTCCTGGCGTTTGCTGGTGACCACGGTCCGTCTACGCGGAACCGCTGCCGAGGCCGGGTTCAGTGACAACCCGGTCATCTTTGCCTGTCTGCATCGGGATATGCTCCCCGCCTTGCTGTATGTCCGCTCGGCCAACCCGACGTTGCTGGTCAGCCGGAGCGGTGACGGCGACATCCTGCGCCGGACTTTGCTGCGAGACGGTTTCGGTTTCGTGCGCGGTTCCACGGGCAACGAAGGGAGCCGCGCTTTCAGACGTCTGCTCAATACTCTCCGTCAGGGACGGAGTATCGGGTTGGCGGTGGACGGTCCCAAAGGTCCGTTCGGGGAGGTCTACGAAGGGGTGATCCAGCTCTCGCGTCTGGCGCGTCGTCCCATCGTGCCGCTGGTGCTCGCACCCGGTTCGTACTGGAAGCTGGGTACCTGGGATCAAACCATCGTGCCGCGGCCGTTCGAGAATATGACGGTACTCGCTGGTGAGCAGCTCCAGGTGGAACCCGAGGCTGACGCCGCCGCGGTCACCCGCTGGCAGCGGCGATTGGCGGCGGCGCTCCTGGGTGAAACCGACCCACCGCCCGTGATGGTAGAGCCCA
Source organism: bacterium (assembly GCA_043823125.1). Classification (GTDB taxonomy): domain Bacteria; phylum Krumholzibacteriota; class Krumholzibacteriia; order LZORAL124-64-63; family LZORAL124-64-63; genus JBDRBC01. The sequence goes on along the minus strand of JBDRBC010000646.1, from coordinate 15,327 downwards.
CTCCGGTGGATCCGGGAGTCCCGACACCATGAGCGGGCCGTACGTTCTGGATGCGCGTCGGCGCAGCAGTCGTTTCTGCTTCAACTGCTGGGAGCGGTGGGAAAATCAGCAAGATCGAACGGTTCGCCTGGTCGCCGCTTTGGGCTGCCGTCTCAACCGCTGGATTCTCCAGCGGCGGGTGGCCGGTCGGGCCAGTCCGCCGGAACGGCCGTTCATCCTGTCGGTGGGCAACCTCCGTCTGGGCGGAACCGGAAAAACTCCCGTGGTGATCCAGCTCGCCAGCGAACTCGGACAGCGTGGGTTTGTCGGTGTGGTTCTGACCCGGGGGTATGGATCCGCCGCGGCGGGGCCGCTGCGGGTCGATCCCGCCACGACAGAGGCTGGTGACGAGGCACGAGTCATGGCCGCCCAGCTCGTTGATTGGATCATCTGGCAGGCGCGGGATCGTGCCGCCGGATTACGAGCCGCGCTGGCCGCGGATCCCGACACCGCCGTGGTCATTCTGGAGGACGGATTCCAGACAGCGGGAATTCCCCGCCACCTCGACATGGTCATCCTGGATCGCTGGCACAATGAAAACGGACTGATCATCCCGCAAACGGGATTGCCGTTGCCCTGGGGACCGTATCGTGAGGACGCCACCGGCGCCCAGCGGGCGGCCGTCTGGCTGGTGGAAACCAAGGAGCCCATAACGGATAAGCTGCGTGGTCGGGCCAGCAACGGACCGGTTCCAGTCATCCCGTTCCGCCGGATCGTCTCGTTACCAACCGAGTCGGCCGCCGGTCGAGCCGGACCGTTCGCCACCGTGGCGGGCATCGCCAATCCCACCCATTTCGAGCAGATGTGTACAGATCTCCTGGGCCGGCAGCCCGAGGTGGCGGCTCGTTTCGACGATCACGTGAAGTATTCTGCCGGCCAGGTGGCCGACCTGCTGGCGGCCGGCGCCGCTCACGGTATCCGGCACTGGCTCACCACCGCCAAGGACCACATCAAGCTGGTGGAACTCTGGCCCGCGGATATTCCGTTGTGGCCGGTGTCACTGACGCTGGAGTGGAGTGGAACAGAAACGCTCCCCGACCTGGTCGAGGAGCGCTATCTGAAAAATACGTCTGGTCGAGTATAACTATCAGTCGATGACCATGCCCAGGAATGAGACCATGAACGAGCCGACCACTTCCACCTCGGTGTCGCTGCCGGTCTCGTGGCCGCGGAACCGGAGTTCGCACCGGGCCATGAACGGTAACTTGCCGCCGTTATACAAATCGCTGAAGAATGTCGCTTCCTTCATGTAGCGATCAGCCACGAGCACGGAGACACTGGCTTCCCTGTTGACCGGGACCAGACAGTCGGTGGCGGCACCGATCATGTTGTAGTTCGGCAGTTCTTCACCGCCGACGGTCACCGGGTGCCAGATCAGATCGTACCCGGTGACATGGAAATAGCTGTACGGGGCGTCCTCGGGTATGGTGATCATGCGGCTGTACGGCCGGGCGTGGAACAGCACCTCCACGAAATCGATGGGGGCGAAATCGTCAGTGGTGTCTGCAAGTCGGTCCGGCCCCGCGTTCAGATACCCCGATACCAGTGGCTCGCCGCCATTGACGAGGGCAACCTCACAGACGAGACGTTGCGATTCGTTGCCTCGATTCTCGCTGCAGCCGCCCAGGAGCAGCATCAGTCCGAAACCGAGTAAGATTGCCGCTGTAGCCAGGCATTTCCAACGCTTCATCACTTTCCGTCCTCCCGACAGTGGAACAGTCCGGTGAGACCGACCCCGGAACCGTCATTTTAATGCAAAGCTCATACCATTAGATGAATCGTTCGCCCGGGGCAAAACTTGAGTACTTTCTCGCGGCTCTTCGAAACACGTGGCAGGACTCGGTAGCTGGAACCCCTTGTCAAAACGGCGGATGGTGCCGCCCTGCCCAAAATCTCGGCCCGACCGGTGGAGCCGTGTCGCTGGTCCGGCCGACCGAGGCGCGAGGCGAAATGCGGGGCCGGGGTCTGGCCAGCATTGCAGATGAGTCGGTTTCGCGACTATACTGGGCCCGTCTCACTGACGGGCCGACGGTTGACGGGTACGATATGAAGAAGTAGGGGCACGACGATGTTTATCCACGAGGATGTTCGGTACAGTCGTTTTCTGGTGGTCGGGTCCGGTATCGCGGGACTGCAGTTCTCCTTGCTGGCGGCAGAGGCCGGCAGTGTCAATATCGTCACCAAGAAGGAGTCCCAGGAGAGCAATACCAACTATGCCCAGGGTGGCATCGCCGCCGTCCTGTCCCCCCTGGACGATTTCGATCTCCATGTACAGGACACTCTCTTGGCGGGTGACGGCCTCTGCAACGAAAGCGTGGTCGCGGCCATGGTTGAGGCGGGACCGCGGCTCATCGAGCGACTGCTCTCTTACGGGGTGGAGTTCTCGCGTGAAGGCGCGGACGCGGACGCGCCGTTCGCCCTGGGCCGGGAGGGAGGACATTCACGGCGCCGGATCCTGCACGCGCAGGATCTGACCGGGCGCGAGCTGGAGAGTTGCCTGCTGGATACCTGTCGAAGTTCCGCCCGGATCAATCTGTACGAGGATCATCTCGGCCTCGATCTGATCAAGAGCAGCGACCTGAGCGGTGAGGCGTGCGAAACGGATCGGATCGTCGGGTGCTGGGTCCTGGACCGCAAGTCGTTGCGACGGATTCCGTATCTGGCGGATGTGGTCGTGCTGGCCACCGGCGGGTGTGGCAAGGTGTACAGCTACACCTCGAATCCCGACATCGCCACCGGTGACGGCATGGCCATGGCGTTTCGGGCCGGCGCCACCATGGCGAATCTGGAGTTCGTGCAGTTCCATCCCACCTGTCTGTACCATCCCGAAGCCAAGAGTTTCCTCATCTCCGAGGCGGTCAGGGGAGAAGGCGCCGTCCTGATCAACGGTCGTGGCGAGCAGTTCATGCCGCGGTACCATCGCCTGGCCGATCTGGCGCCGCGGGACGTGGTGGCGCGCGGTATCGACCAGGAGATGAAGAATTCCGGCGACCTCAATGTCTTCCTCGATCTCCGGCACCTCCCGCGCGAGAAGGTCGAACAACGATTCCCGAATCTGGTGAAGACCTGCGCGCGGTTCGGCATCGACATGGCCGGGGAGCCCATCCCGGTGGTCCCGGCCGCCCATTACATGTGCGGCGGCGTGCAGGTGGATGCGGAAGGCCGCACCGACCTGCCGGGGCTGTACGCCATCGGCGAGGTGGCGTGCAGCGGCGTCCACGGCGCCAATCGGCTGGCGAGCAACTCCTTGCTGGAGGCGGTCTTCTACGCGGAATCCGCCGCTCGAGCCAGCGGGCAGGAGCAGCTGTATTTCAACGAGGAACGGCCGGCGGCGCCACCGCGAGTGGCGGTGGTCGCGGGACAGCAGGTCGGTTCGGGTCCCATCGTCATCGAGCACGACTGGGACATCGTCCGCCGGGTCATGTGGGACTACGTCGGCATCGTGCGGGACCGGCAGCGACTGGATATCGCCCTCCGTCGATTGCGGGATATCCGGCGCACGGTGGAGCGAATCTACCGGGAGACCCAGATCGATGCCGATCTGGTGGAACTGCGCAACATCGCCCTGCTGGGGGAGCTGATCGTGCTCTGCGCCCGGCAACGGAAAGAGAGTCGCGGGCTGCATTACACCCTCGATTATCCGGAAAAGGAGAACGGTAGTCCCCGGGACACCATCATCCGGCGCGGACTCGCCTTGGACGGAGAAACGGTCTGGGAGCCGAAATGACCTGGTATCGGCAGGCCTTCGGCGCGTTCTACCTGCTCCTGTATCAACATCGGGATGTTGCCGAAGCCGAGCGCTGCGTGTCGACCGTCTTGCGCCTGGTTCCCTTCGGCGAAGGGCCGGTTCTCGATCTGGGTTGTGGCGACGGTCGCCACCTGGTCACCCTGACGGGACAGGGAATGCCGGCCGTGGGACTCGACCTGTCTCCGGAGTTGCTGACCGCCGCCAACCGACGGCGGCTGGCGGGGGAACTCGTCTCCCCGCTGGTGCGGGCGGACATGCGCACACTGCCCCTGGCGAACCATGCAGTCACTGGCGTGCTGTCGCTGTTCACCGCCTTCGGATACTTCGGCGGTCTGGCGGATCACGCCGGGCTCGTGTCCGAGATCACGCGGGTTCTGCGACCACCAGGATACTGGGTTCTGGATTACCTGAACTGCGACCAGGTCAGACAAGCCGGGGCCAGTCTGGACCGACTGGACAGCGAGCGGCGGGTGGGGCCTCTCCGGTTCCGGGAGAGCAAGCAGCTGGCGGCGGATCCGGAACGAGTGGTCAAATCGGTGCAGGTCACGCCGTTGCCCGGCCAGGAACCTGCCGCGGCGGAGTGGGGAGTGCCGGCCACGGGGTTGACCTATAGTGAAGAGGTGGCGCTCTTTTCCCTCGACGCCATGGACGCGCTGGCAGCGGATCACGGATTGAAACGAATCGCCACGGTGGGCGACTACGACGGTCGACCGCTGGTGGCGGATTCTCCGCGCTGGTTGCTGGTCTATCAGAAGTGATCTCCCTGACCACCCGACGTACCGGGGGGCCGCGGGGAATATCGGATTCACGGCTTGGCGACCAACGGATCGAAATGGATGATGACGGAGAGAAACGGGGAGTGACCGGGATGTACGAGGTGACCGCCGCCGGGGATCTGGCCGCTCAGACCGATCTGAGTTCACTGTTCCGCTCCTGGCTGGACGGGGATGCCGTGCTGGGGTCCGCGTCTCGGAACTGGGAACAGTTCCTCACCGATTCTCCCGAGTCGGTCGGCAAGGCCCCGATCTGGTCAGCAACGACCTGGCGTGAACGATGGCTCCCGAAAATTCTGGCGGATCTGCCGGACGAGACGGCCCGGGAGCGGTGTCGAGCCGGTGTCGCCCAGCTGTGTGCCGGCGAGGCCGCGGTGGTCGTCACGGGGCAGCAGCCGGGATTCCTGGGGGGACCGCTCTACACGTTGTTGAAGATCGCCGCCGCCATCGCTGCCGCCTCGGCGCGTTCGTCGGCGGGTTTTCCCACCGTGCCGCTATTCTGGCTGGGGGACGATGACGACGACCGCCGGGAGGCGTTCGCACCGGTGCTGTATGATCCCCAACGCGACGCGTTTCTGCGCGCGCGGACCGGCGAGGGCCAGTCCGACCGCATGATGGGGACCGTCACCGTCAACGAATGGGCGCAGGGAGAAATCGCCTGGTTGAACGAGCAGGCCGGACGCAACGCCCTGGCCCGTGATCTGGCGGCGCTGGGACGGGAAGCGCTGGCTGCGGACTGGACCTGGAGCCGCTGGCAACGGCGCTGTCTGTTGCGGATCTTCGCCGGGACCGATCTGCTCATCGTCTCCGGCAACGATGCCGAGCTGCAGGCGGTGGCCGAGCCGCTGTACAGTCGCCTCTGGACAGCGGGTAGTGAGATGGAGGAGCTTGCCCGGCAGCGCGGCGAGTTGTTGATCGGGGCCGGCTATCACGCCCAGATCGGCAACAGCAGCCTGCAGCGATATCTGCATCTGGAGGCGGCCGGTCGACGGCAAACCCTCACCGTGGATCCGGCAGCGGAGATGCCGGCGGCGTCACGGCTACGACCGGGTGTGGCCGCCCGTTCGCTCGTGCAGGACTGGCTCTTCCGCCCGGCGGCGGTGGTGGTCGGTCCCGGCGAGCTGGCGTATCTCCAGCAGCTCGCGCCGTTGTATGATCTGTTTTCGATACCCCGTTCGCCCCTGCTGCCGCGACTGTTCGCACAGCTCATTCCGCCGGGGAGTCAGCCGGACTCGAGTGGTGGCGACGCCATGGATGCCGGACCCGGAGCCGAGCTGGACCAGGTGGTGACCGATATTCTCGAGGGGCGGCACGCCGCCATCGTCTCGGCGCTGGAAACCGTCGCCGGGGTGGGCGCCAAACGAGCGGCCAACCTGGCGCAGCAGCAGCTCGATCGCTGGCGCGACAACCTCGAGGTATTGCTGCTCCAGCAGTACCAGCGAATCCATCGGCGACGGTCGGTCCCGAAAATTCCGTGGCTCACCGGGCCCAAGGGGCAGCGACAGGAACGGACCCTCGCCTCGTTCTGGGCTGCGGCCTTGTGGGGGGAATCGCTGGCGCCGTCACTGCTGGCGGCCGCGGACACGTTTTTTACCAGCGGGGCCGATTCGGCGTGGCGACAGTACGCCGTGCGAGTGACTTCACCAGAGAAACGAGTGACTTCACCAGAGTAACCCGAGTATTTCACGCCAGGACAGACAATGGCGTGGGGAAGGGAAACCATTACCTTGTCGTGGTGTCCCGACGACACCACAGGAGGGGAAAGTGTCCAAACCGATTCACGCCACCGATCTGCTCTGTCTGACACCCCATTCCGACGACGCCGAAATCGCCCTGGGCGCCACCTTGCGGCGGTTGACCGACCGCGGTCACACGGTCTGGGTCTGTGACTTGACCCGAGGTGAACTCGGTTCCAACGCCACCCCCGACGAGCGGTGGCGGGAGGCTCAGGCCGCCGCCGAGATCCTGGGACTGACCGGTCGGATCCAGCTCGCCTTGCCGGACGGATTCGTCAGCCGGGAAGATCCCGCCCAGGTGGGGGCGGTCACCGCCATCATCCGCCACTTGCGGCCGCGCTGGATCGTCTGTGCGCCGGATCCGCGCCGCCATCCCGATCACGTCGCCACCCCGCCGCTGGTGATCAAGGCGGCCTATCTGGCGCGACTGCAGGCATACCAGCCCGCGATCCCCGAGTTGCGGGTCTATCCGGGCACCGTTGAGCTCCCTGCCCTGGCGGAGCGGTGGGAGGCGGAGGCGATCTTCACGGTCTGTCCCGTGGGCGAGACGCCGTCGCTGATCTTCGATGGCAGCGACAGCTGGGCGGCCAAGGAGGCGGCCATCGCGGCGTTCAGCAGCCAGTTCCAGCGTCAGCCGGATCGGGTGGCGAGCAAGATCAACGATCCGAACTGGCTGGCCAAGATCGAGCGCCGCGGACGATTCTGGGGCTATCGGGCCGGCGTTGTTTTCGGCGAAGCCCTCCGCGCCGAAGACGCCGTGCCCATCTACGACGATCTTCCGGACACGAGGTGGTCATGACCCGCTTGCCCGCCATCGGCATCACCTGTTATCCGACGCAGGGCGGCAGCGGTATCATCGCCAGCGAGCTGGGGCTGAACCTGGCGCGCAGCGGCTACGAGGTCCACTTCATCACCAGCGCCATGCCGTTGCGGTTGCAGCGATACGAGGGGAATATCTTCTACCATCAGGTGGAGATGGCCACCTATCCCGTGTTCCAGAACACGCCGTACACCTTGTCGCTGGCCACCATGATGAGTCAGGTGGCGCTACGACACAATCTGGATATCCTGCACGTGCACTACGCCATCCCGCACGCGGCCAGCGGATTTCTGGCGCGGGAGATGGTGGGTGCAGATCGGTTGAAGCTCATCACGACCTTGCACGGCACCGACATCACGCTGGTGGGGCAGGAGCCGTCGTTTTTTCCCATCACCAAGTTCCTCATCGAACGCAGTGACGCCGTCACCGCGGTGAGCCAGTTTCTGCGCCGGGAGACCGTAAAGGTGTTCGGCATCCAGCGTCCAATCGAGGTCATTCCCAATTTCGTGGATACCCGGCGTTTCCATCCTCGCGAGGATCCGAAACAGCGGGCACGGTTCGCAGCGCCCGACGAGAAACTGGTGGGCCACGCCTCCAATTTCCGTCCCGTGAAGAACGTGCCGGCGGTGGTGGAGGTATTCTCCCGCCTGAGTGCTGCGGTGCCGTGTCGTCTGGTGCTGCTCGGCGACGGGCCGGAGAAATGCCGGGTGCAGGACCAGGTGGACGCCCTGGGATTGACGGACCGGGTGCAGTTTCTGGGACAGGTGGAGAACATGGCCGAGGTCATGGCGCTGGCGGACCTGGTGCTGCTGCCGTCGTTGCACGAATCTTTCGGACTGGTGGCTCTGGAGGCCATGTCGTGTGGCTGCGCCGTCATCGCCACCAATAACGGCGGTACCGAGGAATTCATCGACTCCGGTCACAACGGCTATCTGTGCGCTCCCGAGGACATCGATGGCATGACCAAGATCGGACTGAACTTGCTGAAGGACGACACCTTGCGGCAGCAGGTGGCCGAGGAGGCCCGTCGTGATGCCGTGGAAAAGTTCGGTGCGCGGTGTGTCTTGAAGGACTACCTGCAGCTGTACGACCGGGTGATGGACGGTGCGGGCGCCTGATGGTTGTTGACAGACCACGCCAGCGATTTACAATTGTCCACTGAGGATTTTGCTGAAACTCCCCGACGGAAGGAAGCCGCGTTGCATAACCCGAGCGTTTTGGCGCAGATCGATACCATTGTGGAGAACCGGGGTATTTTCCGCGCCGAGGCCTACACTTTTGTGTTGGATTCGCTCGAACTGGTACTGCAGCAAATCGGGGAGAGACGCCACATTACGGGTGAGGAACTGCTGGAAGGAATCAAGGATCATGCGAGGGAGCGCTTTGGTCCCATGGCGAAGGACGTCCTCAATGCCTGGGGTGTTCACAACACCCTCGATTTCGGCCGGGTGGTTTTCCATCTGGTCGAAGCCGGAATCCTGAAGCGCAAACCGGAAGACTCCCTCTCTGATTTTATCGACAAGTACGACTTTACCGAGGCCTTCGAAGTCGGGTACTTCGAGAACCAGCTATAGTTGCCGCGGTCACGGTCGTCCCAGCGGAACCTTCCCTGACGATTTTCGTTAGGGCTTGGTCCCCGCCCGACATGTATACGTGCAGCCGAGTTGGAAGTAAGGAGACTCCATGTCCATGCCCATCCCCCTGGCACTGCTCGGCCCCTACGATCTGCTGAGCCTCATCGCCGGCGCCACCCTGTTCGGCAAGCTCATCCTCCTGGTCCTGCTCGCCATCTCGGTCACCTCGTGGGCGGTGCTGTTCGACAAGGCGCGGTTGCTGGCCGGATTCCGCCGGGGGCATCTGAAATTCTGGGATCAGTGCGACGCCTGGCTGGAGGGGCGTCTGGGGCGGCAGGACTTCAGCAAGTGGTGCCGCGAGCATGCCGACCTGCCGCTGGCCAACATCGTGCTGGAAGTGGGCGATCAGACCGCGGTGGCGGCCATTCGCCGCGCGGCCGAACGAGTGGCCTACGCCGAGATGGAGGCCATGGAGCGGTACCTCATCTTGCTGTCGACGGCGGTCACCATCTCGCCTTTCCTCGGTCTCATGGGCACGGTCTGGGGCATCATGAACTCCTTCTGGGACATGTCGGCGCAGCACAGCGCCAACCTGACCGTCGTGGCGCCGGGCATCGCCGAGGCGCTCATCACCACCATCGCCGGCCTCGCCACGGCCATCCCGGCGCTGATCTTCTTCAACACCCTCGTGCGCAAGATCGACCTCATCGGCAACGAGATGGAGCGGCTGCGCACGCTGCTCGAGGATGAACATCCCCATCGCGGCAACGGCGCCGGCGGCCAGCACCTCGGTGAGGCGAGACGCCCCGACTTGCACGACCGGGAGCGCATCCGATGAAAAAGAAGAGTTCGTACAGCAGCACGGCGGAGATCAACATCACCTCGCTGGTGGACGTGACCCTCTGTCTGCTCATCATCTTCATGTTGACCGCGCCGTATATCCAGGGCGGGGTGGAAGTCAATCTACCCGAGGCGAACACCCGCGAGGTGATCGTCGAAGAGGGCCCGGTCATCTCCATCACCACCAACCGCCAGATCTTCTTCGAGGAGGAGGCGGTGGACATGGAGCAGATGGCCTCCCGGCTGCAGACCTATTTGGACCAGCGGGAGACCATTCCGATCTACCTGCGCGCCGACGAGGAGATCCCGTACGGTTTCGTGCTGCGGGTCATGGCCGCCATCGAGCGGGAAGGGTTCCAGAACCTGAGCCTGGTGGCGGACCAGGAGAGCTGATCAGAGGAGTGACCGTGCGTCGGGGGCTTCCCTATTCCGTGACCTTGCACGTGATCATCCTGGTGGTGACCGTGGTCTACGGCGCCCACGTGCAGACGCCGCAACTGGACCCCCGGCAGGTGATCCGGGTGCAGATCGTGGACCCGCCACAACAGGCCATGGCCGCGGAAACAGAACCGGCGCCGCCCGAACCGACTCCCGAACAGGATGAGCCAGAACCGGAAATCACGCCGCCCGAGCCGGTGCCGGTGGAAGAACCGGACCCCGAGCCCCGGATAGTCCCCGAACCGGAACCGCAACAGGTGGTCGTGGCTCCGGAACCCGAAGTCCAGGAGCCGCCGGCCAAACCGGTGGTGGTGGCGGAGCCGCCGCCGACCCTGTCGCCCATCGGCGATGTGGCGCCGGAGACCACCGATATCCGCAGTACGGACGAGCCGTTCCCGTTCGCCTGGTACCTGCAGCTCGTCAAGGGGCGGATCCTGCGGAACTGGAATCCGCCGCAGGTCAGCATGCGCGGCGCCGATCAGATGGTCTGCGTCATCCATTTCTTCATCGAGCGGGGGGGCGCCGTGACCCGGCCCACCATCGTCAGCTCCTCGGGGATCACCTTGCTGGACCGGTCCAGCTTGCGGGCGGTCCAGGCGGCGCACCCGTTGCCGCCGTTGCCGCGTGAGTTCGGTTCCCCGGCCCTCGGACTCACCTACACCTTCGTCACCAAATCAGCCTTGCAAGGACCGTGACCACGATGAAGCTGCGCCGCGATCTGAACCGTACCACTGCCCCGATTGTCCTGGTTCCCTGCTGCTTTCTGCTATGCCTGGCCTGGGTGATCTCGACGCCGGTGGTAGCGAGCGCCCAGAATCAGATTCCCGAATTCATCGACAAGCTGGAGAAGGTCGCCCACCAGAAGGTGGACATCATCGTGGAGGAGTTCGATGTCCTGTCGGGCGGTAGGCCGGCGGTGGAGGATTCCCGCACCGCCCAGAGCGTGGCCGAACAGGATCTGCGCTACACCGGTCTGTTTCGAGTCTGGAGCAGTGAGCAGGCGGCCGACAGCCTGTCGCTGGGTTTCGCCGTCGAGGGGAGTATCGAGGGGCCGCTCGCCGATGCCGAGACCAGCGGCGAGGCGGCCGGGCCCATCATCACCTTGAAGCTGCTCAGCTTCCCCGAACGCCAGCTCCTGTTCAGCAAGCGGTACCAGCCCAAGCAGAAGTCGCTCATCCGGACCAGCGTGCATCACTTCATCAACGAGGTGACGGCGGTGCTGACCGGCGAGTCGGGCATCTGCCTGACCCGTATCGTGTTCTCGCGCGGTTCGGGGGATCGCCGGGATCTGTACGTGGTGGACTACGACGGCGAGAACGTGATGCGTCTCACCGCCAACCGGACCCTCAACCTCTGCCCGGCCTGGTCGCCGGACGGGAAACAGATCGCCTTCACCTCGTACACGCGGGGCGAGCAGGGGGTCTTCATCCAGGAGACCGCCACCGGGCAGGTGCGCCAGTTGACCGACGACGTCGGGCTGAATCTCGGGCCGGACTGGCATCCCAGCGGCGAGGAGATCGTGGTGTCCCTTTCCCGTTCCGGCGACCCGGAAGTGTACCGGGTGGACCTGACGGGCAAGATCCTGGGGCGGCTCACCGTGTCGCCCGCCATCGAGATCTCACCCCACTGGTCGCCGGGTGGCCGGGACATCGTTTTTACGAGTGACAGGACCGGTACTCCGCAGTTATATATCATGGACAGCGACGGCGCGGGCCGTCGACGTTTGACGTTCGAAGGCCGCTACAACGACTCGGCGGCCTGGTCTCCAAGTGGCGGGCAGGTGGTGTACGCCTGCCGCGAACGCAACTACACCCAGCTCGTGCTGATCACCACCAACGGCGAAAACCGGCGGGTGCTGACCGGTGGCGAGTGGCGCAGTTGCGAGGACCCGAGCTGGGCGCCGGACGGCAGGCACGTGGTATTCGCCTCAGACCGCACCGGCACCTTCAAGCTCTATGTGATGGATGTGGTCGACCGGACCTTCCGGCAACTGACTTCTGGCGATGAACCGGATATCACCCCGGCCTGGTCTCCCTAGAGACGGGTCGGGAAACAGGAACTCACAAAACAATGAAGTGGGAGGAGTAATCATGGCGCGAGGATTGATCACTAAGCAGATGGTTTTTGTCTGTGTGTTGAGCTTGTTGCTCGGGATGGTATTCGTTCTGGGTGGATGCGGCAAGAAGGCCGAGGTGGTTGACGATACAACCGAGTTGCCTCCCACGCCGGCCCCCGATCCGACGCCGGTGCCACCACCACCCGAGCCGGAAGATCCCGATCCGATGCCCGAGCCGGATTACGGCCTGATGGATCCCGCCGAGTACGGGATCATGCCGGTGTTCTTCGGCTTCGACGAGTACACCCTGTCCAGCGACGCCATGGGGATCCTGTCGGACAACGCGCGGATCATGCGCGATCACACCGGCCTCACCTGGTTGGTCGAGGGGCACTGCGACGAGCGCGGCACCACCGAGTACAACCTCGCCCTGGGCGAGAAGCGCGCCAACGCCGCCCGTGACTATCTGGTCTCGCTCGGCGTACCGAAGGCGCAGCTCCGCACCACCAGCTACGGCGAGGAGAAGCCGTTCGAGTCCGGCAGCAACGAGCGAGCCTGGGCGCAGAACCGGCGGGCCCACTTCGCCCGACCGTAGGAAGGTTACACCGTGAGGCGACCGTACTGGCAGGTACTCGGCAGCGTGTTTCTGATCGTCCTGGCAGGCGGTGGGTGCGCACCGCAGCTCGACCGCATGGAGGCCGAGTTGCGCCGCAACACCGAGGACCTGGAACAGTTCCGGGTGGAACAGCAGGAGCTGAGCCAGTCGTTGGAGCGGAGTTCTCGACTCTCTCGCATCGAGCAGGACAGCGGCTTCGAGAGCGAAGCCCAGAAGCTGGCCAAGATCGATCAGCTCGCCAACCGCCTCAACCAGCTCATGCAGCTGCTCGAGGACAACACCGAGTTCATGCGCAGTCTTTCAGCGCGGGTGGATCTGCTGGCCACCCGCGCCGGCGTGCCGACCCTGGGGGAGTACAACCCCGCGGTGGGCGGTCAGAATAAAACGGCAGGTGCTCCCTTGCCTGAAGAGGGACGGGCCATTTTTCAGGCGGCCATGCTGGATCGTGACCAGGGCAACGTCGATCTGGCGCGGGACGGCTTCCAGGATTTCCTGGACAAGTACCCGAATTCCGAGCAGGCCGATGACGCCCTGTACTGGCTCGGCGATCTCGCTTATGGCGAGCGTAACTTCGAGTCGGCTCTCAGCTACTTCCAGCAGGTCCTTGGTGATCATGCGTTTAGCGAATTGCGGTCGGCTTGTATGCTCAAGGCGGCACTCTGTTTGCAAGTCACCGACCAGGAAGAAGCGGGTCGACATCAGTTGCAGGAACTCATCGACATCTATCCCGACTCGTCCGAAGCTGCTCTGGCGAGGGAACGCCTGGCGAGTGGATCGCCCTAGAGATCAACTCGGCGTGGTAAGAAAGGAGCCCCCGGTGCCGAAAATTCCCGTTCTGAAACAGGCGCGGATGCTGCAGCAGCCGTTCCGCCCCCTCGAGATCACCGACATCGACACCGATTATCACGCCTTCATCGTGCGTTACAGTGGGGACTACATCACCCACTCCCATATTGCGGACGAGTTCGTCTACATCATCGAGGGTGCCATCTCGCTGGAGATAGAGAACCAGACCTTCGAGGTGCGTCAGGGCGAGGCGATGCTCATCCCGGCCGGGCAGCAGCACCGGCCGCGCTGCAAGAACATGGCCCTGGCCCTGGTAATGGAAAAGAAGGGGCTGCAGCGGCAGATGGAGGACGACGAGTAGCGGTCGGGAAATGGCTCGTATTCTCGAAGATCAGAGACCGGTGTCGCCCACGGCGCCGGTCAATTTTTTCTCGATCCACAGCACCGTGTCCCGGCACCCGATGTAGAGCGGGATGCGCTGATGCAACTCCTTAGGCACGACCTCCAGAATCGGACCATGGCCGTCGCTGGCGTACCCGCCGGCGTTTTCGATGATCCAGGCCAGCGGCGCCGCCTCGTACATCAACCGCAGCTTGCCCTGGGGCCGATCGCTGGTGGGGGGGTAGAGAAACACGCCGCCGTACAGCAGGTTGCGGTGGAAGTCGGCCACGAGGGACCCGATGTAGCGCGAGGTGAGATTCTTGTGCGACTGCCCTTCGCGCCCGAGCTTGAGTTCGGCCACGGTCTTCCTTACCGCATCGGACCAGCGCGGTTCGTAAGCCTCGTTCAACGAATAGAGCCCGGCCGTGAACGGGGTCCTGATGTTCTTGTGGCTCAGCAGGAACTCGCCGATGCCCGGGTCCAGGGTGAAGCCGTGCACGCCGTGGCCGGTGGTGTAGACGAACATGGTCGATGAACCGTAGATGATGTAGCCCGCCGCCAGCAGCCGCTTGCCCGGTTGCAGGACATCCTGCAGGCCGACCTGCTTCAACGGCGAAGTGCGGGCGTAAATGGAGAAGATGGTGCCGACGCTGACGTTGGCGTCGATGTTGCTGGAGCCGTCCAGCGGATCGAACACCACGATATAGCGGCCGCTGCCTTCGCTCGGCTCGAGAAAGATCGGCTCCTCGTTCTCCTCCGAAGCGAGTGCGCACACCTGGCTCCGGGTGCCGAGACAGCGGATGAAGATGCGGTCGGCATACTCGTCCAGCTTCTGGACCACTTCCCCCTGTATGTTCTCATCGCCGGTGGAGCCGAGGATGTCCACCAGGCCGGCCTTCTTCACCTCGCGGGAGATGATCTTGGCGGCGAAGGTGATGTCGCTCAACAGGCTGGTGAAGTCGCCGCTGGCACTGGGATGCAGTCGTTGCTGGGCCAGGATATGGCTTTCCACGGTGGTCAGATTACGGCGGATCGAGTTCGACATGGGGCGACTCCCTCGCGGTGAAGATGGCGTGTTGCGGGGAATATAGCAGCCAGACCGGATGCCGTCATCTTCGTTGTGGCGCAGGGGCGCCGGCGTGGCGGACCGGTGGGGTTTTTGCTTGCTTGCCAAGCGCGGTATTGTGCCCCATTCTCCCAGATACCGGGCGGCCGCGCCCGTTTCAAAACCAGAGAGTTCGCCCCGGTTCGGGGCAAATCGTACATCCGGACACCGCGGACGCCGTTGTCACGGCGGCCGAACCTCGGCAGCAGTCTCGAAGGAGGACCCATGTCGGACGCAATCAGTAACGTACCGTTTCCCGAGAACGAACCGATCATGAGCTACGCTCCCGGTTCGCCGGAAAAGGACCTGCTCAAGCAGACCCTCAAGCAGATGGCGGGGCAGGAGATCGAGATCCCCGTGATGATCGGCGGCAAGGAGATCCGCACCGGCAACCTGGCCGACTGCCGGGTGCCGC
>JBDRBC010000645.1:0-50377 GCA_043823125.1 bacterium | reverse complement strand
CGTAGTGGTGATTATCGGCATCTTGGCTGCTATTGCCATTCCCAACTTCATCAACATGCAGTCACGCGCCAAGGAAGCCAGTGTCCGCAGCAACGCGCACACCACACAGCTGGCCGCGGAGGACTTCTCCGTCCAGAACCTGGGTGTGTACGCGGCGACCACCGCCACTGCTCTGCCTTCAGGCGATACGATCATCGACTTGCTGCCGGGCGGCGCCCAGCTGAGGAACCCGTTCAGTGGTCTGGCTGATTCGCCGGCCGCCGGCGCGGCGGGTGCTGCCGGTCAGTGCGGTTACACCAGTGTCGACCCCAACCTCGACGGCGTGCCGGATGGTTATGCCATCGATGGCCTTGGAGAGGACGGGGTGACGGTGATCGTCAACCTGACCAGCGGTCAGTAAGAGATGAAGTGATCGGAGTATCGGGCTCGCCGCCACCCACGACGGCGGGCCCGGTCGATTTGCTGCGTCTTGGCGGGAACAAGGAATCGCCCGCGAGGGGCGAGAACGGACGAAAAGGAAATCATGCGACGCACCGGATTCACACTCATCGAATTGATGGTCGTCATGATCATCATTGGTATTCTCGCAGCCATTGCGATACCGACATACAAGAACATGCAGAACAATGCCAAGGAAGCGGCGGTTCGCAGCAATGCCCACACGGTGCAGATGGCCGCCGAGGATTTCGCCACCCAGAACACCGGGATCTATGCCGGCAACACCGGCAGTTCGTTGCCCAGCGGTGAAACCCTCATCACTTTGATGCCGGGCGGCGCCAGACTGCGAAACCCGTTCACCAGCGTTAGTGACAGTCCCGCCAATGGGGCCGCGGCTATCGCCGGTCAGGTCGGCTATCAGTCAAACGACGCGAATGCCGATGGGGTACCGGAAGGTTACGTCATCGACGGTCTCGGTGAGGACGGTGTCACGGTGATCATCACCGTATCCAACGGGATCTGAGCGTCGGCGCGCTAGCTTACGCTTCACCGCTACTGGCATCCCCTTTGCTCCGTTCTCAACCTCGAGATTGTCTTATTGACGGTCAAACACCGCGGTGGCTCCAAACCCGGGGATTACGTCCAGAATCAGGCGGGAGGTTGCCGGAGTGCAAGTCAATGGAGTGGCCAGTTACGATCCACCCGCGCCGGCATTGTTGGCAGATGGCGCCGAGCCCGGAACAGAGTACGTGCTGCGAGTGCTTGGTTTGGAGAAGTGGTATCGTAGCGGTTTCTGGGGACGTCGTATCCAAGCCGTCTCCGGCATCTCGTTCCTCGTCGAGCCGGGGCGGATCTTCGCCTTGCTGGGACACAACGGCGCCGGCAAGACCACCACCCTGAAAGCCATCTGCAACCTGGTCCACGCCGATACCGGCACCATCGAGATCTTCGGCGCGGACCATCGAGATCCAGCCGCCCGTACCCGTTTGGGCTATCTGCCGGAAATCCCCAACTTCTACGAGCATCTGACCGGCTACGAGTTGCTGGACTATTACGGCCGACTTTTCGGTTTCGATAAGCGCCAGCGCCGACGTCGCAGCGAGGAGGTGCTCGCTCTGGTGGGGGCGGAAGTTTATGCCAACCATCGCCTGCGCAAGTACTCCAAGGGGATGCTCCAGCGTCTCGGGCTGGCCCAGGCGTTGTTGAACGATCCCGAACTGTTGATTCTGGACGAACCCATGTCCGGTCTCGATCCGCTGGGCAGGCGTGAAGTGCGGGAGCTGTTGACCAACCTGCAACGTTCCGGCAAGACCATTCTGCTCTCCTCGCATATCGTGCCCGACGTGGAAGCGCTGGCGGATACGGTGGCCATTATCCGCCAGGGACAGCTCCACTCCCTGCACGATCTCCGGGAGCGTCGGGACGCCCCCCAGTTCCTGGTGTCACTCGTTGATACCCGGCTGAACCAGTTGGCCGACACCATCTGGGCGAGCTGTGCCACGGCGGACGAGGGCAAGCACGGCCCGGCATTGGCCGTCACCCTGCCGGATACGGAGACCTTGGCGGAGTTTCTCGATTTCTGCACGAAACGTCGGTACGGCATTTCCGGAGTCCAAACCCTCCGTCGCGGATTGGAGGAGATATTCATGTCCTCACTGACCGCGCCGGCGCCCGGATCACAGTCGGCCCGTTCAACCGGCCTCGCTGCCGACTCCGGAAAACTCACGCCGCCTGATCCGGAACGACAGACCATCAATCACGAACTGGCCACCGAGAGAAATGAGAGTGAACGATGATCAACCGGGTGAGCGCCGTGGCCTGGAATACGTTTCGAGAATCGGTGCGGGACCGGGTGTTCTATCTGGTGGCGGTCTTCGGTTTCATCGTGCTCGGCAGCAGCGCCGTGCTCTCCCCGTTGACCATCGGCGCTCAGAGCAAGATCGTGGCCGATGTGGGGCTGGGCAGCATGTCGTTGTTCGGGTTGCTGGTGGTCATCTTCGTCGGCTGCAGCATGCTGCACAAGGAACTGGACAAGCGGACGATCACCACCATCCTCACCAAACCGATATCTCGCCGTGAATACCTGTTCGGCAAGTACTGCGGCCTGTCCCTGACATTGTTCGGCATGTTGCTGGTCATGGCGCTGCTGTTCGTGCTGATCACGTTCATGACCCCCGGGGGCATGCATCTCAGCTACGTGACGGCGTTCTATCTCATCTTCCTGGAACTGCTGCTGGTCACCGCCGCCGTGATGTTCTTTTCCAGCTTCGTGTCGCCGGTGCTTGCGGCCGTGTTCACCATCGGCCTGTTCGTCATCGGACACCTCAGTGAGGACCTCATGCAGTTCGGGCAGCTCATGGGGAGTGCTTTTCAGAGTGGTCTATCCAAGCTGGCGTACTACGTGATCCCCAATCTGGAACTGTTCAACGTGCGGGGGGACGTCGTACACGGTGTCCAGGTGACCTCTGCTCACGTCATGCTCGCCACATTGTACGGCCTCTGTTACATGACGCTGCTCATCGTCTGTGCCGGCGCCATCCTCGCCAGGAAGGAACTGAAGTGAGTTCCCGGATCGGACAATCGAACCGGCGAACCGCCTGGCGGAGAAGGTTGGGACGGGGAATCCTCTGCCTGTTCTGCATGGTGCTCGGCTCCTGGGCGTTGAGCGAGCTGACCGCGGCCGAGACGGTAAAGCGGCCACGGGAACGGCTCTATTTCCCGTCGGGCAAGTTCATCTGCCAGTCGGCGTTGGGGTTCCGGGAACTGGCGGCGGATTATCTCTGGTTCCAGACCATCCAGTACTACGGATCGTACCGGAAAGGGCAGCACGACCTGACCTACTTCCAGGGTCTGGTGGACGCGGTCACGCAGCTCGATCCCCGTTTCGTGGAGGCGTTCCGTTTCAGCTCCCTGGTGCTGTCCTTTGACATGGGGAGTTTCGACGCCGGCATCGACATGCTCAAGCGAGGTATTTTGGCCAATCCTCGAGAATGGATCTTGCCGTTCGAGGTCGGTTTCATCTTTTATGTTTTCAAGCGGGATTACGCGCGGGCATCCATGTGGTTCGATGCCGCCGCAGCCGTCCCCGGCGCGCCGGAGTTTGCGCATCGGTTCGCCGCCTTCAGCCACAAGTGCGCGGGGAATCTGGAAGTGTCGCTGGTCTTGTGGCAGAATCTGGCCGAGACAACCATCAGCCCGCACATGCGTTCGGTGGCCGAGCGGATGATCGCCCAGATTCAGGAGCTGGCCGCGGCGAGCGAACTGGAAGCACAGGCAGGTGACCGATGAATTTCTCACCCAGTGGTGATGCCGTGCTCGACCTGTTGCTGGCCGTCTGCGCCGTGGTGATCGGCGCCTGTCTCGGCAGCTTCGCCAACGTGCTCATCCACCGTTTGCCCCGGAATCTCGACTGGGTGAGATCGCGCTCCTGCTGTCCCGGCTGCCAGTCACCGGTCCACTGGTACGACAACATTCCGCTGCTGAGCTGGTTGCTCCTCCGGGGGCACTGTCGTGCTT
Source organism: bacterium (assembly GCA_043823125.1). Lineage (GTDB taxonomy): Bacteria > Krumholzibacteriota > Krumholzibacteriia > LZORAL124-64-63 > LZORAL124-64-63 > JBDRBC01. The sequence goes on along the minus strand of JBDRBC010000645.1, from coordinate 46,423 downwards.
GCGGCGCGAGCATCAGTCCGCGCTACTTCCTGGTGGAGCTGGCCGGTGCCCTCTGCGGACTCGTCGGCCTGTGGCGGTTCGGCCCCTCCCTGGCCGGCCTGGCCGCCCTGCTGTTCCTCATCGATCTCATCGCCGTGGCGTTGATCGACTGGGAGCACATGATCATCCCGCACACGCTGACCGTCGGCGGCATGGCGCTGGGTCTGTCGCTGGCGTCCTGGAACGGCCTCGGCTTGCAGGCGGCACTGCTGGGCCTTGCCGTGGGCGCTGGACTCATCCTGGTGCTGGCTTACGGGTACCGGCTGGTGCGGGGACAGATCGGCATGGGCGGCGGCGATGTCATGCTCATGGGCATGGTGGGTGCGTTCCTCGGCGCCTGGGGGGTGGTGCTGGTCCTGTTTGGCGGCGCCCTCTTCGGCTCGCTCTACGCTCTGCTCCAGCGTCGGGCCAGCCTGTCGGCTCAGAGCCGCTTGCCGTTCGGCACCTTTCTGGCGGCGGCCGCCGGGATCGCCCTGCTGGTCGGCGAGCCGCTCCAGCAGTGGTACGTCGGGCTCTGGACCGTCTGATGACTCCACTAGCTTCCCGGTTGTTCCGCCATCTCGATTCCCTAGCCTTCTCAACCCACGGCCATTGCTCCAGTTATTCCTGCTGATACGCAAGAAATCCGCTCAAGCCGGGCTCATTACCGTCGATTGATAGGTTGGCATATATGTTGCCCGTTAAGGAATTTGGTGTATGCGATGCGCAAGTTGCATCCGGGTGGCGGTACTGCAAGCAACCATCGAGGTGGGCTCAAGATGATCGGATTGTTCAAATCCCGTCGGAAAACGCTGATTGGCCTGGACATTGGATCCAACGTGGTCAAATGCATCCGCCTCTCGGCAGAAACCGACCGACCGAGCATAACGCACTTTGCCATGGTTCCCCTGCCTCCCGAGGCTATCGTGGACGGGGAAATCATGGACAGGGAACTGGTGATTCAGGCCGTGATGGACTGCGCGGAACAGGCCGGACTGCCGGACGAACCGGTGGCCAGTGCTGTCTCGGGACGGGCGGTCATCGTCAAGAAGATCGTCATGGACAAGATGAGCCACGACGATGCGCGAGAAGCGATCTACTGGGAAGCCGAGCAACACGTCCCGTTCGACATCGACGACATCTCCCTGGACTTCCAGATCCTGCGTGAGGACATCGGCGCCAACCAGATGGAAATGCTGCTGGTGGCCGCCAAGAAGGACATGATCCTGAACCACGCGGAACTGATCCGAGACGCGGGTTTCGAACCGGCGGTCATCGATGTGGCTTCGTTCGCCAATCAGAACGCCTGGGAGTACACGCAAGAAGAGCTGGCCCAGCGGATGATCGACGAGCATGGCGGGGAGGCGAACGGCGAAGCCGGACCCGAAGACGCCGATCCACTCGCCGATCAGGGAAATGGTGAGTTCGTCGCTCTGCTCGACATCGGTGGCGGGGTGACCAACGTACACATCGTCAAGGATGGGATCCCGTACTTCACTCGCGACCTGCCCATCGGCGCGAGCCACTTCGTCGAGGAATTCCAGAAGCAACTCGGACTGACCTACGAACGGGCCATGAGTGTGGCGAAAGGCGACACTACCGACGTGAACACCCAGTTGCTCTCCGAGATCGTCCGCACCGTTGGTTCGGACATCTACCAGGGGCTGGAACCGTCGCTGTCGTATCTCAAGACCTCGGGCGAGGCCGAGGGTATCGACCGGATCGTGCTGAGCGGCGGTGGCGCCAAGCTGCCGGGCCTGCGTGAATATCTGGCGAGCTGTTACGATGTGATATCCGAAATGGCGGATCCTTTGCAGGCCCTCGATTACGACCCCGAGATATTTGGTGATCACGACCCGGCTGAGTTGAGCCCGCTGCTGACCGTCGGGGTTGGGCTCGCCCTGAGAAAGGCGGTGACATCATGATCAGGATCAACCTCCTGCCACGGGAGGAGATCCCGAAGCAACACGGAATCCGCTTGCCGCAACTCGGCAATCTGGCGCCGTTGGCTTTGGTGCTGGCAGTGGTTGCCGTGCTGGTCACGGTCGTCATGTATCAGAACAAGCAGGTCGCCGACCTGCAGACGATCATCGCTCAGGACGAAGAGGATACACGTCGGCTGGCGCCGGAGATCGCCAAGATCAAGCGCCTGAACAAGCAGCGCGAAGAACTCAATGAACGACTCGACGTGATCAACTCGCTGGATCGCGATCGCTACTTCAGGGTGCATCTGCTGGATGAACTCAACCGGAGTCTCCCCGAACACATGTGGTTGACCCGGTTCTCGGATGTTGGTGGCGATGTCTACTCCTTGGAGGGTGTCACCTTCTCCAACTTCGTGGTCAGCGATTTCCTGCAGAATCTGAATCGCTCGCCATACTTCACCGGCGTGAACCTGATCGAGGCCAAACGGGGCACGGTTCACGAAGTGGAAATCGTCACCTTCAAGGCACGCACCACGGCCGTGAGGCCACCACTGGCCGCAGCTTACGGTGGCTGACAGGGCGGAGGATTTGCGATGGATATTGATTTGAAAGATCCCAAGATTGCCGGCTGGTTGGTCTCGATACTGGTGGTGGTGATCGTGGTGCCGTTGTTCCTGTTCACGTCCCTCATGCCGATTACCTACGCGTCCCGCAAGGCCGAGCTCACCGAGCTCGATACGCGGCACCAGAAGCTCGCGCAAGATCTGGAGAAGGCGCGCCTGCTGGTCCGGAATCTGGCCCGGGTGGAGCAGGAGTACGAGATCTTGCACAAGCAGTGGGAGGTCACCCACACCTTGCTGCCGGAACTGAACGAGATGCCGAATCTGCTTCGCAAGGTGACCGCCGCCGGACAGCAATCGGGAGTCGAGTTCATGCTGTTCCGACCCGAACAGGTCATGAACAAGGGCTTCTATGCCGACAATCCCATCTCGGTCACGGTGCAGGGTGGGTATCACCAGACGGGCGTGTTCCTCAGTCGTCTGGCCAATCTGAATCGTATCATCAACGTCTCCGAACTCCGCATGGACATGCTGGACGGTCAGGACGAACAGCCCTACACGGTAGAGACGGAGATGACCCTGACAGCATACACCCTCGGTACGGGCCCGACGCCGGGTCCCGAGGAGATTCCGGGACAGACCCTCGCCGCCGCTCGGCCGCAGCCGCAAAAACCGTCTGCCGGCCAGGCGTCGTCGCATTAGGAGAGGTATGACGATGGCCAAGAATATCCTGCGCTTCAGTGGGGCCCTGTTGATTCTCCTGATCGGCGGACTCTTCCTCACCGCCCAGGCCGCTTCCGAGGAAGAGCAGACGACGACGCCCGCGGAGGTCGCCGCCACGCCGGTCCCGGCCACGGCGGTTTCGCCGTCCCAGGAAGTGCGCGCCAAGCTCAATCATATTCGCCGCAACGAGTTCTTCTACCAGTCGTTCGGCAAGACCGATCCGTTCCGGGCCCTGGTGCACGGTGAGTTCGAACAGCAAGCCGCCGCCGAGATTGTCGATCTCAGCAGCGCGGTTCTGGTCGGGGTCATCTGGGGCGACGACGATCGTTTCGCCATGGTGGAAGACGGTGAGGGCTTCGGTTATATCCTGCGTGTCGGCGACCCGGTTCGCAACGGACGCGTCGTCAACATCCGCAAGACCTCGCTGACTGCGAAGATCACACTGTACGGGATCACATCCACGTTGGTCCTGAAGCTCGAGAACACGGAGGGTTAGACTATGTTGGGATGGTTACGCTCCCGCAAGGCAGCCGCGTTGGTATTCGCCCTCGCCTTGATGCTGGGGCTACCTGATGGGGTGGACGCCCAGGTCGCCGAGCTGATGGTCGGCTCCAATATGGGCAACGGGAAACTGGTTTCCATGGATGTCCAGAACGCCGAAATCGGCACCGTCCTGCGTTCACTGGCTAGCTATTCCGGCGTCAACATCGTGGCTTCGCCCACCGTCACCGGCAAGGTGACTGTGAAGCTGGATGGAGTCCCGTGGCTGGAGGCCCTCACGGTGATTCTCAACGCTCACGGCTTCGATTACATCGAGGAGCACGGGGTTATCCGGGTCGATACGACGGACAACCTGCGCAAGGACGATGTGGACGAAAAACGGACGGCCAAGCAGGTGGAGGATCTCGAGCCGCTGGTGGTGGGTATGGCGACCCTCAGTTTCGCCAGCGCCGAGGAGATCAAGGATTCCCTGCTGAACATGCTGACCACACGTGGCGAACTGGACGTGGATATCCGCACCAACACTTTGCTCATCAACGACATCCCGAGCCGGGTGGAACTGATCGAGCAGATCGCGCACCAGCTCGACTCCGAGACGCCGCAGGTGGAGATCAACGCCAAGCTGGTGGACATGGATCGGCGCGCCTCGCGTGAACTGGGTATAGTCTGGTCAGCCGAGAATATCAAGGATGTGGGTACCAACGTGGTGGGTGGGGCATCGCTGACCGCGCCGCTGCAGCAACCGCTGGGTGAGATCCGCATCGGTACGGTGCAGTCCTATGGGGAGTTGATGTTCAATCTGCAGGCCATGGAGACTCAGAATCTGGCGCACATCATCAGTAACCCGGTGATCACTACCACCGACAACCGGGAAGCGAGCATCCTGGTGGGACAGAAGATCCCGCTGATCGTGGCTGACGAGGCCGGCAACGCCATCGTGCAGCTCACCACCATCGGTATCGTGTTGCGGGTCACGCCGCATATCAACAGTGACAATCTGCTCACTCTCGACGTGCATAACGAGGTGAGTGACCTCTCCTCGCAGGCCACGGTGCAGGGTGGTGTCATCATCAACACCAGTGAGTCGGACAACCGGGTGCTGGTGCGGAACGGCGAGACGGCGGTCATCGCCGGTTTGATCCGGACGGTGGAGAGCAAGCTGGAGAGCGGCGTGCCGGTGCTGAAGGACATCCCGCTGCTCGGCGCCCTCTTCAGACAGGAGACCACGGTGCAGAACAACCGTGAGCTCGTGGTGTTCGTCACGCCGCGCATCGTCACCAACGAGTATCTGACCCGTGATCTGCTGTCAGCGGACAGCGATATGGTCTCGGGTGGAGAGCCGGTGGAAGACAACTGATCAAAACCGCTTTCGGGCCGGCACGGAGCTTTACTTGCTCCGGGCCGGCCTTTTTTTTACACTCCGCATTGAATCCATCGATTACTTTCCTGCCCAGCCACCAGCGACGAGGATACCATGTGGACAAGCTTCATCGGTTTCATGGCCAGCGGCAAGAGCACGGTTGCGTTTCTCATGGGGCGGAGCAGTTCGTTGCCGGTCGTCGATCTGGACGATGCCATCGCCAGACGAGCGGGCTGCACTGTTCCCGAAATATTCCAGCAAGGGGGTGTCGAACGCTTCCGCGAGCTGGAGTGGCAAACCCTGCAAGAGCTGGATACCCACGGTTCCTGCCTGCTGGCCACTGGGGGCGGCTGCGTGGAGACCGCTGCGGTGGTGGATCTGCTGCGGTCGCGGGGGGTGGTGATCTGGCTGGATGCACCGTGGGAAACCGTGCGCCAGCGGATCGAGGCGGCCGGAGTGGAGCGTCGGCCCATGGTCGGGCACCTGGGGTGGGAGGGCATGCACAGGCTTTACCTGCGCCGGCAACGACTGTACGCTGGCGCTGCCCACTTCCGGATCGGGACCGGCCGGTTGGAAGCTGACAGCGTGGCGCGGGATGTCTTGTTGCGGAGCCTGTCCTGGCAACGGCGGCAGCAGGAGTTATCGTGAGGATCATCGCCGGCCAGTGGCGGGGACGCCGCCTGTCCACGCCGAGTGGCCCTGAACTGCGGCCCACGACCGATCGCGTCAAGAGCGCCCTGTTCTCGCTGCTGGGTGAACGGATCGACGGAGCCGTGGTGGCGGATCTCTGCTGCGGAGTTGGCAACCTCGGTCTGGAGGCTCTCAGCCGCGGCGCTCGCCAGGTGTTCTTCGTCGACAATCGCAGAGCGGCCCTGCAGTACGTGCGCCGGAATCTCGAACTGTGCGGCGCCACGCGGTCGACCTACCGGGTACAACGCGCCGACGCCGAACAGTGGCTTCGTTCCCGTCTCGCCCCGGGCGCGGCGGGCGTCCATATCGTGCTGGCCGATCCGCCCTACGACAGCGATCTTGCCACCAGGTTGTGTCAGGTCCTCGGTGAGGCCGTTGCCCGCTCGTTGTGGGAGCTGGCCGTACTCGAACACGGCGACGAGACCCAGCTGGAACTGCCGGCTGGACTCCCGCTGTTTTGCCAGCGGCGGAAGTACGGTAAAACCGTCCTGTTCATTCTGGAGGCCAAGCGATGAAAAAGGTTCGGGCTCTGTATCCAGGTACCTTCGACCCGCTGACCCTGGGGCATCTTGACATCTTGAAGCGCGGTCTGACGTTATTCGACGAGGTGATCGTGGCTGTTGCTCGGGGGGGCGATCACTGCCTTTTCTCCCTGGCCGAACGGGTTGCGCTGGGCGAGGCGGCCTGTCGTGACCTGGCGCACTGTGCCGTGGTGCCTTTCCGCGGCCTGCTCGTGGACGAGGTGGACAAGCAACAGGCGGTGGCGGTCATCCGGGGTATGCGTTCCGTCACCGATTACACCCACGAATGGTCACTGGCCAGTGCCAATCGGCGGCTGCGTCCATCGTGCGAGACCGTCTGTCTGCTCGCCCGCCCCGAACTGGCGTGTGTCAGCAGCAGTGTGGTCCGTGACATCGCCCGGCACGGCGGCGACGTGTCGAGTTTCGTGGCGCCGGCGGTGGCTGACGCCTTGCAGGCCCGATTCGCGGAGGGCTCGACGTGATCGGGAGACCTGCGCCAGCCGTAAGAACTGTCGAGGCTCTGGTGCTGGAGATGGCACGATCCAACCCGGTTCTGCGTTCGCTCCGGGAACGCGCCTCGACCTCGGTCCGTCGACTCGTTTTGCCCGAGTCCAGCGATCCCCGCATCGTTTTGGCGGCGGCTACGCTGCAGCAAACCGGATTGGCGCGACCCTTGCTATTCGGTCGTGCTTCCCAACCGCTGACAACCGCCGGCAACGACCCAGCTTGCCAGCGGATTCTGGGGGCGGACAACTGGATCGATCCGACGGCGGGAACGAAACGTCAGGAGATCGCCGACGTCATCTTGCGCCGGCGACGACACCGCGGGATGACACCGGGACAGGCCTATGTCAAGGCCGCGGAACCGCTCTATCAGGCCATGGCCCTGCTGGCCCTGGGTGAGGCGGACGGCGTGGTGGCGGGCGCCTCGGTGGCCACGGCCGAGGTGGCGCGAGCCGCCCTCTGGACGGTGGGAACCGGTGACGGGGCCCGAACGGTTTTTGGAGCCATCTTGATGCTGCCTCCCGACACGGGACCGGCTGGGGGTAGACGTCCGCTCCTGTTCGCTGACTGCGCCGTAGTACCCCAACCCACCACGGAGCAGCTCGTGGAGATCGCCTGCCGCACCGGACGGAGTTTCGAATTGTTGCTGGGTAAACCGCCGGCGGTGGCGCTGCTCTCGTTTTCCTCCCACGGTTCCTCGTTGCACCCGGCAGCTGTCCAGGTTGCCGAGGTCGCGGCCACGGTGGCGTTGCGACACCCCGACTGGCGAGTGGTGGGGGAGATCCAGGCGGATGCCGCCCTGGTTCCCGACGTGGCGCGCGACAAGGGGATCGACTGGGGGGCTGGCGGTGTGGCCGATGTGCTGATCTTTCCCGATCTGGGCAGCGGCAATATTGGCTACAAGCTGGTGGAACGTTTGGGTGGCTGGCGAGCCGTCGGCCCCCTCTTGCAGGGGGTCCGTTATCCCATCTGCGATCTGAGCCGAGGCTGCTCGGCTCTGGACGTGGTGGATGCGGCGGCCCTGGTATCATTGCAATGTGACGAGAGAAGACAGCGAACCTGATGGCGACCACGGTCCGGATGGGACCTGTTCGCTGGAGCTGGCAATGTTCATCGATATCGTCAAGATCCGCGTGGAATCGGGTAAGGGAGGCGCCGGTTGCGTCTCCTGTCGCCGCGAGAAGTTCGTGCCACGTGGCGGTCCCGATGGCGGCAACGGCGGCGCCGGCGGTTCGGTGTGGATCGTGGCCAACGACAACAGCTCCACTCTGCTCGATTTCCGTTACCGGCGGCGCTACCAGGCCGGGAACGGCAACCCGGGACAGGGCAAGTGCAAGTCGGGAGCGATGGGGGACGATCTGGAGATTCCGGTGCCGTGCGGGACCTCGATCTACGACGTCGAAACCGATCGCTTGCTGGGCGATCTCATCGAAGCCGGCGAACGGCTGCTGGTGGCTCGAGGTGGCAAGGGCGGCAAGGGGAATCATGAGTTTCGGACTGCGCGCAACCAGACTCCCATGTACGCGCAGCCCGGTATACCGGGGCAGCGTCTCGAGTTACGCCTGGAACTGAAACTCATTGCCGACATCGGTCTGATCGGCGCCCCCAACGCCGGCAAGTCCACCTTGCTCAGCGTGATCTCGGCCGCCCGGCCAAAAATCGCCGACTATCCGTTCACCACCCTCGTGCCGAATCTCGGCATCGTGGATCTGGGGGAGTACCAGAGTTGCAGCGTGGCCGATATCCCGGGTCTCATCGAGGGCGCCAGTCTGGGCAAGGGTCTCGGCCTGGAATTTCTTCGGCACGTGGAGCGGACGCGGGCCTTGCTGTACCTGGTGGACCTGTCCACCGGGCCGCCGCGGGAGACACTGAACGCTCTACGGCAGGAGCTGGTGGAGTACGGCCACCGTTTGCCCGATCTGGATTTCGGTGTGGTGCTGACCAAACAGGATCTGGTGACGCCGGACGAGACAGCCGCCGCCTTGTCCGAGACCGAAACCTGGGCTGCCGAAAACGGCGCTCAGGCGGTCATCGTCATCTCCGCCGTGGCCCAGATGGGCCTCGACTCCTTGCGGCACCTCCTGCGCCGGCTCTTCACGGAGGCGCCCGGCCGATCCGACGATTAATTCGTAAGCCCTCCCGCCCGACCTCCCTGCGTGCCACTGATACCGATCTCCCGGAATTGAGTTGTGTCGTGTCGTCAGCCGATTCCGTGCCCCCGGCACGTTGTTTCCTGGACCGTTCCGCCCCGGATTGGCCGCCACTTTGGCTGGAGATGACCGATCCACCACCCAGGGTGTCGGTCACCGGGGAGTGTGATGCCCTGGCCCGCCAGGCCATCGGTATCGTGGGGACCCGGCAGGCCACGCCACGGGGGCTGGCGGTGGCGACGGGTCTGGCCGGCGCCCTGGTCCGGCTGGGCTGGATCGTGGTGAGCGGCATGGCTCTGGGCATCGATGCCGCCGCCCACCGGGGGGCGATACGGGCCGGCGGCAAAACCGTGGCGGTGATGGGAACGGGAAGTGACCTGACCTATCCCGCGCAGCATGTCCGGCTGCGGCGGGAGATCGAATCCCACGGCTGCTGTGTCACCGAGTTCCCGGACGGCACGCCACCCTACAAATCCAACTTTCCCCGCCGTAATCGGCTCATCGCAGGGATGGCGGAAGGGGTCATCGTGGTGGAGGCACCGACCCGGAGCGGGGCCTTGTTGACGGCGTATCTCGCCCTGGACATGTGCCGGGAGGTGTTTGCCGTACCCGGTCCCATCGACAGCCTCCAGTCGCGGGGTTGTCACCATCTGCTGCGGGAGGGAGCCACGCTGCTCGAATCACCGGACGATCTGCAGCGAGTCCTGGCACCCCCGGAATATGCTGGCTCTGCAACCGAAAAGGAAAGCACGCGATCGACACTGCCCGAACCGGCGCCCGGGAGCGCCGCGCGCTGGATCTGGGATCGACTGGATCTGGGGGGCGTCGAAATCGGCGAGTTGCAGCGGCGCTGGTCGGGCAGCCGCCAGGCGTGGTCGGAAGGACTCATCGCCCTGGAGATGGGAGATCTGATCCGGAGGTTGCCAGGGGGCAGACTGGCTCGTAAGATCTGGCGGCCCTGATCGGAATTATCGACTTTCTCAACTTGAACTCCCCGTGGCCGGGTTTCTGGAAACGAACGGGGTTGAGACCGCGAAAGGGACCTCGTGCGAACCGTCCTGCGCCGGATCCGTTTCTGGCTGGAGTATGCTGCTCTCGGCAGCCTGTTCTGGATCTCGCGCCTGTTTCCCCGTTCCGTGCTGCTGGCCTGGGGGCGGTGGTTGGGATCAGTCACTTATGGAGTGCTGCGCACTCGTCGGCGGGTCGTGTTGACCAACCTGCGCGCCGCCTTCGGTCACGAAAAGAACGAGCAGGAACTCCAGCAGCTGGCGTTTGACTTCTATCGTCAACTCGGTATGACCTTGATGGAGTTCTTCACCCTCCATTCGTTGTCACGGGAGGACATTAGGGAGCTGGTGACTCTGGAGGGCACGGAGCACCTGGAAAGCTGCCGCGAGCTGGGGCGGGGCGCCATGTTGACGTCGGGGCATTTCGGCAACTGGGAGCTGCTGGGCGCCGTGATCGCCGCCCACGGGTACCCGGTTCACTACCTCATCAAGAGCCAGTCCAATCCGTATGTGGATCGGATGCACAACGACATCCGAGCCCGGGCCGGCATCGGCGTCATTCGACAGGGGGCTTCGGTCAGGCATCTGGTCTACGCTTTACGCCGCAACGAACTGGTGGGGATCCTGGGTGATCAGGACGCGGGCAATCAAGGCCTCTTCATGGACTTTTTGGGGCAGGAGGCGTCAGTGGCTCGTGGGCCCGCCTACATGGCCTTCCGGACCGGCTGTCCGGTCATACCCACTGCCATCATCCGTCAACCCGACGGCAGACACCGGGTGATAATCAAGCCACCCATTCAACCGGACCCGACCTGGAACGAGGAACGGGCGGTCTACGAATTGACCCGCGCCCACACGGCGCAGCTGGAACAGTTCATCCGCCAGTTCCCGGAGCAGTACTTCTGGGTGCACCGTCGCTGGAAGACCAAATCACCGGCACCGGTGGCGGTGACGGAGTCGAATCCCGGTTGATCGAACCCGATCACTACTCCGTGTGGAATCCGATCTCCGGTTGATTTTCGGTTCCGGGGAGCCGGATTTCACCGTGGCTGTTTTCGTACCGTTCCAGATTGGCGGCCAGTGTCTTCTGCAGCGCCTTGGCGTTCTGCGGGGTCATGATGATCCGGGCGAACACCTTGCTCTTGGGCAATCCCGGCAACATGCGAGCGAAGTCGATGATGAACTCGGAGGGGCTGTGGCTGATGAAGGCGAGATTGGAGTAGATTCCCTCGGCTTCCTTCTCACCGAGATCCACCGTGATGCGCGATTGCGCTTTGTTCATGAGACGCACTCCTTATAGAACGTGTTGTCCGGGTGAACATGAGGGTTGGGGGCTGCCACAACATAATGCTTCGCCGGTTGCCTGGCTAGGTGGTTGCTATCCCGGCGAAACGGCGCGGCCCCGGCCGGGGCGCCGGTTGACACTGCTGGCAACGGGTGATAGCTTGCCGTGACAATCGGACATCGAGACGGGTGGAGCGCTGCGGATCGCAGCCCCTGATCAGCCAGTCAGACAGAAAGGTTTCGGGAAAGATCATGAGTACGGAACCGGCGGAAATCCTGGGACGCTTCAGCAACCTGCGGATGGCGGTGGTGGGAGACATCATGGTCGATCGTTTCCTCTGGGGACGGGTCGATCGTATCAGCCCCGAGGCGCCGGTGCCGGTGGTCCGTCTGGAGCGGGAGACGGTGAAACTCGGCGGCGCCGCCAACGTGGCCAGCAATATTTACGCCCTCGGCGCCGAAGTGGTGATGGTCGGCGTGGTGGGCCAGGATAATTCCGGGGACAATCTCAAGGGAATGCTTGCCGAGCGGAATCTCTCGCCGGCGGGTATCGTCACCAGCCAGAACCGCCCCACCACCTTGAAGACCAGAATCATCGCTTCCAACCAGCAAGTGGTCCGCACGGACGTGGAGAGTGACCTGCCGCTGGCGAACGAGACGGTGGAGCGGATCTTCGCCCGACTCCAGGATCTGGGGCCATACGACGGGATCATCCTGAGCGATTACGGCAAGGGCGTGCTCACCGAGGCGGTAATTCACCAGCTGGTGGACTACGCGCGTTCCATCCGGGCGGTGGTGACCGTGGATCCCAAAAGCGGCGATTTCAGCCAGTATCACGGGGTGACCTCCCTGACCCCCAATCAGCGGGAGGCCGGCCACGCCTGCGCCGTTGCCATCACCGACCCGGACAGCCTCGCCGAAGTGGGCCGAACCCTGCTGGTCCGCACGGATGCCGCGGCCATCCTCATCACCCGCGGCGAACACGGCATGTCGCTGTTCGAGCGGGGCGGGCAGATGCACCATCTGCCTACGGAGGCGACCGACGTGTACGACGTCACCGGCGCCGGCGACACGGTCATCGCCGCCTATACCACGGCCCTGGTGGCCGGGGCCTCGTATCTGACCGCAGCCAACATCGCCAATCACGCCGCCGGCCTGGCGGTGCGTGAACTGGGGACCGCCGCCATTTCCGCCCAGGCTATCAGGGAGGCCATGAAGTTGTGATCGACCGTGTGCCCGCACCCGTTCTGCAACGGTCCGCCCTGGCCGTCTGGGCCGCTGCTGAGCGCGAATCGGGACGCTCCATCGTCTTCACCAATGGCTGCTTCGATCTGCTACACAGCGGCCATCTGGACAGTCTGGCGGAGGCCGCCGCCTTGGGCGATTCGTTGCTGGTTGCCATCAATAGCGACAGCTCGGTGCGTCGACTCAAGGGGGAGGGCCGACCGCTGGTGCCGGACGCGGAACGCGCCGCTTTACTCGCCGCCTTGCGACTGGTGTCCGCAGTCACTATTTTTGCCGAACTGACGCCGCTGGAGACCATTCTGCTGGTCAGGCCCGCTGTACTCGTCAAGGGGTCCGAGTACGAGGACGACGAAATCGTCGGCGCCTCCGAGGTGAAATCCTGGGGGGGCCGGGTGGTCCGGGGAACCATGCGCGCGAAGCGGTCGACCTCTCGAATCATTGCCGCCATAAAGGCATTGAAATGATGTGGCCGGGATCGGCGAGGTTCTCCTCGTCCATCCTTTGCGCATCAAATTGTGGAGCTACCACCACTCGAATCTGCCGTCGTTCGGAACGGTGGCCGAACCGCTGGAGGGGAAGAGGCCCGAGGCTGCCAGCGGGATACACGGCAGATATTCTTACCAAGGAGACGTCATGGCCAGGGAGAGAATCATCATCATCGGTGCGGCAGGCAGGGACTTCCATAACTTCAACTGCGTGTATCGTGACAACGAGGATTACGAAGTGGTGGCTTTCACTGCCGCCCAGATTCCCGACATCGAGGGGCGCGCCTATCCGCCGGAGCTGGCCGGCAAGCTGTACCCCAACGGAATTCCCATCAAGAGTGAGGACAACCTGGTCGCGCTCATCAAGGAGCACGATGTGGAGTGCTGCGTGTTTTCGTACAGCGACCTGTCCCACGAGCAGGTCATGCACATCGGTTCCATCGTCAACGCCGCCGGCGCCGACTTCAAGATGCTCGGCGAGCGGTTGACCCAGGTGGAGAGCTCCAAGCCGGTCATCAGCATCTGTGCCGTGCGCACCGGCTGTGGCAAGAGCCAGACCACCCGCCGGGTCAGCAAGATCCTGCGCGACGCCGGCAAGACCGTGGCCGCCATTCGCCACCCCATGCCGTACGGCGATCTCGTGAAGCAGCGGGTGCAGCGGTTCGCCACTCTCGAGGATCTCGAGAAGCATAACTGCACCATCGAAGAGATGGAGGAGTACGAGCCGCACATCGCCGCCGGCTGCATCATCTACGCCGGCGTGGATTACGAGGCCATCTTGCGGGAGGCGGAGCAGGAAGCCGATGTCATCCTGTGGGACGGCGGCAACAACGACACACCGTTCTACAAGACCGATTTCCACATCGTGGTGGCGGATCCGCACCGGGCCGGTCACGAAGTGACCTACTACCCGGGTGAGACCAACATCCGTCTGGCCGACGCCGTGATCATCAACAAGATCGTGGAGGCCGAGTTTGACAAGGTGGAAGAGGTGCGGGAGAACGTTCGTAATCTGAACCCGACCTGCGCCATCATCGACGGCGCCTCGCCGCTCACCGTCGACGCGCCGGAGAAGATCCTCGGCAAACGCGTGCTCTGCGTGGAGGACGGCCCGACCCTGACCCACGGTGGCATGAGGTACGGCGCCGCGGTCATTGCCGCCCTGCGTAACGGCGCGGCCGAAGTCGTCGACCCGCGGCCGTGGATCACCGGCAAGATCGCTGAGACCTTCAGTATCTATCCGGAGATCGGCGCACTGTTGCCGGCCATGGGGTACGGCGACGAGCAGATGGCGGATCTGGCCAAGACCATCGAGGCCGTGGAGTGCGATACCGTCATCATCGGTACGCCCATCGATCTCAGCCGGGTCATCGAAATCAACAAGGAGACTGTCCGCGTCAAGTACGAGCTGCAGGAGATCGGTTCGCCGAATCTGACCGAGCTACTGGCGCGTTTTACCGTCTAGGATCCAGCTGTCCTGCGGTCGCCGTCGCGGACGGCGGCCGTAACTGCTTCCACTTATTCAGGGGAGGTGTTCGGTGAATATTCACGAGTATCAGGCCAAGGAGATCTTTACCCGCTTTGGTCTGCCTGTTCCCGGCGGCAAGGTCGCGACCAGTGCGGACGAGGCTGTTGCCCACGCCAGGGAATACGGCCTGCCGGCCATGGTCAAGGCGCAGGTCCTGACCGGTGGCCGCGGCAAGGCCGGCGGTGTCAAGTTCTGCAAGACCGAGGACGACGTCAGGCGGCACGCCGAGGCGATCCTGGGCATGGACATCAAGGGACATACAGTGAACAAGGTGCTTATCACCGGCGCCTTGGACATCGCCGAAGAGTATTACGTCGGTATGCTCATCGACCGCAACAGCAAGCGGGTGTTGTTGATGGCCAGCGCCGAGGGCGGCGTCGAGATCGAGCAGGTGGCCAAGGATACGCCGGAACTGATTTTCCAGGCCACCATCGATCCCCGCTACGGCTTGCTCGACCACGAGGCCATCACCATGGGCATGAAGCTCTGCCCGGACGATATCAAGAAGGCGCGGCAACTGGCAGCCGCCATGCAGAAGCTGTATGCGGCCTTCATGCACGCCGACGCCAGCCTGGCCGAGATCAATCCCTGGATCTTCACGCCGACCGGCGCGGGGCACGCCATCGACGCCAAGGTGAATCTCGATGACAACGCTCTGTTCCGGCACCCGGATTACGAGGAACTGCGTGATCTGGACGAGGAGGATCCGGCCGAGCAGAAAGCGCGCGAGGCGGGGCTGTCCTTCGTCAAGCTGGACGGCAACGTCGGCTGTCTCGTCAACGGCGCGGGGCTAGCCATGGCGACCATGGACCTGGTCCAGTATTACGGCGGCATGCCCGCCAACTTCCTGGACATCGGTGGCAGCTCCAATCCGGAGAAGGTGGTCAACGCGTTGACCATCATCCTGGACGATCCCAACGTGAAAGCCATCCTCTTCAACATCTTCGGCGGCATCACCCGGTGTGACGACGTCGCGGCCGGCATCATCGCCGCCACGGAGCAGATGGACATCTCGGTTCCGATCATCGTGCGGTTGACCGGCACCAACGAGGAAAAGGCTCGCGGGATGCTGGGCGAGACCAAGCTGGTGGCTGCCGAGACCATGGATGAAGCGGTGAAGAAGGCCATCGAACTGGCGGGATAATTCACTGATCGTTTTCCGATCTGGAAATAATCAGACATTCAGTGCGGCCGCGAAGTCGCACAGAAGAGGAGAGGCAAAACATGGCGATATTCTGTGACGCCTCCACCAAGGTTGTCGTACAGGGCATCACGGGCCGTGACGGCAGCTTCCACACCAGGTCCATGATGGAATACGGCACCAAGGTCGTGGCCGGGGTCACCCCGGGCCGCGGCGGTCAGATGTTCGAGGACACGGTGCCGGTGTTCAATACCATGGCCGAAGCGGTTCAGGAAACGGGTGCCGACGCCTCCGTAGTGTTCGTACCGCCCTTCGCCGCAGCCGGGGCCATTTACGAGGCGGCGGACGCCGGGGTCAAGCTGATCGTCTGCATCACCGAAGGTGTGCCCACGGTGGACATGGTCAAGGTGATGCCGTATTGCGTCGAACGTGGCGTGCGGGTCATCGGCCCCAACTGTCCGGGACTGATCGTGCCGGGCCAATGCAAGATGGGCATCTTGCCGGGCAGCATCGTCAAGCCGGGCAACGTGGGGCTCGTTTCGCGGAGCGGCACCTTGACCTATGAGATCGTTCATCAGCTCACCGTCAACGATCTGGGCCAGTCGGCCTGTATCGGCATCGGCGGCGATCCGGTCATCGGGACCACGTTCATGGACACCATCAAGGCCTTCGGGAGCGACCCGGAGACCAAGGCGCTGGTCATGATCGGGGAGATCGGCGGCGACGCCGAGGAGAAGGCGGCCGAGTGGATCAAGGCCAATATGTCCATCCCGGTGGTCTCCTTCATCGCGGGGCGCACCGCGCCTCCCGGCAAGAGGATGGGACACGCCGGCGCCATCGTTTCCGGTGGCTGCGGCACGGCCGAGGGCAAGCAGCAGGCGCTGGCGGCGGCCGGGATCCCGGTAGCTGACCGACCGGTGGACATCGTGCCCAGATTGATGGAGATCTGGAAGTAAGACCACGCACGAGAGGGACATGATGGAGCAGACATACTGCATGCTGAAGCCGGAGATTCTGGCAGCGCCGGAGCAGAGGATCGGCGTCATCCTGGGGATGCTCAACAACAACGGCTTCAGGATCACCGCCATGGCCATGCGGCAGCTCGACCGGGCCACCGTGCAGGAGTTCTACGCCGAACACGCTGGCAAGGAGTTCTTCGGTCGACTGGTGGAGTACATCAGCTCGGGACCGGTCCTGGCCATGCGACTGGAACGGGAAGACGGCGTCGCCCAGCTCCGGGAACTGATCGGGAGCACCGATCCGGCCCAGGCGGCGGCGGGTACGGTTCGTCGGTTGTACGGGACGTCGCTGACGCAGAACGGCATCCACGCTTCGGCGAACCTGGAGGACAGTGCGCGTGAGTTGCGCATCATCTTCGGCGAGTAGAGCGATGTGGTTTTTCAGAAAATCAGAGGCCGGCGACTTGCCGCTCATACTTGACAGAAACACTTCATTTGCTTAGCGTTGCGAGCTTGTTATGAAACTGGATTTGGACAGGCAGGAGCTCGGAACCAGCGAAGTGGAGTTCCGGGAAGATGTGACCCTCAAGATTGCCGGGGAACCGGACACGATTGTCCACTTATCCGGTACGCTGACGGTCAACAACATGGACAATCGCCTGGTGGTCACCGGGTCTCTAAATGCTGATCTGAATGCTACTTGCGACCGGTGCCTGGAGGACTTTGTCCAGCACTTTGCGGTGCCGCTGGAGATCCTGATTCTCCAGGATACCGAGGACGAAGAAGAACCGGACAGCTGTGTGATCCACCAGAAGGTCGGTGAAGTCGATCTGTCCACGGTCCTGCGCGAAGCCGTCTTGCTGGCGCTGCCGCTGAAACGGCTTTGCGACGAGAACTGCCAGGGACTCTGCATCCATTGTGGCTGCAACCGCAATGGCGAGCAGTGTCAATGCCAGGATGAAGAGTCTGATCCCCGCTGGGATGCGTTGCCGACCGGGGAGTAATACCGGCCACATTGGCCACGGCCTGAAGCGTCGGCCAGCGAAAGCAAGGAGTACCAAGTCATGGCTGTTCCCAAGAGAAAGACCTCGAAGGCCCGCAAGGGGAAACGTCGCGCCAACTGGCATCTGAGCCAGCCCGATCCCGCCAAGTGCCCGCACTGTGGCGCACCCCGATTGCCCCATCGTGTCTGTCGCGAGTGTGGCTTTTACGGGGAACGTGAAGTGATCGTCGTCGAATCCTAGCAATCGAAGCGGGGGCGTCCCGGGTGGGGAGGTCGGTTGTTTGGCTAGTACGAGCCAGAGCCCGGTGATCGCTGTCGACGCCATGGGTGGTGACCATGGCCCCGCAGTCGTGGTTCCCGGTGCCGTCCAGGCCTTGGCACAGCGAAACGATTTCTCGCTGGCGTTGTATGGCGACGAGTCTGCCATTGTCGAGCAACTGCAGCAACTCGATGTTGCTGACCAGCCCATATCCATCATTCACTGCATTCAGGACATCGATATGGCCGAGAGTCCGGCGGCGGCTATTCGAGGCAAGCCGGACTCGCCCATCGTCCGTGCGCTGAAGGATCAGAAGGCCGGGAGCTGTGATGCCCTGGTGAGCGCCGGCAGTACCGGCGCCATGGTGGCTGCGAGCCTGGTTATTCTGGGCCGGCTCTCCTCGGTGGACCGCCCGGCCATCGGTACCCTCATACCGGCGGTGGACGATCACTTCTTGCTGCTGGACGTCGGAGCGAATGTCCAGTGTAACGCTGAACACCTGCGCTGTTTCGCCGAGATGGGTAACCTGTACTGCCGGGAGATTCTGGGCCGTGACGAGCCGAGAATCGGTCTGCTGAATATCGGCGAGGAAGAGACCAAGGGGAGTGAGCTGGTGATCAAGACCTACCAGCTCCTGCAGCAGACCGCTCTCAATTTCATCGGGAATGTCGAGAGTAACCGGTTACTGCTCGGGACGGCCGACGTGGTGGTCACCGACGGCTTTACCGGGAACATGGCGCTGAAGCTCATCGAGGGTTTCGGCCATTTCCTGGGCGAGATCGCGGGTAGTGCGCAACTCACGGACGCTGATCGAAAACTGCTGGTTCCCGGTTTGGCCGTACTGGATAAGAAGCTGGACTATGCCGCCTATGGTGGCGCCATGCTGCTGGGAATCGACGGTATCAGTATCATCAGTCACGGCCGGAGTTCGAGTCGCGCCATCACCAATGCGGTGCTGGTTGCCCGCCGGCAAGCCGTTCTCGACATCCCGCGCAAACTGCAGCAGACCTTGGCCCGCCGCGCCTAGTGAGCCCGGATTATTCATGAATAATCCGGGCTTCACCATTTCCTTCAGCAATCGAGGCAATGATGTATCAGGTTCCCATGCTTTTTCCTGGCCAGGCTTCCCAAGTCGTCGGCATGGCGCGCGATCTGGCGGAACGCCCCGGACCGGCAGCGGATTTTCTGGCGCAGGTGGATGCTACCCTGGATCATCCGCTGACCGAGATCATGTTCGACGGTCCCCTCGAAACCTTGACCGAGACCCACAACGCCCAACCGGCCATTCTGGCGCATTCGGTGGCAGTGACCCTGGCGCTGGCGGAACTCGGGGTGCGCCCCAATGTCGTGGCCGGTCATTCACTGGGTGAATACTCGGCGGCAGTGGCGGCGGGCGCGTTGACTCCCGCCGCCGCCCTGTGCCTGGTGCGCCGGCGGGGTGAATTGATGTTCGCCGCGGGTGAGGAACGACCCGGGGCCATGGCGGCCGTCCTGGGGCTCACGTCCGAGGTGGTGACCCAGGTCTGTGCCGATATTACCGAACAGGTCGGCGTGGTCTGTCTCGCCAATCACAACTCCGATAATCAGGTCGTCATTTCGGGTGAGGTCGCGGCCGTGGCGGCGGCGACTGAACCGCTCAAGGCCGCGGGGGCCAAGCGAGTCATCCAGTTGCAGGTCAGCGGGGCGTTCCATTCGCCGTTGCTGGAGCATGCTGCCGCCCGCTTCGCCACCGAAATCGACTTGGCGCTGCTACTCGATGCACAGGTGCCTTTGATCGCCAACGTCTCCGCCCGGCCACTCACCGCGGCCAAGAAGCTTCAGGACGGCTTGACTCGACAGTTGACCTCGCCGGTGTTGTGGCATCACACCATGCAGCACATCGCTGCGGGGGAATCCACTGCCACGGTACCGCGCTTGGTGCTGGAGGTCGGCCCGGGGCGGGTGTTGACCAACCTGGCGAAGCGGGTGTATCCGGAGATAAAGTTCGTTCCGGTGGGGAACTGCCAGGATCTGGACAACATCCTGGTCAGCTTACAAGAGCACTTGACATAATGCGATCCAGTCGGTATTGCGGGTAGTTATCAACAACGCAACCCGTTCCAGAGGAGGCGGTTTTATGGGTAAGGGAGCGGTGATCGTCACCGGTGCCGGGCGTGGCATCGGCCTCGCCATCGCCGAAAAACTCGCCGGTCAGGGCTACGACCTGGCGTTGGTGGATATCGCGGAGGACCTGGTCAAGGCCGCCGCCGCCAGCTTGAAAGGTGACGGCCGGTACGAGGCGTTTACCTGCGACATCTCCAACTGGGCTGCCACCATGTCGGTGGCGGAACAGGTGCAGGAGACTTTCAGCGCGGTTTACGGCCTCGTCAACAACGCCGGCGTGACCCGTGACGGCCTGTTCGTACGCATGAAACCGGAAGACTGGCAACGGGTTCTGGATATCAACCTGACGGGCACCTTTAACTTTACACGAGCAATATCCCCAATTATGATGCGCCAGCGCGAAGGGCGCATCGTCAGCATTGCCTCGGTGATCGGCATCATGGGCAATGCTGGCCAGGCGAACTATGCGGCGAGCAAGGCGGGGGTCATCGCCATGACCAAATCGGTGGCCAAGGAACTTGGCGGACGATCGGTCACGGTCAATGCCGTCGCACCGGGGTTCATCGCCACGGACATGACTGCCGGACTATCCGACTCCGTGAAGAATGCCATGCTGCAACAGATCGCCTTGAAACGATTTGGTGAAGCCAGCGACATCGCCGGCTTGGTTTCTTTCCTTTTGTCGGAAGATGCTGCCTACATCACGGGCCAGACCCTGGTCTGTGACGGCGGCATGGTTTTTTAACGGTTGTCTTTACCCCAAGGAGGGAATTTCAACATGTCCTCGATTCAAGAGAAGGTCTACGAGATCATTGAGCGTAAGCTCTCTGTCAACCCAGAGCAGATCACTCCAGAGGCGTCGTTTACCGAGGATCTGGGCGCTGATTCCCTGGATACGGTGGAATTGGTGATGGATCTCGAGGAGGTCTTCAATATCACCATTCCGGAAGAGGACCAGGAAAAACTGCGCACGGTTCAGGATGCCATCGAGTACCTGGAAACTCACCTCGACTAGGCGTGATTGGTCAAGGCGTTCACAGTTTTCTCGTCGCTGGACACTGAACGAGTTACCCCGGCTCCACCTGGTCTGACGGGTTGAGCCGGAGTACCGTTTGCCAGTAGTGCAGGAGGTCGCAGTATGAGCCAACGCAGGGTGGTGGTGACCGGTCTGGGCATGATTACCGCGGTTGGTCTCGACACGCCCGCGACTTGGCAGGCCCTGCTAGCCGGTCACAACGGCGTGGACAAGATCCAGAGTTTTCCCGTGGACGAGTATCGAACCACCTTCGCCGCTGAGGTGAAAGGTTTCGACGCCGCCACGGTCATGGGCCCGAAGGACGCGCGCAAGGCGGACCGTTTCTGCCAATTCGCCGTCTGTGCCGCCGAAGAGGCGATGGCGATGGCTCAGCCGGGTGAGATCGATCCGCAACGTGCCGGGGTCATCATCGGTTCCGGGATCGGCGGTATGATCACTTTCGAAACCCAGCATGCGCGCCTCTTGAATGGCGGCCCCCGTCGCGTTTCACCCCTTTTCATCCCCATGATGATCGGCGACATGGCGGCCGGGCTCGTCTCGATTCGGTACGGATACAAAGGACCGAATTATGCCACAGTTTCCGCCTGTGCCTCCAGTGGACACGCAATTGCCGCGGCATATGACCAGATCGTCAAGGGGAACTCGGATCTGATCATCACCGGCGGAACCGAAGCCACGATCTGTCCCATGGCACTCGCCGGTTTTGGCGCCATGAAAGCACTGTCCACTCGCAACGATGATCCGGCCCACGCCAGTCGCCCCTTCGATCTGGAACGTGACGGTTTTGTCCTGGGAGAGGGAGCTGGAATCTTGATCCTGGAAACCGCCGAGCGGGCCGAGGCTCGTGGGGCGGACGTTATCGCCGAAGTTGTGGGTTACGGCATGACCGGGGACGCCTATCACATGACTCAACCGGATAACGAGGGATTCGGCGGTCGCGAGGCCATGGCGGGCGCCATCCGCACGGCCGGGATCCAACCACAGGACGTGGGCTACATCAACGCCCATGGCACCTCGACCTATTTCAATGACAAGATCGAGACCAGGGCGATCAAGGATCTCTTCGGATCACATGCCGCCGATCTGGTCGTCGGTTCTACCAAGTCGATGACCGGCCATCTGCTGGGAGCGGCCGGCGGCGTCGAGGGCGCCATCACGGCGCTTGCGCTCAAGCATGGCCATTTACCGCCGACCATCAACCTAGAGCAGCCGGATCCAGAATGTGACCTCGATTACTGTGCGAACAGTTCGCGGGAACATCCGGTGGAATTCGCCCTCAGCAATTCCTTCGGATTCGGAGGGCACAATATTTCTCTCTGCTTCAAGGCTGTCTGAGGGGGAGGACAACAGGGCCGATTCAGCATGGAGTTCATGAAACTACTGCGGTACCTGTTCGCTAAGGTGATCAACACCTCGGTCGAGTCCCAGTGTTCGCCCGCTTCGACCGATTCCTCGTCTGCAGAGAAAAGGGCTCGCCTGGAAGAAAAGCTCGGGTATCGGTTCAAGGATCAGGAACTCCTGAAGTGCTCACTGTTGCACCGTTCCCACGTTCATGTCTCGGGCTTCGGTCGCCAGGATTCCAACGAACGACTGGAGTTCCTGGGTGATGCCGTGCTCGGTCTGGTGGTGAACGAATTTCTCTTCCAGCGATTTCCCCGGCGGGCCGAAGGGGATCTGACCAAGATGAAATCGTTGCTGGTCTGTGGTAACCGACTCTCGGAAGTTGCGGCCTTACTGAATCTGGGTGAACATATACGCATGAGTCGCAGCGAGGCGGCGACCGGGGGGCGGAAACGCTCCAGCATCCTGGCCGATACCATGGAAGCGATTATCGGTGCGGTCTATCTGGATGGTGGTTTGTTGCCGGCCGATGCAGTCATAAAAAAATGCCTGCTGGACAACTCCACCAGCATCCTGACGAAACGGTCGCTCGGCAACCACAAGAGTCAGCTACAGGAGTTGATTCAGGCCAAGTTCAAGAGCCCGCCACGTTACCGGGTTTTGCACGCCTCGGGACCAGATCACGCGCGGGTTTTTACCGTTGGGGTCACCTTCAATGGCATCGTCCTGGGTTCGGGTACCGGCCACAATAAAAAGGCGGCTGAACAAAAAGCGGCGCAGAAGGCGCTTGCCCGGCTGGAACGGGAACCGGATCTACTCGATGCTATCATGGAGTGACAGGGCGCAATTCATGTTATTCCTGCGAATCACTTTTCCGGGTTACCTCGTGCTGCTTTTGCTGGGGTGTTTTCCCACCACAATCTTTAGCCAATCCGCCACGAGCGACTCCATACCTGCCGCGGTGAATGATACGATCAGTACCGTCGCCGAGGCAGACCTGCCTTTCGGCGCGGCCACGAGTTATTTGCTCGGCACCACCTTGCTGGAATCGGGTGAGAACCAGGATGCGGTACCCTATCTGCACCATGCGTATCGTCTGGCGCCGGGCGTTCCCGAAATTGCGGAGGCCTATCTCACAGTGCTCCTGCGACAAGGGTATGGCCACCAGGCGCTGGAAGTTCTGGATGCGTTGATCCAGGCAAACCCTGATGACCCCGAACATCGGCGGAGTTACATCAATCTCCTGGCGGAGATGCAAAGGTACCGGCAAGCTCTCGCCGAGATCGAAACCGTACGCAGAGACGGTCTCCCCCTGCAAGAACTCCTGATCCTGGAAGCGGGATTGCTGGCCCAGACCGGACAGACCCAACCGGCGCTCAAGGCCTATCGCCATGCGCTAACGCAATTGCCTGAGCAACGGGAGCAGATCTATCTGTTGATGGCGACTGTCCTGGAACAGGACGGCGCTGACCAGGCGTTGCGTAACCTTTTGGGCGAGGCGGTGGCTGCCGTTCCCCATTCGTTCACGCTCCGTTTCCGGCTCTTGCGTGATCTCGTTCTCCGCGGTGAGATCACCGACGCGGTTGCGATGGCGATCCGGGCCGATTCCCTCGCCGCTGTCGCCGATAACACCGTGGCCGCCAGTGGCGATCTGCCTGATGTCAGCTGGGAACTCGAGTTGATCGAACTCCTGACGAATCACGGCGATATCCAGTCGGCCATCGACCGCCTCGAATCTCGAAGTCAACGGGGTGTCAACGATCTGGAGTCCACCCTCTGGCTGGCACGTCTCCTGATGCGCCAGGATGATTGGCCGCGGACCATCGAGATGCTCCGTGCCGCAGTTGACCACTGGCCAGATCAGCCGGAGACTCATTTCTACCTCGGTGACACTTTGGCGGCCCAGGGGGATCTCGCGGCGGGGGAGACTTCCCTGCGCGAGGCGGTGCGATTGGCACCCGCTCGGGCCGAGTATGCCCTCTCTCTGCTACGACTCCTGGCCGTCCGTTATGGTGACAGCTTCAACCCGCAGGCTGAGGATTCGATCAAATCCGCCCAGCGCGAAGAGATGGCCGAGTTGGCCACCAGAACCGTCGATATTACCGACTCCGAGAATGGTGCCGGATACATGCTACTCGGTTACGTGTTCCGTAGTCTGGGTGAGCTGGACCGTGCAGCTGAACTGTTCAACGTCGCCGCCCAACAGGAATCGGTTCGCAAGGAGGCCATGCAACAGCTCGCCCTTTGCCAGGCTGATCGCGGCAACACGGGGCAGGCTCGGCAGACCCTGGAGTTGCTCTGGCAAGAGGATCCCAACGATCCCGATCTGGCCAACTCGCTCGGGTACTTCCTGGCCGAACGGAACGAGGAGCTGGAACGTGCGGAACGTCTGATTCGCCAGGCCCTCGCCTCGGATCCCGATAACGGAGCCTACCTCGATTCTCTGGGGTGGGTGTTTTTCAAGCAGGCCCGTTACGAGGAAGCCTTCGACCAGCTCGTCAAGGCGACCAATGCAATCCCGGAAGATCCCGTGATCCTCGAACATCTCGGCCTGGTTCTGGGCCGGATCGATCAGCCGGAGGAAGCGCTGCGTTTATTGCGACGTGCGCTGGCGCTGGGAGGAGATGCGGAGCGGCTGGGTGCTGCCATCGAGGAAATCGAGCCCACGGACGATAGTCGCTGAACCGCACCAGAACCATAACTCATACACGACGTGTTCCGGAAGCAGACGGAGATGATTTCACCATGTGGCTCGTTTATCTCTGCATGCTGCTTGGTCTCGAACCGGTCCTAGCGGGGGATCAGGTTCCAGAATCCGCTCAGACAACCATCAGTGGGCAATACACCGGGCAACTCCATGCAGTCGACTGGACGGTATCTGTTTGGGGCCGGAAGTTGTGCGGTGCGGCATGCTGGCTGCAAGGGCCCGACGACATGCTGCGTCTCGAGGTGATCCGTGGGGAGGATGGGCGAGTAGCAATCGAAACGGCCCTGTCGTTTCTCCTGGACCGTAGCGGCAAGGGGTGGACCTTCGCTGTTACCGATGCCACCACGGTGGTCTACCAGCCCTGGGGTGAACATTGGCGTGAATACCACGCCTCTTTCGCTCGTGCATTGATGACCTTGACCCGGGTTTTCGAGTGCCGTGAACAACTGGCGGACCTGCACTGGGCAGACGGATTGCATCCCTTGACGGTCAGTCAACAAAACGTCGATCGTCCCCGCTGGGTAACGGCGGGGCAAGAACGGGATGCAGGTGTTCAGCACCTCCGGCTCGAAGTCGACTTTTACGGAAACACAACCATGTCTCCAGATGCCGAGATGATGCTGGGGAACTCACGCTCCTCTTTGCGCCAGGAGAATTGCCAGCGAGGTTTGGGACGAGGTGGCGTGTGTGAGGTCTGGTCGGTATGGCGGATTCCAGCAGCTGGGACCACCGGCTGGACCCATCGGATCTCGTCCTCACGGCGACCGGGAGACCTGGAAGTGAGTGTTCCGCGGATCTGGAACGTGGAGTTCCCGTACCCCGAGGCGTTTCTCCCCGTCTGGTCCCTGGCGGAATTGTTGCAGTGGTGAGCCGTGTCTCCCGACCGCGCAGCCGGGGAGCGGGTCCTAACCAGAGCAAATTCAGTCTAATCTCACGGAACTTTCGCGAGAGATCATGGTAACAGGGGGCGTGTCGTGCAACATGAACAAGAGTTGCAGTTCAAGGAGTTCCCGACGTGATATGCAGCAAGGACCAGTTCTCGGATCAACCGAGGCAGCCACAACCAACGCTGCGGGAGATCCGGGACGAAGAACTCATCGCGCGTGTCCAGCAGGGTCAACGCAAGCCGTTCGACGAAATTGTATCTCGTTACAAGGGTAGGCTATACAGCTTTATCCTGAGAATGGTTCATGAACCCAGTCTGGCCGAGGAACTGGCGCAGGAGACCCTGGTGCGGGTCTACATCCATGCCGAGAAATATCGTGAAATTGCTCGGTTCAGCACCTGGGTCTTCACCATCGCCACCAATCTGGTGCGCAATCGGATGCGCAAGCGTTCGCGTCGACCGCGTATGCTCCGTTTGAATCCCGCACCGGACGAGGACGAGTTACCGTTGGATCCCCCGGATCCGGGAGCCGATCCAACGCAGCTCATCGAACGAGAAGAGCTCGGCGCCCTGATCAATCTCGCCACCAGCAGAATTCCGGAGAAATACCGGATCCCGTTTTTGCTCCGTGAGGTTGATCAATTGACGTACGAGGAGATCCAACAGGTCACCGGCTTGAAACTCGGAACGGTGCGATCACGGATCAACCGCGCTCGGAACCGATTCCGGCAGAACATCAAGCCGCTATTGAAGAACGAGACACTCTTGGCCGAACTGGAACGCATCGAAGCCGAGGCAAACGAGGACAAGGAATAGACAGCGGAGGATTACCCCATGCGATGTGGCAGAGCGCGAGAATGGCTGAGCTTGACGATGGACAGTCAGCTCCCCCCTGACAAGACCATCTCGCTGGAAGGACATTTGGAGAAATGTACCGGGTGTCGTTCCTACCGCGACGACCTCTTGTTGGGCCAGCGATTACTGCGGGCCACCGAGCCCGAAGTATCCGAGAATTTCGAGTGGCGTCTCCAACTGAAACTGAACCAGACCCTGCAAGAGGCGGCGCAATCGGCGACCCTGCCCTGGGAGAATCCCCGCTGGAGCTTGAGTCGCTGGCTCGGCACGGTCGGGGTATCGATGGCGGTGAGTTGTGCCGTGATTGTCGCTCTCGCCATGCTGGTATTGCCCACCAGTCCCTCACGGGATCCGCAAGGTGGGGGGACTGGGCCTGCGGTTATTGCCCACCACGACGCCCCCATGTCGTCCTCGAGTATAGATGCAGACCGCACCGATCGTCGCTCCCTCTTGAGCCAGAATTCTGGCTCGACAATCTGGCCACGACCCGTGTCGCTCCCGAACAGCGGTCTGGGGGTGCGCCCCGCCAATCGCGGATTCCCCAACAGCGAGCGCTTCTGGGTAGAGATCCGGAACGCCATCAACAGCCGGCAGGCGCAGATCGACCGCTTGCGCCAGGAGAATCTTCTGTTGACCGTCGAACGAGATGACATGCGCAAGCAACTCGTGGAGTTGAAAGCACAGCTTGACATCAAGGACTCCGATCAACTAGACCTGCAGAGAGAGGACTGATTACCCCACCGTCTGCGAGAGGTCGTCATGGGACCTTGGTTTGGTTGCAGGTTGGTATTCCGCAAAATGAATGCACCGGGAACGACGACGACTGGTCAGCCCGGTGCTTTTCTTTCGTTGCCAAGGCCAGTTCAGTCACGTATCGGGATCTGGTTCACGGGGGTCTGTTTGCTGGCGACCATGCTCTTCCCGTGCGCCTGTAACCTGGAACACAGTGAAGGGATCATCTCGGCCGCCGGATCCTTTGGCGATCTGGCCGTAGTCATCTCCAGTGAATCGTTGCGAGCGGGCGCCCAGACGTTCTTGAACCGGCTGAATCAGCCGGTCTCGTTCGTGATCAGAGAAGAACGTCCCTTCAGCATCGATATCTACGGACCCGACAAATGGAAACTCAGCCGGAATTACAAGAATATCCTCTGGTTGGTGGACTGGAACGACGGCGGCAGTTTGGTGAAAGAAGTCAGAAGTCGGCTGGATGACGAGACAGCGGCTCGGGTGGGCTCCGGCCAAGAGAGATTGGTGCAGTTCCAGGACCCGTATGCTCGTTACCAACATGCGATTCTGGTCGTGGCCAACGATCGCAATGAATTGATGAGTTATCTCAACCGGAACCTGGTGCGCGTCCAGCGCCTGCTGGAGGAGAGTGTCACCTCGCGACTGATCAAACGCAATAGACGCGAGGGCATTCACGAGCAACTACGGGACAAGTACTGGCAGATACATGGTTTCTCCATCGATATTCCGATCACCTACCGGGAGAACCAGGTGGAACCGGACGGACAGACAGTCATCGAGTGGATGCGCAACGGCCCCTCCCGCGGTATCACCGTGTCGTGGGACAAGCGTGTGGAACCGGAACGTCTGCTCCAGGATCGCGAGGCTCTCCTGACCTTCCGTCGTCAGATGGGCGAGCTCGTGCACGATGAAGATCTGGTCGAGCTGAGTTTTGCCTGGCAGGACACCATGCTAGCGGAATTCCCGTGTGTCAAACTGACCGGCGCCTGGGCGGGCCGCGGTTTCAATGGTGGCGGGCCGTTCTGGTCTTTTTTCCTGGCTGATCCTGAGCGCGGCAGGCTTTATTGTCTCGATCTTCTCACCTTTTCTCCCGGCCAGGACAAGATGAACTATTTCCGGGAGATGCATGCGATTGCGTCGACTTTTTCTTGGCAACAGCCACCACGTTGATTAGCTCGTGAAAGTCCCAACCAAACCATTGACAACACTGACTGTTTGGGCGTTTTGTTTATACTACGAGAGTCTGGGCTGAAAGGGAGTATCCGATGACCGCCCTTGGTCGCATGCCTTGGAGAATCCGTCCAATAGCCTGGCGTACCTGCTGCGGTTGCGTGCTGGCAGGAATACTGCTGTTTACCGGTTTTTCTCTGTCCCGGGCTGACCCGGATAACAGTTCACAACGCCACCTGGTTCATATCATCCGCATCGAAGGCACCATCGGTCCCATCGTCGCCGAGTATCTGGACAAGGAATTGGAAATCGCCGAAGAACAGTCAGCGGAACTGCTGGTAGTCGAACTCGATACGCCTGGTGGGCTCGACACTGCCATGCGCCAGATGGTCAAGACCATTCTCCGGGCGAGGCTGCCGGTGGTCGTGTTCGTCTATCCTGAAGGTGCGCGATCTGCTTCAGCCGGCGTGTTCTTGTTGACGGCAGCCCATGTGGCCGCCATGGCGCCGGCAACAAATGTCGGCGCGGCTCATCCGGTCAACATGGGTGGGGAGATGGACGAAGCCATGGCCGAAAAGGTCACCAACGATGCCGTGGCCTATTTGCAGAGTCTTGCCAAGCAACGTGGCCGGAATGTCGAGTGGAGTGAAGAAGTCGTCCGCCAGAGTGTTTCCATCACCGCCGATGAGGCTCTCGCCCTGGGCGTCATCGACCTGGTGGCCAAGTCCCTTGACGACCTGCTCGACCAGTGTGATGAACTCTCGATCGCCTGGGCGGACACGACCAGGGAGATCCACACTGCCGACGCCAGGATCGTCAATCGCACCATGGGCTGGCGTGAGAAGTTCCTGCAACGGATCACGGATCCAACGGTTGCCTACATCCTGCTCATGCTCGGTTTCTACGGACTGTTCTTCGAACTGAGTAATCCAGGCTCGTGGGCGCCGGGTATCATCGGTGTTTTTTGTCTGCTCATGGCGTTCTTGGCCTTTCAGAGTCTGCCCGTCAATTATGTGGGGATCATGCTGATGATTCTCGGACTGATACTGTTGTTGCTAGAGATAAAAGTCACGAGTTACGGCACGCTTTCCATTGCCGGAATTACCGCCCTGTTGATGGGGTCTATCCTGATGTTCGATTCGGACAACCCGTTCGGCGGCGTCCCGTTCAAGGTCATCGTGCCCGCGGTTCTGTTCACGGCGGTGTTTTTCCTGCTGATCGTGGGGCTCGGCCTGGCGGCCCAGCGTGTCAAGCATCACACCGGACGGGGTGCTCTGATTGGCGCTCCCGGCGAGGTGGTGCGGAGTGATGGTGTCAGCAACGGACAGTTCCGGGGGAGAGTCTTCGTGGAAGGGGAGCTCTGGGAATACCGGGCGCGGCAACAGTTCCGTCCCGGTGATCAAGTGAAGATTATAAGGAGCCAGGGTCGAATGGTCTGGATCGAATCCATGGATTTTGGAGCGACAGATGATGGTCCACTAGGGGGCACGGTCGTCTGATCACGAAAGCGAGTGGGTTATGGGATTCTTTTCGCTGGGAACGATTCTATTCATCTTCGTGCTGTTCCTCGCCAACGCGATCCGGGTCCTCCGGGAATACGAACGCGCGGTGATTTTCCGGCTCGGTCGCCTGGTGGCAACCAAAGGCCCCGGACTGATTATTCTGATTCCCATCATCGATCGGATGGTGAAGGTGAGTCTCCGGGTCGTACCGATGGATGTCCCGCCTCAGGATGTCATCACCAGGGACAATGTTTCGGTCAAGGTGAACGCGGTGGTCTACTTTCGGGTCATCGAGCCCAATGATGCGATCGTGAAGGTGGAAGACTACATGTTCGCCACGCTGCAGATGGCGCAGACCACCTTGCGAAGTGTGGTGGGGCAGGCGGAGCTGGATGAATTGCTTTCCAACCGCGAAAAGTTGAATCTGGAGATTCAGGAGATTCTGGATAAATCCACGGATCCCTGGGGCATCAAGGTTTCTACCGTCGAGATCAAGGATGTCGACCTTCCCGTGGAGATGCGTCGCGCCATGGCCAGGCAGGCAGAGGCGGAACGTGAACGCCGGTCAAAGGTCATCCACGCGGACGGCGAATTCCAGGCCAGTAAACAGCTTGCCAAAGCCGCCCGCGTGATCTCCAGCGAACCCGCCACCATTCAACTCCGGTATCTCCAAACCTTGACCGATATCGCGCGAGAGAACAATTCGGTGACCATCTTCCCGGTTCCCATTGATTTACTGAGTCACCTTATGGCCCGCAAGCAGCCCGAGCTGACGGCTGGAGGTGATGACCCGGATCTGACTGAATAACCCCACGTGTTGTACGACCGCTCTTTGGGGAGCGGCGAGGAGTAAGGATGTTGACCGAAAAGCATCGAAACGACTCACGAACCGCTTCGGGAATCCCTGCACTGAAGCTGTTCATCACTACCTGGTGTTACTGTCTTGTATTCCTCGTTTTGGGGGGGGAGTTTTGCTCTCGCCACCAGCGATACCGGGCGGACACCTGGTGAACAGATCAGCGAAGAAAAAGAGAGTCGCTGGCTGCTGAGTGCTGGTGCTGGCATCATGACCAGCGGTGATCTGTTCAAGGTCATGATCCCATCTGGTAGCTTGCCAGACTGGTTGGCACCCGCCGGTGGCGAATTCAACTCGGATGAGTTCGTCGTGACCTTGGATGAGGATCTCCAAACAGCGTTGTCAGTCGCCTATCAAACTGTTGGCAATTGGTGGCTACGCTTCGATTTCAGCTGGTCGCAAGTGGATGCCACCGCCGAGGCGCGGGTCGGCCAAACTGTGGAGCTTCACCTGTATGAGCGAATGACCTTTTTGATGGCTGGGCTCACTGTCGAACGGCCTCTGCTGAGCACGCCGGATTTCCCCTATTTAATTGCCGGAGTCACCATGGTCGATTTGAATGCTGTCAATGCCCAAGAACTTGATCAATCCAAGACGGCCCTCCGGTTCGGGGTGGGGTATCACCACGCGTTCGACTCCACCTGGGGTGGACGTATCGAGATCAGAGACACGTTTCTCCAGTTGGACTCCACCGATCACGTCCCTGCGGCTCGCGGTGTCGGTCTGGTCGAACACGAATTCGAAGAATACGGGCCGCAAAGCCTCTTCGAAATAACAGTTTCCATTACCGGAAGGTTTTGAATATTAGGCATATACAGCACTAATGATCATATAAATACTGCCGCAGAGTTTAGTGCAATGTGCGGCTGTATTATGTTGCCCTATAATGATATCTGCAATCATCTTTACCCTATGGGCAAAGAGTGTTATTGGTTTTCCTTTGCGAGTATCGCGGTTTCACCTATATTCGTTGCTGATGATGCTACATGACGTATGGATCCGTCCAGAGGTGAGGAATAACCCATGAGCAATGTAATCGCTGTCGTGAACAGCAAGGGTGGAAGCGGTAAGACAACCACAGCCATCAATCTCGCAGCAGGCTTAACGCGTTATAGTGACATCACTTCTAGTTGCTTGCTCATCGACATGGATCCTCACGGCTGTGCCACCAGTACCCTGCTGGGGAAACTGGATGGTGAACCACCGGCACGCAGTATTTTCGATGTGTTGCGTCGCGCGATAACACCACATGACGGTATCACTTCCACGGTGTATGACGAAAATATCGATGTGCTGCCAGCTAACCCGTCCCTGGAGAGTATGGCCAAAACCCAGATCGTGGACCGCTTGTCTAAAGTAGTTCAGGCACTCACGACCTCGTATGGCTGGATCATCATCGATACCCCACCTAATCTGGGTGTTCTGACTCAGAATGCGCTGGTGGCTGCCGATTATGTCCTGGTGCCATCGCCGTGCAACTGTTTGTCGGTGACTCCGTTACGCCACGTCAAGGCGTGCATCGACCAAATCCGGGAACGTCAGAATATCTGGTTACAGGTTCTGGGTGTGCTCATCACCATGAAAGATGGTCGGACCAAACTCCAGAAAGATGTTCAAAAAGAGCTACGGGGAGTCTTCGGTAAGGGGAAGATCTTCAAGACGATCATCACCAACAACATCAAGATCGAGGAAGCTCCGGCCAATTTCCAGAGCATCTATGCCTACGATTCTGGTTGTCTCGGTGCATCTCTGTATCGGGACTGGATCAAGAAGGAATTCATCAAGGAGCACGGGAAACTCGAGAAGATCCGGGTCGAGAAGCTCGAGTTGAGTTCCGGCGGTTCGAGCTAGTCCACAATTATCAGTTGGCAAGATCGGGGAGAGGCCGCACGAAGGGGTTGGCCCTCTTTTCGGCCTCGACGGTGGTTGCAGGTCCATGTCCCGGATGCAGAACGGAATTATCTGGTAAGCTGTATATCTTGAGCTGAATCGACTGTTCCAGGATAGAGAAATTCCCGCCCGGAAGATCGGTACGGCCGATACTCCCCTGGAATACACAGTCACCCACCAGTACATCACTTCCCAAAATCAACATGATATGTCCGGGGGAGTGGCCGGGAACGTGGACCACCTGTAATTCGTGGTCGGCAAAGTTCAGATTGGAACCATCCTGCAGCACTCGCTCCAGGCGAGGGATTGCCGACGGTGGGAAACCGTAGGCGGACTGGACCGTCGGCATACGCTGGATGACCTCAGCATCGAACTCATGGCAAAGGAGCGGTACGTCCCACTGTTGCTGGATGGCCGCGGCTGCCGACACGTGGTCGAAATGCCCATGTGTGCAGAGCAGGGAGGAAAGACGGCAGCCGCTGTCGGATATTGCATCGAGCAAGGTCTCCGGTTCGTCCCCGGGATCAACCAACATGGCCTCCCCTGAACAAGTCAGGAGATACGCGTTGGTCTGCAGCGGACCCACCGGAAGCACTCGCAATACCATGTCGGACATCAGGTCCCCACCATCACTGAACTGATCGCACATCTACCTTGACGTTGACCCGGTCACCGGGTAACGGCGGTTCACTCGTCGTAGTATTCCCGGCCCAGATGCGTGATCTGGTCTTCGCCCATCATCCAGCGCAACGTGTTCTTCAATTTTGTCTGCTGAATAAAAAGATCGTGCTCGGCGTACAGTTCGGCCGGCACGACGGGGCTCTTGAAGTAGAACGAGAGCCACTCCTGGATTCCGGACAGACCAGCTCGACTGGCAAGATCAAGAAACAGGGCGAGATCGAGTACCAACGGTGCCGCCAGGATCGAGTCGCGGCACAGGAAATCGATCTTGATCTGCATGGGCATGCCGAGCCAGCCGAAGATATCGATGTTGTCCCAGCCTTCCTTGTTGTCTCCCCGCGGCGGATAGTAGTTGATTCTGACCTTGTGGTAGAGATTGCCGTACAGGTCGGGGTAGAGATCGGGTTGAAGGATCGAACCCAGAACACTCAGTTTCGACTCTTCCTTGGTCTTGAAGGAATCAGGATCATCGAGCACTTCGCCATCGCGGTTTCCCAAGATATTCGTCGAGAACCAGCCGTTGATGCCGATGAGTCGTGCCTTGAAACCAGGAGCGAGGATGGTCTTCATCAAGGTCTGTCCAGTCTTGAAATCCTTACCGCAGGTGGGAGAGCCGGTCTCCTTGGCCAATTCCTCGAGAGCAGGGAAGTCCGCACTCAAGTTGGGTGCGCCATTTGCATAGGGGATACCCTGCTTGATGGCGGCGTAGGCGTAGATCATGCTGGGGGCGATATCAGGATGGTCGTCAACCAAACCCTTTTCGAAGGCGGCGAGACTCTGGTGGACTTCGGACGGTTTCAGGAAGATCTCGGTGGAGCCACACCAGACCATCACCAGGCGGGAGCAGTTATTCTGCTTGGCGAAGTCCCGCATGTCCTGCATGAGGGCTTCTGCCAGCTCCATCTTGTTCTTGCCTTTTTTGACGTGGGAGCCATCCAACTTCTTCACATAGTAGTTGTCGAATACCGCGGGCATCGGCTTCACAGCGTCAAGGCTCGGTTTCAACTCGTCGAGGAGATTCTGCGGCAGAACGCCGGCGTTGGTGGCCGCCTCGTACACGGAGTCCTCGAAAATATCCCAGCCGCCGAAAACAATATCGTCAAGCTCAGTAAGCGGGACGAAGTTCCGGATCATGGGCTGACGGTCTTCGGTTCGCTTGCCGAGCCGGATGTGGCCCATCTGGGTCAGACTGCCGATCGGTTGCCGCAGCCCACGCCGGATAGCCTCAACACCCGCAAAAAATGTGGAGGAGACGGCCCCCATCCCGGGGGTCAGGACTCCGAGTTTCCCTTCGGCAGGCGATATATTCAGCCTATCAGCCATGATTAAGCTCCTCTCTGTGGTATTCTGCCATCCCGGCGGATCAGGATCACAGGATATGGCGCGAGGATCAAGAAGGCAAAAGAAATCCTTGCTTTGTGCATGATGGGGGCCCATTTATTCCAGCCGGAGTTTTTCGCCTGCCCGGGCAGGTCAGTGACCGGCTGGAGGTGCCACAGCACCAACACCGTGAGAAACAACGGGTTGACTAGAACAAACCCGGTCATAGTGATGCTGACTGTTTACCACAGGCAGTGTGAAACGATTGGCACCATATTTTTTCCAGATTTCTCCATGATTTGGTAGACGGCAGGTGGGATAATTTGCTATAATACAATCTCGGGTGAAGCAGTAAAACTTGTCTCCCATAGCAGATTTATCGCGAGAGGATCTGGATGAACAGAAGCTAACGCGTTTCCACAGCGGTCATTTACCGACCTAGCCTATGTCCGGCTAAGGGAGAAAAACATCATGAAGGAAGACGCGGCGGCTCTTTCTTGTCTTGAGAGTGAAGGTCTGTCCCCAAAACCGAGTCTCTACCTTGCAGCCGATACAACGCGATTTTTGGGCTTGCAGGGGCGCATCAAGCGGGCACTTGATCTAGTGTTTGCTCTCGTCCTGTTGGTCCTCACCGCACCGCTTTTCGGAATCATCGCGCTTTTGATCAAGAGATCCAGCCCGGGGCCGGTGCTTTTCATTCAGAATCGTCTGAGCCGTGACGGGAGACCGTTTCCTTTCTTGAAGTTCCGCACCATGGTGCATAACAGTGATGATGCAATACATCGGCAGTTTGCTGCCATGTTCATCAACGGTGATCAAAAAGGGTGTCGTAGGAAGAACGGAAACAAGAACATCTTCAAGCTGCATCAGGACCCGAGAGTAACGGCAATCGGGGCCTGGCTGCGCCGGACTTCCCTGGATGAGCTGCCCCAGATCATCAATGTTCTCCGTGGTGAGATGTCCCTCGTCGGTCCTCGCCCACCGATCGCCTACGAGATCGATCACTATCAACCTTGGCATATGGAACGTCTCAAGGTGACTCCAGGCTTGACCGGTCTCTGGCAGGTGAGCGGTCGGAGCACCGTTCCATTCGAAGAAATGGTGCAGCTCGATATCCACTATATCAATAACTGGTCCCTGTGGCTGGATCTTCAGATCCTGATGAAGACTTTCCCCGTCGTTATCCAGGGAACAGGAGGATATTGATCGCGTCCAAGCTTTACTCAAGATTTCCTCCAACTCAGCGATAAGTGAGATATATCACGCCGGCCACAGGACGCGTGGCATGGCTGGGCATGTTCGTCTAGAGTTTGGTCTAGCTAGGAGTGAATGAAATGATCAAGATGGCGGTCATCGGCTGTGGCTACTGGGGCCCGAACTTAATCCGGAACTTCCATAACCAACCAGATGTGGGGCTCACGACCATCGCCGATCTGGACCGTTCTCGGCTGGACCACCTAAGCAATCTGTATCCCCATGTGAAATGTACGACCGATTACAAGGAAATCATCAACGACCCCGCCATCGATGCGATTGCTGTGGCGACTCCGGTCTTCACGCACTACAACCTCGGTTCCGAGGTGCTCGCAGCCGGCAAGCATCTTTTCATCGAGAAACCTATGGCAGCTTCCGCCGACGAATGCCGTCACCTCATCGACATGGCCGAGAGTCGGAATCTGCAGATCATGGTTGGGCACACGTTCCTGTTCACCCCGGCGGTGCGCAAGATTCGCAAACTCATGGATGCGGGTGAGCTGGGGGAAGTCTACTACGTGGGGATCACGAGAGTGAACCTCGGCCTGTTCCAGCAGGATGTCAATGTTGTATGGGACCTGGCACCGCACGATATCGCCATGTTGAATTTCCTCTTCAAGTCCACACCGTGTATCGTCAGCGCCACCGGTCGATCCTACGTCCAGAAGGAAATCGAGGATGTCGCTTTCCTGACCCTGGAATATCCCCGGGGTCAACTGGCCCACATTCATGTGAGCTGGCTTGATCCCAACAAGATTCGTAAGGCGACTTTCGTGGGCAGTCGCAAGATGCTCGTCTATGACGATGTCTCGAGTCTGGAGAAGATTCGGGTATACGACAAGGGCGTCGATGTCCTTCCGCACTACGACAACTTTGGCGAGTTCCAGCTCTCGTACCGTTTTGGCGATATCTTTATCCCGCGGGTGGAGCAGGTCGAACCGCTAAAAATCGAAACCGGCCATTTTGTGGCCTGTATTTTGGGTAAGGAGAAACCGCTCAGTGATGGCCACTGCGGTCTTCAGGTTGTCGAGGTACTGGAGAAGGCGTGCCAGTCGATCCATAAGGATGGACAGCCGTTCCAGCTCGAGTACTCTGGCGCCTGAGCCAGGCCACGACCTTTTTGCAGCACATTTCACGAACACCATTTGGTCCCCCAGATCGGCAAAGTGATTCGACATATTGTCGTGTCGACATTTGGCGAGCTCGATCCTATGATGCTGGAGTATGCACATCGCGGATTTCCCGCCGTACCACGGGAGTGGGGCCAACGTGAGTGATCGCTCTATCAAAGTCGCCATGATCGGTCAGAAAGGGTATCCACCGATACATGGCGGTATCGAGAAGCATGTAGCAGAACTTGCGGCCCGTCTTGGCGATAAAGGTTTTTCACTCACCATTTATAGCCGGCCTCACTACAGTTCGCTGCAGGGGGCTACCGGTGTGGCAGGTGTTTCCGTGAGGCGGCTCCCCAGTATCCCGACCAAACATCTGGACGCCATGAGCCACAGCTTGCTCGCCACGGTCGACGTTCTCCCTCGGGATTTCGACATCGTCCATTATCACGCACTGGGGCCTGGACTTCTGTCCGGGGTCCCCCGTTGGTTCGGGCGTAAAGCCACCGTGGTGACGGTTCATGGACTCGATTGGCAGCGCGAGAAGTGGGGGCTGGTAGCTCGTGCTATTTTGCGGTTCGGTGAATACGGGAGTGTGCGGTTCCCGCAACGCACCATCGTCGTCTCGAAGGCGCTACGGGATTACTATGCCGAGCAACATGGGCGGCGGACCGAATATATACCCAACGGGATTACACTGCCCTGCTATCAAGAGCCTGAGCTTATCCGGCAGCACGGTGTCGACGGTCGTTTCATCCTCTTCGTTGGCCGTCTGGTTCCCGAGAAGGGCTGTCACATGCTCCTGGAGGCGTATGCGCGGCTTCCTGATGACCTCCGTCAGGAATTTCAGCTGGTCATCGCCGGCGATGCCGGCTTCACCCACGGGTATGTCCGGCAGCTGAAACGCGATGCCGCCCCTACGGTGAATTTTCTTGGCTATGTCCATGGACCTATCCTGTCAGAACTCTACACGAACGCCGAGTTGGTCGTTCTCCCTTCCACTCTCGAAGGACTTTCACTAACACTCCTGGAAGGTATGAGTTTTGGCCGGTGCTGTCTGGTCAGTGATATCCCACCGAATGTGGAAGCCGCCAGTGACCACGCACCCATGTTCCCTTCCACTGATGTCGAGGCGCTCACCAAGCAGCTCGATGTTTTACTTCGCGACGATTTGCGTCGGGCGGATTATGGCCGAAGAGCGCAACTGCACGTGATCGAAAACTATTCCTGGCAACAGGTCGCCGAGCAGACGGCCAAATTGTATCGCGAACTTATCGGTGCGTAACCGCATTGAAGTCGTTTACCGAGTGGGAGTGGAGGCGAGTAACGCTTTTGGGTTGACAATCGTGCACTGGTTCATTAATTGTGTTGGATCATCATGATGCGGGCATAGCTCAGCTGGTAGAGCACTACCTTGCCAAGGTAGATGTCGCGAGTTCGAGTCTCGTTGCCCGCTCCAGATCTGGAGGGTGACCACGGTTGCCCTCCATTGGTTTTTTACCCATTCTTGAAACGGTCCAAGTTCATGTATGTACTTGACATATATTCCGTTATCGCCCATTATAATCTCGTCGAGGCGGCATAGCCAAGTGGTTAAGGCGACGGTCTGCAAAACCGCTATCCCCGGTTCGACTCCGGGTGCCGCCTCCATTTTTATTGCATATCGGGCCACTGATTCGCACCTCTGGAATTGACACTCGACTCACCACGACCCATTATGCCTTCTCGTAACGCTGAGTTGCCGGGGTGGCGAAATTGGTAGACGCAAGGGACTTAAAATCCCTCGGGGCGTTGCTCCATGCCGGTTCAAGTCCGGCCCCCGGCACACCGAATCCACTTCCTTGCGTTTCGACGTTCTGAATAAGCAACGAGTGGAGGATTAGTTGCGACTCGCCTTTCTCTCCATAGGTCGCCACATCCATACCGAACGTTGGATCCGCTGGTTCGCCGAGCGAGGCGATGACTGTTTTCTGCTCACCGTTCAACCTGGTGCCGTTTCGGGTGTCGAGGTACATGATATTCGGTCCGGTTTCGGTCCCAAACCACTCCGGTACGCCTACTCACTCGCTCGGGTTCGGCGACTTCTGAAACGGATCAAGCCCGATCTCCTTAATACACATTTCTTGACCGGATACGGATACTGGGGGCATTTCTCAGGCTGTCATCCCAATGTCTTGACCGTTTGGGGAGATGATATATATGTCACGCCGTTCGAGACGAAGCTCAAGGACTGGCTGGCCCGCAAGGCGCTGCGTTCTTGTGATGCGTTAACTGGAGATTCCACCGACATTCTCAAGGTGGCCTGCGAACTGGGTGCTGATCAGGAGCGGTCGTTCCGGGTCTTGTGGGGGGTCGATTTCGAGCGGTTCAAACCGGCGCCCGCCAGCCAATATCGTGAGGAGCTGGGTTTTTCCGCGGACCAGATCGTCTATTTCTCACCTCGCAGCTTCACGCAACCATACTACAACATCGACACCGTGATCGAGGCGGCAGCACGAGTCCATCGTGAGGAGAGCCGCGCTCGATTCCTGTTTGCCGGGTACGAGGGCGATCCGCAGCCATTCGAGACCATGGCAGCGAAAGCGGGCATCAGCCAGGTCATGCGGTTCGTCGGGCGACTCTCACACGACCGTTTCGCCACCGCCTTGCAGGCCGCTGATGTGTTCATCTCCGTTCCTTCGGTGGATGCCACTGCAGTGAGCCTCCTCGAGTCGATGGCGTGTGGTTGCCCGGTTATCGTCTCCTCGCTGCCGTCCGCTCAGGAGTGGATCAAGGACAACTGGTCGGGACTGGTA
Source organism: bacterium (assembly GCA_043823125.1). GTDB lineage: Bacteria > Krumholzibacteriota > Krumholzibacteriia > LZORAL124-64-63 > LZORAL124-64-63 > JBDRBC01. The sequence continues at coordinate 6,305 of JBDRBC010000645.1, read as the reverse complement.
GTGGCCCCGCGAGATATCTCTGCTTTGGCCAACGCGATGTTGCGGATGGCCCGTGATGAAGAATTTCGGAAGTCTTGTGAAATCCGTGCTTTGGCAACCGCGCGCAAATACGCGGGTTTTGGCACCAACATGGATTATGTTGCCCAGATCTTCGAACGGCTCGTCCGGGATCGCGGCTCGTGGCCCCAAGCAGTCTCGCTACCAGATTTGCTTCGCCAATCCGGGGGCGAGATACCGTGATCCTATCCATTGTCATCCCGACCTACAATAAACAGGCTTTACTTGCCCGAACTCTCACCGCGCTTTCCAATCAGGACCTCCACGATTCCGACTGGGAGATAATCGTAGTTGACGATGGTTCGATTGACGGCACAGAGGCTTTTCTGCGGACAGTCCACAATCAGCCAGGCATTCGACTCCGATCGGTCCGGCCCGCCCAGAACTGCGGTCGAGCGATGGCCCGCAATCTCGGTGCTCAGGCCGCTTCGGGACGATGGCTTCTCTTCATCGATGATGACATCGTGGTGCCACCCGGTTTACTCGCCGCTCACCTGGAGTTACTCAGAAACAATCCCGGATGTGGCACCATCGGCACTGTCCGGACAGAAGCATCTCTCATCGACGGTCCGCATTTCCACTACATTGACAGCCGAGGTGTTGCCAAGATCAGCAGTGGTGACGTCCCCGCTCGATATTTTGTGACTCAGAATGCCGCGGTTCCCCGGGATGATTTCCTGGCGGTCGGTGGATTCGAGACCCGATTCTCGGCCTACGGCCTGGAGGATATGGAGGTCGCCTTCCGGCTGGAAGATCAGCGAGGTATGCGATTCCTTCCCCTGACCGTTCCTGAACCGCAACATGTACACCACCACACGCTACATGAGTATCTGGATAAGAAAAGGGAAGTCGGCCGATTTTCCTTGCCACTGCTTGCTAGTTTGCATCCAGACCGGGTGAGTGAGATGCGGCTACACTGGGTGATCGATTCTGTACCCGACCAGAAGAACTCCATTCCGATCTCCCTATTCCGATTGGCGGCGATGACTGGTTTGGTAAACCTGCTGATCAGCCTGGTCAAGCACTGGTCCACCGGCACGGCACACCTGCCGAGATTATCTCGCTTCTATTATCGTCTGCTCGATATCATCATTCTCTTACTGTATCGTCAGGGGGTGACAGAGGGCTCGCATGGCTGCCACAATGGCGATTAGCATGAGTCAATATGGCAGTGATCGCCAAGTGGCAGCAAGCACTATTGTAATCACTGCCGATGGACAGCAGTATAAGACGCAGTGGCAAAGCATGTTACGGAATTGATCGCAACCGGACTGTCTCGGCATGTGTTTTGATCAAGGCGAGTGTCTGTTCCTTTTCAGTAGGTAGGATACTAGTCGGTGGTAAAGGAGAATCTCATGGGTAAGATCATTGGCATCGATCTCGGTACAACCAACAGTGTGGTTTCCATCATGGAAGGTGGAGAGCCGAAGGTCATTCTAAATAAGGAAGGTAATCGCACCACCCCGTCCGTTGTTGCCTGGAACAAAAATGGAGAACAGTTAGTGGGGTTGCTGGCGAAAAGGCAAGCAGTGACCAACCCCGCCGATACCGTGTTCTCGATCAAGCGATTCATGGGACGCCGATTCGACGAGGTCGCCGCTGAAATCTCTGAAGTGCCCTACAAGGTAATTCCAGGTGAGAACAATCAGGCTCGAGTCAAGACGGCCCATGGTGTGTTTACCCCACCCGAGATTTCGGCCGTAATATTGCGTGCCCTCCGCGAAACCGCAGAGGAATACTTGGGTGAGGATATCAGCGAAGCAGTTATCACCGTTCCGGCCTATTTCAATGACAGTCAGCGCCAGGCCACAAAAGACGCCGGGAAAATCGCTGGTTTGGAAGTGAAAAGAATAATCAACGAGCCGACAGCCGCTGCACTGGCATATGGGCTGGAAAAGAAAAAGGAAGAAACCGTCGCGGTATTTGATCTGGGTGGTGGTACTTTCGATATCTCGATACTCGAGATCGGGGATGATGTCTTTTCTGTCCTCGCCACCAATGGCGATACACATCTCGGTGGCGATGATTTCGACCAGCGTATCATCGATCATCTGGTCGAGACATTCATCCACCAGGAAGCCATCGATCTGAGTAAGGATCCCATGGCCTTGCAGCGTCTCAAGGAAGCAGCGGAGCGCGCCAAATGCGAACTCAGTACGTCTTCCCAGACCGAGATCAACCTGCCCTTCATTACCGCGGATGCTTCCGGCCCCAAGCATTTCACCCTGACCCTGACTCGCGCCAAGTTCGAGTCACTGGTGGAGGATCTGGTGGAGCGGACCACGAAGCCTTGCCTCGCCTGTCTTCAGGATGCCGGGTTGAAGCCGGAGAATATCGACGAGGTGATTCTGGTTGGTGGGTCGATCCGGATCCCAGCTGTGCAGCAGAAGGTTCAGGAGATCTTCAATAAGGAACCCAATCGGTCTGTAAACCCCGATGAAGTTGTCGCCATGGGAGCTGCAATTCAAGCGGGTGTTCTGGGTGGGGAAGATCTCGGTATCGTACTGCTGGATGTGACGCCACTCAGTCTCGGGATTGAAACTCTGGGCAGTGTAATGACCCGCCTGATTGAGCGGAATACCACTATTCCTACTAAGAAAAGCCAGATATTTTCCACGGCAGCGGATAACCAGGAAACTGTCGACATCCATGTGCTACAGGGAGAACGGGAAATGGCAGTGGACAACAAGACCATCGGTCGTTTCCAACTCACTGGCATACCGACAGCACCGCGTGGTGTCCCGCAGATCGAGGTCACTTTCGATATCGATGCCAATGGAATTCTGTCAGTGGCGGCGGTTGATAAAGCTACTGGCAAGGAACAGTCAATCAAGATCCAGGCTTCCAGTGGCTTGACCGATGACGAGATCGACCGCATGGTCAGCGACGCCGAGCAGAATGCCGCCGATGATCGGAAACGTCGTGAGCTGATCGATATTCGCAATGAAGCCGATGCTCGGGTCCATGCAGCGCGTAAGACGATGGAAGAACTGGATTCTGATCTGGACGCGAGTCTGCGTGAGGATGTCGAAACCAAGATCAAGGCCCTCGTGGAAGTGGCCAAGAGCGAAGATACCGCCATGATCAAAACCGCACTGGACGCCCTGACGAATTCCATGCAGCAACTGGCGAGCAAGGCTTACGAGAAAGCTTCCGCTGCACAGGGGGGGGGCACTCAGGATGCGCAGGCTACGCCTGATAGTTCTGACGGGAATGGGCCCGAAGGGGACCAGAAGAAAGCGGACTCCGTGGATGCCGATTATGAAGTAGTTGATGAGTAATAGATCCGCCACCGGCGACACTCAATTAGTAGGGGAGCAGTGATAGGCACAGCAAAGGCGCTAGAGGAGTAGCAGGGCACAATAAAGGACTAAATTAGTCTTTGACAACTAAGAGGTTTAGTGGATACAATTGATTGCGACACGGAATATCCCAGATATTTCATGGGATTATCTCGTAGATAACTTTTCCTGAATAGGTTAGGGAACTATTCGGAAAGGGAAGCGTAAAAGACCCGTTGTACTCAGACTAACCACTCACGCGACATACAGGAACTTCCCCTGGCGGCTCGGGGCGGCCGAATTAAGCAAAAGCCCTCCATCTTGCCAACGGCATTTGGTTTACAGGGAGGAGAGAAGGGTGTACGAAGTAGAACTCAGTAGCGATCGTCGCGAGAATTCGAGTCTACAGCATTATTTGCAGACGATCGGTAAATACAAGCTATTGACCAAGGAACAGGAATTTGCCCTGGCGCGCAAGATTCGTACTGGTGACAAAGTCGCCCTCGACAAGCTGATCAACGCGAATCTCAGGTTCGTGGTCAGCGTTGCCAAGAAGTTCCTGAACCAGGGGCTCAGCTACATGGATCTTATTGCGGAGGGCAATATCGGGCTCATCACGGCTGCGAAGCGCTTTGATGAACGCCGTGATTTTCGTTTCATCTCCTATGCCGTCTGGTGGATCAGGCAAGCGATCCAGAAGGCCATCGCTGAGCAGACCAATACGGTTCGATTGCCCATCAATCGCTCCCAGCAGGCCCAGAAGATGCGACGTGTCGCACAGCAGCTTGAGCAGAAGTATCAGCGCCCGATCAAGGAAGACGAAATCGCCGATGTCCTGAACCTCACTACGCAGAAGATGGGGCAGATCAGGGCCGCAAGTCGACCGGTGGTCAGTCTTGATCAGAGTGTCTATGACGATGACAGCACCCTCGCGGAAACCCTCGAAAATCTCACTGACGTGAATCCAGAGAATGGATTCATCCTGGGAGAACTGGAGGGTGAGATGGCGGCGGCTCTAGATCTATTGCCACCACGCGAGAGAGATATCATCGTTCGATACTACGGGCTGGGCAAGGCCGAGTCCTCTTCGCTAGAAGCCATTGGCCAAGATATCAACTTATCCCGGGAGCGGGTCCGACAGATCCGAAATCAGGCGCTGGCCAAGATCCGGATAGCGGTTGGCGGCGACCGGCTGGTGGATTATCTGAATTGATCTGCAGTGAGCGCCGGGATACACCGAAGCCCCAATTGTCGCGGGGAGTCCGGCCGGAGATTCAGTTTGACAGGCGGGCAATTCGGAAGTTAGCTTTGATCCCGCATAACGGTGGGCGATTAGCTCAGCTTGGTTAGAGCGCTTGCTCGACACGCAAGAGGCCGCAGGTTCGAATCCCGCATCGCCCACCACCGAGGCTAGGATGTTGAGGTGAAGCTGATCGTTTCACCTCTTCTTGCTATGGGCCTATTGCTGGAAAGGTATGACCGGAACCATGTCGAACCTGGATTTGACCCTGCCCGATGGAAAAAACCTCTCCGTTGCACCCGGGACACCGCTGTGTGAGGTGGTTCGTGAGATCGGTGTGGGCCTGCTGAGAAACGCTGTTGCCGTGAAGGTGGATGGCGTCAATTACAGTCTTGATGACCTAGCTCAGGAGAGCGGTACGCTCGAGGTCATCACGCGTAATTCACCTTCGGGGCTCTCCACGTTACGTCATTCTACTGCACACTTGCTGGCGTGGGCTGTCCAGGAACTGCATCCGGAAACAAAGTTCGCGTTTGGTCCTGATATCAGCAATGGATTCTACTATGATTTCGATCGAGAAGAATCTTTCAGCGATGACGATCTGATAGCAATCGAAGACAAGATGCGCGAACTGGCCAAGCGCGGTGACAACATCACACACCATATTCTGCCACGGGTGGAAGCCGAAAAACTTTTCGCCGAACAGCCATACAAACTAGAACAGATCGAGGCGCTCGCTACCAACCTGCTCTCCATTTACCACATGGGGGATTTCACTGATCTTTGTGAAGGTCCGCATCTACCGAGTACCAAAGATCTCAAAGCCTTCAAGCTCCTCAGTGTGGCGGGGGCCTATTGGAAGGACGATGCCAGTCGTCCCATGCTGCAAAGGATTTACGGAACCGCGTTCTACAAGCAGAAAGAACTGAAAGAACATCTGCTGTTCCTGGAGGAGGCCAAGAAGCGCGACCACCGCAAACTCGGGCGTGAACTGGACCTCTTCGGGATCATGAGCGAGGCGGGGCCAGGGCTTTCCTACTGGTTTCCTCGCGGTGACATTTTGCGCGAGGAAGTGATCAATTACTGGAAACAGCTCCATCGGGATCGTGACTATGTCACGGTCACCACCCCCCACATCTCACAAGCCGAGTTGTGGGAAACTTCCGGCCACATGGAGTACTATCGTGACAACATGTATATCTTCGAACAGGATGGGCGGCCGTACGTGGTCAAACCGATGAACTGTCCCGGTCATATCCTTATGTACAAGCGTAAAATCAGGAGCTATCGCCATCTTCCGATCCGCTATGCGGAGTTGGGAACCGTCTATAGAGCCGAACTCAAGGGGACCCTGCATGGCCTGATGAGAGTGCGGGGGTTCACCCAAGATGACGCACATATCTTCTGCACTCCCGATCAACTCGAAGCCGAGGTCATCGGTGTACTCGACCTGACACGTGAACTTCTGGAGACCTTCGGTTTTCACGAATTCAAGGTAGAGCTTTCGGTTCGCGACCCACTGGACAAAGGCAAGTATGCTGGCAGTGACGCGGAATGGGATGCGGCCGAAAAGTCACTCATTCGCGCCCTGGAACAGCATGAGCTGCCCTATACTCGGGTGGAGGGAGAAGCTGTTTTTTACGGTCCGAAGATCGATATCAAGCTGATCGATGCCATTGGTCGCCACTGGCAGGCGACCACGGTACAATTCGATTTCAATCTGCCCC
>JBDRBC010000644.1:0-13633 GCA_043823125.1 bacterium | reverse complement strand
TGTGGTCTGGATGTACTTGGAGACGGCCGCGGAAAAGGTGGTTTCCCAGGCGACATCGGGACTCTTCCAGTAATCCTCGTCGACGCGGCCCACCAGATCGTCGGAGACACTGCTGGTGAACGCCTGGAAAAGCCGCAACTTGGAGACCACCTTGAGATCTCCCTCGCCGAAGGTCCGACTGAAATCGGTGACCCATTCGACGCCGCCGTCGTTGACGGTGGGCTGGTAATACGCCATGCGCTGGCGGATGCTCAGACCGATCCGGGTATAGAACTCGGTCTGCTCGTTCTTGACGAGTTCCCGGCCGACTCCGGCCGCCTCGGCCAGCAGGGCCGGGGTGAGCAGATTGTCGTCGATGTCATGGAACTGGCTCTCGAAGGTCACGGCGACGTACGGTTCGACGAATCCGCCCAGGGTGAATCTGAGCAACGATTCGTTGAAAACCCGGTCCGTCGATTTCTTCGGAGACGCCCAGTTGCGCGAACCGCCGGCGTCCTTGGTCTCCAGGTGGGTCTGACCGTACGACAGCTTCAGGTCGTTCTTCCAGGTCGCCTTGGAACTGATTGCCTTCTCCAGAATCAAGTTGCCGGTGAAGGTCCAGATCATGGAACCCGATTCACTGCCTGTCCAGGAATCGCTATAGGCGCTCTGATTGAAGGTCAGCCCGAGATCGGCTGTTTTCTCCATCGGTCCCGCCACTGCTACCACCGGGATAGCCAGGCAGAGCATCAACAAGGTTATCCGTCTTACTTGCATCGCGCTCCTCCTTCGACACGTTCGTGTGTTGTTGCCATTCGAGGGCAAAGAATTTCCGCTGGGTACTCGGATTGCTGGTTCTATGGCTGTTCGTTATCCAGCGTCTATTCCATGAGACATCTTTGTTACTGCAAAGTCACATTTCTCGCAATAACGGGATGGCCAACTCCACCGCCCCGCGTAACGTCCAGTCCGGATCGTGGCGCCATTCCGGAGAGTCGAGGAACTCGCCGAGGCCTCCCGTGATCATCACCGGGCGTGCACCATACCGTTCCAGCAAGGCAGCGGTCACGGTTGCGACGCCACCGATACCGACGTGATACGCGCCGGCCCGCATGGCCGCTGCGGTGCTGGTTCCCACTTCCAGCGGGCACGGGGCGAAAGGCACCGGCTGGAGCCGAGCCGCCAGATGACCGAGCTGTTCCGCGGCGAAGGCCATTCCGGGCGCGATCAGACCACCGACGAATTCACCCGCCACCAGGAGATCGAACGTTGTGGCGGTCCCCAGATCGACGACCAGGGCGTCCGGCCAGCCGGAAGCCACCGCCGCCGCCAGGTTACAGTATCGATCGGCGCCCACCGCCGCCGGCTCCTCGATTGCCAGACTGAACGGCAGTGGAACCGTGTGATCGACCGCGACCATATTCGGCACCGCAGAGGTCAAGGCCCGGGTCACGTTCGGAACCACCGAGACCAGGACCGCAGCCCCGGCCGACTGCTCGTCCAGTGCGGCCGTCAGCTGCCGGGCCAGATTGTCACCGGCGGCCGAATCCGCAGGTGTCTCGACAGTGAACAGAGGCTGGGGCGAGGTCGCGAGGCCGGCCCCACTCTGCATGCGGGCGAGGTCGCACCGCACCACCTTCGCCTGACTGTTACCGATATCGGCCACCAGTACTCGCATGAGTGTCATCACCTCTCCCCGGAACGATCACTGGCGACCAGATGCACCTCGCCAGCCAGCACCCGTTCCGTCTGACCGGTCGGGTCAACCAGCAGCAACGCCCCGTCCACATCGATACCGCACGCCAGACCCTCGAATCGTTCGTTGTTCCGGAGATACTCGACCCGACGATCCCGTAACCAGTCGTGTCGCTGCAAATGCTGGGTAAATACCGCCCAGCCTCCCTCGGCGAAAGCTGGCAGCTCCTGGGCCAGACGCGATAGCACCGGGCCGGCCACATTGGCGGGGCGTACCCGACGTCCGCTTTCGGCGTGCAGCGAGGTTGCCCGCCCGTGCAATGGAGCCGGGAAACCGCCGGCCGGCGTCACGAGATTGATTCCCAGACCGGCCACCACCATCCCCCCGGAACCCTGCCCCGGAGAATCGAGAATGAGACCACCCACCTTGCGACCGTCGATGAGCAGATCGTTGGGCCACTTGAGCTGGACCAGAAGCGAAAAATGCTCACTCAGCACCATGGCGACCATGAGGCCGGTCCAGACCGCCAGACCGGACTTCACGGTATCACGGCTGACCTGGACGGTCCAAGACATCTGCAGCCCGCCCACATCCAGCCAGGTTCTGCCCTGCCGCCCGCGCCCGCTCGGCTGCCGCCGGGCCACCACCACGGTACCGGCGTGCGGCCGCTTCGGAGCCGGTATCAAGTGAATACCGCCGGCCTGCCAGCCCCACTGGGTCCAGCGGCAACTTCGTCCCAGCGCCGGCTCTTGCCTGCCGAGCAGGAAATCGCTGGTGGAGCCGACACTGTTGAGGAGATAGAGGCGATCGGTCTTGAAGAGCAGGCCGGGCTCGAAACCGGCCAGGCCGAACCAATCTCGCCGTGAACAGGTAATCACGTGGTACTCCCGAAAACTCCAGCAGTGGGTCCGACGACCCACGTGTTCTCACGGTCGCGAGGTCCATCCGACCCGAATAGCTACAGCCAGCTCAATCCACTCGCTCCAGATCCAGGGACAGATCGAGGGCGGGCGCCGAATGGGTCAGGCGACCGATGGAAACGGCGTCCACTCCCGCTTCGGCATACTGCCGCACCGTGCCGAGATCGACATTACCCGAGGCTTCGAGCAAGGTCCGCCGCTCCGGATCGTGCTGATCCCGGTACGCTACCGCTTGCGCCACACAGGGTGGGTCGAAGTTGTCCAGCAGGATCCACTCCACCTGCAGCGGCAGCACCTGTTCGAGCTGGGCCAGGGAATCGACCTCGATCTCCACGGCCAGTCGCGGAAAACAACGGCGCGCCTCCGCCACCAGGGTCGCCAACCCGCCACCGGTGGCCGCCCAGTGATTGTCCTTGAACATGATCCGGTCGTAGAGCCCCATGCGGTGGTTAAACCCACCGCCGGCGCGGACGGCGTACTTGGCCAGCTCCCGGTACCCGGGCAGAGTCTTGCGGGTGTCCAGGATCAGACAATTCGTGCCGGCCACTTCGGACACGTATCTTGCGACAAGAGAGGCGATTCCGCTCAGATGCTGGAGGAAATTGAGAGCCGCTCGTTCACCGGAAAGCAGCCGCGCCACTGGGCCTGAGAGCGTCGCAACCGGGTCACCGCTCTCAACGGCAGCGCCGTCCGCAACGAGTAGTTCGACCGTCACGTCGCCGGTCAGCTCACCATACAGCAACTCCAGCAGCGGCAGGCCGGCCACGACTCCTGGCGAACGAGCCAGGATGGTCGCCACGCCGCGCTCGTCCGTCGGAATACTCACCTGGGTCGAGACATCGCCAGTACCTATGTCTTCGGCCAGGCTTTGCCGGACGAGGTCCGCGATCCACGGCGTCTGCGGGAATACAAGATCAGTTGGATTCATCACTCGTGTCTCCTGTCCCGCGGTCCAGTTCGTCCCCCCACTGGGCACGCAGATCCTCTATTCGGTCCCTGAACAAGGCGGCCTCTTCGAATTCCAGCCGGGCCGCGGCCGCTTCCATCTCGCCCCGGAGCAACTCGATGAGTTCCGCTGGCGATAGGTTGTGAGCCAGCAATTTTTCCCACGGTCTGGCGTCGACGAGCTGCTCCGACGGTCGCTGCGACGACCGTTCGCCGGCGGCGGCGGTGGCCTGGAGGATCTCTTCCCGGGTCTTGCTGATGGTCCGCGGTGTCAGGCCGTGTTGCTTGTTGTAAGCAATCTGCTTTTCCCGCCGGCGCTCCATTTCCGCCATGGCCCGCTGCATGGAATTGGTGAGGTTGTCGGCATACATGACCACCGTGCCGTTGATATTACGGGCAGCGCGTCCGGCAGTCTGGATCAGACTCCGTTCCGAACGGAGGAATCCTTCCCGGTCAGCGTCGAGAATCGCCACCAGGGACACTTCGGGCAGATCCAATCCCTCGCGTAACAGGTTGACACCTACCAGCACATCTTTCTCGCCAAGACGTAGATCGCGCAAGATTTCGATCCGGTCCAGCGCCTTGATATCGGAATGGAGATAGGCCACGCGTACGCCGAGCTGCTGAAGATATTCCGAGAGGTCCTCCGCCATCTTTTTGGTCAAGGTGGTCACCAGCACCCGTTCCCCCCGCTTGGTGACCTCGTTGACGCGGCCGACGAGATCGTCCACCTGGTGCGCCACCGGCATCACCTCGATGGGCGGATCCACCAGGCCGGTGGGCCGGATGACCTGTTCCACGATCACCCCGTTGCTGCGCTCCAGCTCGTAGACGCTCGGGGTGGCGGAGACAAAAACCGTCGTGGGCATCAACGTCTCGAACTCCGCGAACTGGAGGGGGCGATTATCCAGGGCGCTCGGCAGGCGGAAACCGTGTTCCACCAGATTCAGCTTGCGTGACCGGTCGCCGTTGTACATGGCGCCGAGCTGCGGAATGGAGGCATGAGATTCGTCGATGAACAGCAAGTAGTCGTCAGGAAAATAATCGAGCAGGCAGGCGGGCCGCTCACCGGGTTCGCGACCGTCGAAATAGCGGGAGTAGTTCTCCACTCCCGGGCAGTAACCCAGTTGCTGGATCATCTCCATGTCGTACCGGGTGCGTGAACTCAGTCGCTCGGCTGCGAGCACGTTACCAGCCGCGTCGAACTCGGCGAGACGCTCCTCCAGATCGAGACCGATGGCGTCGATGACCAGTCCGATGTTGTCACGTTCGGTGACGAACTGACTGGCGGGATAGACCACCACGTCCGGCAACTTTTCCAGCGGCCGTCCCGTGAGCGCCTCCACCCAGGTCAACCGCTCCACCTCGTCACCGAAAAATTCCACCCGCAGCACCCTTTCCTCGTAGGACGGTCTGATTTCCACCGTATCGCCTCGCACCCGAAAGCTCCCGTACCCGAGATCGAGATCCTGACGCCGGTACTGGATGTCCACCAGCTTTTGCAACAGCTCGTCCCGACCTTTTTCACTACCCAGCTGCAGCGAGATGATATTCCGCCGGAAGGTGGTCGGATTGCCAAGGCCGTAAATGGCCGAGACGCTCGCCACCACGATCACGTCTTCTCGCGCCAGCAACGAACTGGTGGCGCGCAAGCGGAGTCGTTCGATTTCGTCGTTGATACAGGCATCCGTCTCGATGGAGGTATCAGTGGCCGGGGTGAACGCCGCGGGCTGGTAATAGTCGTAATAGGAGATGAAGTACTCCACGGCATTGGTCGGGAAAAAGCCTTTGAGTTCTCCGTAAAGCTGCGCCGCCAAGGTTTTGTTATGGCTGAAGATGAGTGCTGGACGATCGAGCTGGGCGATGACATTGGCCATGGTAAAAGTCTTGCCGGATCCGGTGACCCCGAGCAAGGTCTGGAACCGTTCACCCTGGCGAGCGGCGTGAACGAGCGATTCGATGGCAGCCGGTTGATCACCGGTGGGAGAAAAGGACGCGTGAAGCTGAAATCTACCCATCAGTATCCCTTGCCGTTACCGGCAAGCTCTCCCGGTCCAGGTGTCTCCAGACGCCGGTTTGAGCGGGACCGAATGGTTGGTTGATATGATTGAGTCGGATTTCGATTCCCGCCGCCGTATCGATGCGGTACTCGAAATCTCCCGTCGCTCCGGTCCCCCAGTACAGCACGTACCCCTCTCGTACCGCGTACGGCCGACCGGAAACGATACCGTCATTGGGCAAGGACACGGCGGCGGCAGCCGGCAAGGTGACACTGAACGACTCTTGCCACTGCCGGACCTCCACCCGGGCGCTCCCCGTGCCGATGATTCGTAGCACCAGCGGATAGTTCTGCTCCCCCGCAAAACCGAGGGTCGAGTCGCCCTTCGCCGCAGCGGGCAACCCGGCGTGATTCGGCGGTGGTGTCAACTCGACCGCCGGCGCTGATTCGGCGGTATCAGAGACAAGGAGAGCTTCGGTGGACGCATTCGCCTCGGGCGGGAGAGAAACTGCCATCAACGTGTCTTCGTCGGCCACCGCCAGCAAGTGAAGCGGTGTGGTGGTTTGATCCCCGTCTCGCTCCGTTGCCCCCGGCTCCAGTGCGGCCGGCTCCGGGGCGGTCGGTTCCGTACCGGTCAGCTGGGGGCCAGGTGTACTCTCTGCCTGTGAATCAATCTCGACCTCAGCTCCAGATTCCTCGTCTGCGGCGACGTCAACACCACCGGGACCACCGGCTTCCTCACGGCCCGACTCCTGGGTCGCACTGCTGATCGTGACACTTCTGGTGGGATCAGTTTCGCCATCCGCTCCTTCGTCGTTCCCGACCCGCCCGAGCCAGAAGAAAATCACCACGGCCACGATCACCACCACGGCCAGGGCGATCCAGCGCCAGGCCGTACTTCCCAGGGCGACGCCGATCCGGCGGATCTGCGTCTCTTCCTCCCACACCTGCTCCACCAGCGGTTCCCGGGTCGTGGTTTCCGTCAGCTGCTGATACCGATCCAGCACCACCTGCGGATCGAGCTGCACACTCGAGGCATAGGCTTGCAGGAAACTCTTGACGTACAGCGGCCCGGACAGCTTTTGGTACTCGTCCAGCTCCACCGCCACCACCAGCCGCTCCGGGATCTTGGTGATCCGGGCGACATCCGCCTGGGAAAGTTTCTGGGCACGCCGCGCCGCCTGCAACATTGCCCCGGGTGTTTCGAGGCTGTCTGGCCGGGTCATGATCCACCACTTCCCACCGGGGCAGCCATCACTGCAGCGCCTCGATCCGTTGCCGCAACTTGTCGGCCTTGGCCTCGTTCTCAGCCAGGAGATCACGCTGCTGCTGCACCACATCCGCTGGTGCGTTGGCCAGGAACCGTTCGTTATCGAGCTTGCCGAGACAGCCCTTGATCCAGCCCTCGACCTTGGCCAGCTCCTTGGTGAGACGCTGCCGTTCCTTGTCCAGGTCGACCAGACCGGCCATCAACAGGAAGACCTCCACCGCACCGGCCACCCCCACTCCGGCCGGTGACGGATCGTCGCCACCTGAAACGATGGTGACCAGCTCCACCTTGGCCAGCAACGACACCCGTTCGGCGTCCAGTGCCAGGGCCTCGGCCAGCGCCGCTTCCCTCGCCCGCAGCACCACCTGGCCACGCTTGCCCGGCGGCACGTTCAGCTCGTTGCGCAGATTACGAACGACGGTCACGATCTCCATGATCCGTGCGAACCGTTCCTGCACCTCCTGAAACGGGGCCTCGCCACTGAAGGTCGGGAACGATGAGATCATCAGGTACCCGCGCGCCGGCGGCAACCAGCTCCACAGTTCTTCGGTGATGAACGGCATGGCCGGATGCAGCAACTTGTAACAGAGTCCCAGGGCGAGAACCGCGACACTCAAGGCGGCTGGGCGTGACGCCTCGTCACGCAGGCGTGGCTTGATGGCTTCGAGATACCAGTCACAGAACTCGTGGCGGAAGAAGTTGAACACCGAATAGGTGGCGTCGTTGAGACGCCGCCGTTCCAGGTTCCGATTGCACCCCTCGACGGTGGCGCACAGGCGACCGATGATCCACAGATCTTCCGGATGCAGATCCGCTGTCCGTAATGTCACCAGCGGCGCCGAGTCGTAAACGGCCCGCCACACCTCGGTCACGGCTGCGGCCGGATCTTGCTCGCAAGGCCCACCGGCCTGCAGCAGGTCCGACAGATCGAGCGAGGCCGGTGCGTGCAAGTCGTCCTCGTCGACCTCTCCCGGCGGGGCGACATCCCGCCCGCCGTCACCCTCCGGCCAGCCGGCCTCGGCCCAGAACCCGAGCACGAGTTTGGTGGCCTGGAAGATCTTGTTGCAGAAGTTGCGCCCCACCTCGAGGCTGGTCTCGGAAAAGAAGATGTCCTGCCCGGTGGGCGTGAGCATGACCAGCGAGCAACGCAACGCATCGGCGCCGTACTTGTCGATCAGCTTGATGGGATCGGGACTGTTGCCCCTGGATTTGCTCATCTTCTCGCCGGCCTGGTCGCGCACCAGCCCCGTGAAGATGACCTCGTCGAAGGGAGGCTCGTCACGGAACTGATACGACGCCATGATCATCCGGGCGACCCAGAAGAAGATGATGTCGGCGGCGGTCACCATCACCGTGGTGGGATGGAACCGGCGCAGGTCCTCCGTCGGTTCTGGCCAGCCGAGCGGCGAGAAGGTCCAGAGCCAGCTCGAGAACCAGGTATCCAGCACGTCCGCATCCTGGGTCAATCGGCTCCCGCCACACTCGGTGCAGACAGTGGGCGTGGCGCTGTGGGCGATCTCGGCGTTGCAGTCCTGGCAGTACCAGACCGGGATCCGGTGCCCCCACCAGAGTTGCCGTGAAATACACCAGTCGCGGATGTTGTGCATCCAGTTGTAATAGACACCGATCCACCGCTCGGGGAACAAGGTGATGGTGCCGTCTTCGACGGCCTTGATGGCCGGCTGCGCCAGCTCCCCCATCCGCAGGAACCACTGGCGAGAGAGATACGGCTCGATGACACTGCCACACCGATCGTGATGACCGACCTGATGCACATGGTCCTCGATCTTCTCCAGCAGACCCTCACGGTCCAGGGCCGCCACTGCGGCGTCGCGGCATTCGTACCGATCCAGGCCCGCGAACCGTCCAGCCTCCCGATTCATGTGCGCCGTCTCATCCATGCAGATGATCTGGGGCAGTTCGTGCCGGCGGCCGACCTCGAAATCGTTGGGGTCGTGGGCCGGCGTGATCTTCACGAAACCGGTACCCTTTTCGGGATCGGCATGGATGTCGCCGATGATCGGGATGCGGCGCTCGGTCAACGGTAGAGACACCTCCTTGCCGATGAGGGGGGACCGTTCCGGATCGTCGGGATGTACGGCCACCGCCACGTCGCCGAACATGGTCTCGGGGCGAGTCGTCGCCACCGTGACATACCCACCGCCGTCCGCCAGTGGATACCGGATATGCCAGAGGTGCCCCTTGACCTCCTTGTATTCCACCTCGTCATCACTGATGGCCGTCAGATCGTGGGGACACCAGTTCACCAGGTAGAGATCACGGTAGATGAGGCCCTGTTCTTTGAGAGTAACGAAGGCCTGGGTGACGGCGCGGTTCCGGGGCTCGTCCATGGTGAACGCTTCCCGGCTCCAGTCCAGTGTACAGCCAAGCCGGCGGAGCTGTTCGGTGATGCGGCCGTGGGTTTTTTCCTTCCACTCCCAGGCGCGTTCCAGGAAGCCGTCTCGCCCCAGATCGTGCTTGACGAGACCCTCCTTGCGCAACTGGTCCTTCACCACCTGCTCGGTGGAAATGCTGGCATGGTCGGTGCCGGGAATCCAGAGGGTCTCCCGACCGCGCATGCGCATCCAGCGGATCAAGGTGTCCTGGATGGAGTTGCCCAAGCAGTGCCCCACTGTCAGGATGCCGGTGACGTTGGGTGGCGGCAGGGTTATGACGAAGCTCTCACCGTCGGGATTATGGTGCGGCCTGAACAGGCCCGTATTCTCCCAGGCCTGGTACCACTTCTCTTCTATCCCCTGGGGTGCATACTGAGCAAGCTGCCGGATGTCGTTCACGAAAAACTCCTCGGACAGGAAAATTCGAACCCTGCCGGGTCCCCGACCCGGTGGCGAGTAGATACTGATGCCCGGATCGGTCAGTGGTGACCGTTCCCGGATCAACCAATCTAACACTGTGTTATTAAAGGGGTCAACCCGCGTCCCGCCAGCAAAAGAACCGGGAGCGAACCGGCCGTTCCAGATCGCCATGAGCTACCAGGGCAGTCGGACTTCGACACGTCTCTTTTTCACCGCTGTGGTCACCTAGACGTGAAATTTCTCGCCATGACGACACAACATATTCACCGTGTAGCAACAATATTGACCCCAGGGGTATATTTTTATGAATTTAGGTCTGGATTCCAGAAATTCAATGTGCTACAATTTTTCAGTTAAGTCACTTCTCGCCCTTTGAACTTTGTAAGGAGGACTCCCCATGAAGAGAATGCTTTCGATCGTGACAATGCTTCTGCTGGCTGGCAGCGCGTCCGCGCAACTGGATCCGGATCTCGATGGTGTCAACACGTACTTCGATACTGCTGGTACATCGGTCTGTCTTGATTTCACGGGTGGCCCGGTGAGTGTCTACCTGGTTCTCACCAACCAATCCGTCATCACGGGTGTGGGCGGCTTCGAGTGTCACGTGGATTACGCCGTTCCGGCCGGGAACTTCGAGCAGAGCTGGACTCTGCCCCTTACCGCCATCAACGTCTCCACGGCACCGGACTTCATCGTCGGCTTTGGCAACGCGTTGCCTCACGGCAACGCCATCGTCCTGGCCACCTATGGCGTGCTGGTATTTGGTGCGGAGTGCATGACCTTCAACGTGCGCGCGTCTGATTCCGGGAACCTGATCTACGCTGATGGCATCAATCCTGGCCTGCTCATTCCGATGCAGGTCTCGTCCGACGGTTCGCCCTATGGCGCCGGCCTGAACTGCCCGGGTTGCGTCGATATCATCATCGATACCGACAACCAGACCTGGGGTCAGATGAAGACCTTGTATCGGTAAGTCACATACACCGATAGCTGATTGATACAAAGCCGCCCCACCTGGTGGGGCGGCTTTGTATCTGTCTCTTGCATAAAATGCGACATTGTTGTCCCAAAAGTATCACAATTATGTTATACTGCTGCCCAATTGATGGCAGAACAGAACTCGACGCCCCGATACCCACAGCTGGAGCCCCGATGTTCAGACTCCTCTTGCTCCTGTCCAGCCTGGCTTTCTGGTTTCTCTTGCTGATTGTCTGCCCTGTCTCGGCTCGCACCTGGCGTGTCCCCGCCGATGCATCCACCATCCAAGCCGGAGTCGACTCTTCGGCAGCGGGCGATACCGTCCTGGTGGCGCCCGGTGCCTATAACGAATCCGAAATCGTGCTGAAATCAGGCATCGTTCTCAGAGGCGAGACCGGGGTACCGCGCAGCACATCGATAAACGGCCAGCAAAGTGGTTCGGTATTACTCTGCATCAATGTGGACAGTACCTGTTGTATCGAGGCCCTGACCATATCTGGCGGATACGCCTTGAACGGCGGGGGTGGAATATTCTGTTTTTACGCACATCCCACCATCACCAACTGCTTGTTCATAGAAAACATCGCTCTGGCGCATGACGGCGGCGGGATCGCCTGCCTGCACTCCTCGCCCTTGGTGACCGATTGCCAGTTTCTCGCCAACCGCGCCAATTGGGGCGGCGGTGGCGTGTCCTGTAATCAGTCGCAGGCCCGGTTCGTGAACTGTACGTTCAACGGGAATCAGGCCAACACCGGCGCCGGAATCGGGTTTTCGGGTAGATCGGATATCGAGGTTATTGGTTGCACCTTTGTTGGCAATATCGGTTCCGCCGGCGGCGGTCTGGCCAGTTACAGTTCGTTCTGCCACGTGACCGGCTGTACTTTCAGCGAGAACGATGCGCACAAGGGCGCCGGGATATACACCTCTGGATCGAACATCGCCGTTTTCAACACCCTCATCGCCTATAACGAAGGCCTGGCTTTCAAATGCTCACCTGAAGGGCTGGCCAGTGACATCCAGATATCCTGCAGTGATCTCTACGGAAATACAGGTGGCGACTGGACCGAGTGCATAGAATCCTTCCAGGCCCTCAATGCCAATCTCTCGGTACCGCCCGGATTCTGCAATCCGGCGGCAAAGGACTTCACGTTGTCCGCGGAATCGCCTTGTCTGCCGGAAAACAACGATTGTGCCGTCTTGATCGGTGCGCATGGCGCTGGTTGCTCCATGGCCAGTGCAGCCTCAGATATATTCCCCTCCCTCAGTATCGATGGTATCCACCCGAATCCGAGTAATCCCCTGACCACGGTACACTTCTCCCTGCAAACCGGCCAACAGACACATATCGCGATCTACGAACCGAGCGGTCGCCGTCTGGTCGTTCTGGCCGACCGGCATTTCTCCGCCGGCAGCCATGTGGTCGTCTGGGACGGGAAAGACGCCGCGGGACGCGCGGTGGCTTCCGGTATCTATTTCGTGAAGGTGACGGGCGCCCGCGCCTGGCGTGCGGAAAAGCTTGTTCTGGTGCGGTAATCGCTTACCGCCCGACATCATTACAATGTTTTAATGAATTACTCGGAGATCGCCAAGCGCTGCAACCAGCGATACAGGGTGGGACGTGATACACCGAGACGGCGCGCCGTCTCGGTTTTGTTACCATCTGTTTCTTCGAGAGCCACCAGGATCCGCGACCGCATGATGTCATCATCTGCGCTGCCACCGGCGGCGGCTTCTCTGGTTAAACATCCCGGTCCGGAAAGTAGTATCATCCGCGGCCCCTGTCCTAGCTGTATCCGGATCTGGCCTGAAGTCGTCATGGCGATGTGCGCGCGTCGCGCCACCATCCCGATTTCACGCGCATTACCTTGCCAGGCATATCGTTTCATGGCCTGAATGCTGGCGGCATCGAAATATTCACCAGCCGTGGCCTGCCGACCTGCGATCAAACTGAGAAAGTGATTGAGAAGTGGGATGATATCTTCTCGACGTTCCCGCAAGGGCGGGATTTCCACCTCGAGCACCTGGATCCGATAGTACAGGTCCTGTCGAAATCTGCCTTCGGCCACCAGTTGCTTGATGTCGGCGTTGGTGGCAGCGAGCAACCGCACATCTGACTTGCGCTCGCGCGGATCCCCGATAGGCGTATAGGTCCCCTCCTGCAGCAACCGGAGAAGTTTCGGTTGGGACGCCAGGGGCAGATCAGCAATCTCGTCCAAAAAGAGGGTGCCACCATCGGCTTCCGCCGCATATCCCGGTCGATCCTGGTCGGCACCACTGAACGCGCCCTTGGTGTGTCCGAAGAATTCCCGTTCGAACATGGTCTGCGGAATCGCAGGTACATTGACGGTCACCAATTTCTTGTCTCGCCGCTGACTCTGCTCATGAATACGCCGTGCAATCAGTTCCTTCCCGGTGCCGGTATCTCCGGTGATCAGCACCGGCTCATTGTACCCGGCAATGACATCGCACATCTTGACCAGGCTCCGCATGGTCGCCGAGGCGGCAATGATCCGACCACCCGGGTTGTGCTGAACACGAGCCGGTTCTGATTCCGGCCGATACTGAGCATCAATCTGCTGCTGCTCGGCGATCTTCTTCATGACGGCATCCGACCGGGTCAACCAAACCGGCAGATCCAACTCTTTGAAGAGATGCTGGGCAGATACCAGATGTGTACGCGCATCCTCGAGCAGGACCATCGGCAATGAAATCTCACCGGACTGCTCTGACTGCAGCAACAGGCACTCCGCTGCCGCCATATGCGATATGGCCAGTTCATGACTGGCATTGATCTCCTGCAATATCCCCAGTCCCGTCTCGAGATAAGCCCGCATCGATTCCCATTCGGAAATGGCAGCCGAAGCGGACGCCAGACATCGCAAGATGACGCCTTCCTCGAAACGATCGCCCAACTTCTGGGCGCGCGTCCTGGCTTTTGCCAGAATCGGCAACGCCTCAACGGCACGATCCAACAGGAACAGGCACTCACCGTCGCGGCGCAGCAACTCCATCACCAGATCGCCATCAGGG
>JBDRBC010000643.1:0-2280 GCA_043823125.1 bacterium | reverse complement strand
TTGTCGATGCCGAGCAGACCGAGGGCGAGCTGGCCAAAGAATACCACCGAGAACAGCAACCAGACCCGTCGTCGCCAGATCGGCTGCACGGCGGGATCGAGCATCTTGCCGGCGAGCCAGGCCGCGTACACGCCGAGCCAGAGCGTCATCAACCAACCGCCGCCGGGCAGGAAACGTTCGAGCAGCACCAGGGGGTTGTCCACCACGAGCTGCACGACGGTCAGGGAGACGGCAGCGACGAGAAACGCGGCGACACCCAGGCCGCGATCGGCCGATGCCGATGCGTAGCTATCGTACCGTTCCCGCAACCGGCGGTGCCGAAACACCAGTCCCGCCAGCAGCGTGAACAGCGCCACTCCGCCGAGAATCAACGCCAGGCGACCCCACGGTTCGGCGGCAGCCTGTCGCTCTCGCACCAGCACCCAACCCGTATGTACCCAGACGCCGCTCCCAACCAGAAGCAACAACCGAAACACCACCGGCACCCAGCTCCGCCCGAGCAGCAACACTCCCGGGGCGGTGAGGCAAGCCAGCACCAGCCCCGGATTCCCGGCGCGGCTGAAATGCGCCGCGGCGAGCAAGGCCGCCAGGATCAGCGGTGTGTACAGCAGAATTCTCATAAGAAAATGGTTGATACCACGTCTCGCCTGACGTGGTTACAACCACTCCTCCGCCAGGATCTCGCCCCGCACACCAACGACCAGTTTCTTCACCGGCACCTTGCGCTGAGCGACGTTGGCCGCCTCCTGGGCCAGCCGCACCAGGCCAGCGCAGCACGGCACCTCCATGACCATCACCGTCAAGGTGTTGATGTGCGCCTCGTCGATCATGGCCTTCAATTTCTGCAGGTAGATCTCCTGGCCCTGATCCAGCTTGGGACAGGCGATGGCGATGGCCTTGCCCTTCAGGTGATCGTGATGGAAGTTGCCCACTGAAAAAGCGGTGCAGTCGGCGGCCAGCAGCAGGTCGGCGTTCTGGTAATACGGCGCGCTGGGCGGCACCAGGTGTAGCTGGATGGGCCACTGGCGCAGTTCGGTTGGCTGGTCCCCGGTACTCCCGGCGCCGCTGTCGCCTTCTTTGGCCTCCGCCTTCGGACCGTCGAACTGCATCATCCGCGCGCCGGGACAGCCACCGCCGGGTGCATGGCTGTGTGGCGATCCCGCCACCGAAGAGCAGGCGATGGGTGCCGGCACATCCGGCGGCTCTTCCAACTTGTCCACCTTGGCCAGGTGTTCGTGCACCGCGGCCTCGTCGTACTCGTCGGCTTCCCGCTCCTCGATGGTGATGGCGCCCTCGGGGCAGTCGCCCAGACAGGCGCCCAGTCCGTCGCACAGGTTGTCGGCGAGCAGCTTGGCCTTGCCGTCGATGATCTGGATGGCCCCCTCGGCACAGGACGGCACGCACTCGCCGCAGCCGGTGCAGAGGTCCTCGTCTATCTTGACCATCTTCCGAATCTTCTTCTGGATCGCCATGGTATTACCTCCCGGCCAGCATTGCTTCCACGTCGGTAGCGACCTCGCCGATGGGTTTGATGTCGAAGGTGTCCACCAGCACCTTGGCCACGTTCGGGGACAGGAAAGCCGGCAGGGTCGGTCCGAGCCGGATGCCCTTGACGCCCAGGTACAGCAGGGCGAGCAGCACCGTCACGGCCTTCTGCTCGTACCAGGCGATGTCGAAGGAGATGGGCAGCTCGTTGATGTCCTCGAGGCCGAAGACTTCCTTCAGCTTGAGCGCGATCACCGCCAGGGAATAGGAATCGTTGCACTGGCCGGCGTCGAGCAGTCGGGGGATGCCGCCATCCGGACCGACCGTGCCCAGGTCGAGCTTGTTGTAGCGGAACTTGGCGCAGCCCGCCGTGAGGATGACCGTGTCGTCAGGCAGCTTCTTGGCCACCTCGGTGAAGTAGTCGCGGCCGCTCTGCCGGCCGTCACATCCCGCCATCACCACGAACCGCTTGATGGCGCCGGACTGCACCGCGGCCACCACCTTGTCCGCCAGGGCGATGACCTGATTGTGGCCAAAGCCGCCCACGATGCTGCCGCTCTCCAGCTCCTGCGGCGCGGCGCAGCTCTTGGCCTGCTCGATGAGGGCGCTGTAGTCCTTGCTGCCGCCCTCGGCGTTGTCGGCGATGTGCTGGACTCCCGGGTAGTTCACCATGCCCGAGGTGTACAGTCGATCCCGGTAGCTGTCCTGCACCGGCACCAGGCAGTTGGTGGTCATCAAGATCGGCCCGCCGAACGATTCGAATTCCTTCTTCTGGTCGTACCAGCCGCCGCCGTA
>JBDRBC010000642.1:0-2079 GCA_043823125.1 bacterium | reverse complement strand
CGTTATCAGGGTCTGCATGGGCACAACGTGTCATATTCGCGGCGCCGGGCAGATTCTGGAGCAGTTGGAAACCAGGCTCAATATCAAGGCCGGTGAGACGACACCCAATCTTAAGTTCACGGTTGAAGTCGTCAACTGCGTCGGCGCTTGCGCCATGGCCCCTCTCGTTATTGTCAATGAAAAGTACTATGGCTCGGTGAAAATCTCCGGGACCAAAAAGCTGCTGAGGGGAGGTTGAGAATGAAACTCAAGTCACCCCAGCAACTGACAAAGCTGCGCAAGGAGTGCGCTCTCGAACTTCAGAAGCAAGCTCGCAAAGTTATGGTCTGTTGTGGGCCGGGTTGTCTGGCCAATGGCGCGGCCGATATCGTCCTGGAGTTCCACAAGGTCCTCAAGAAGAAACGGATCAAAGGTTTCAAAATCGAAGCCGTCAAGGAGACCGGTTGTCACGGTTTCTGCCAGCAGGGACCGATGGTTGTGATTGAGCCGAAGGGTACTTTTTATGCCAAGGTGAAGCTGAAGGACGTAGCGGAGATAGTCTCCGAGTCTATTGCGAAGGAGATGATTGTAGAGCGTCTTTTGTATGATGATCCATCCAATGGCCATAAGATTCAAAGCTATCACGACATCCCCTTCTATTCCCGACAGCAACGGATTGCTCTACGCAACCTGGGAAAGATTGATCAATACAAAATCGATGATTACATCGCGGCCGACGGCTACCAGGCGTTGGTCAAAGCGTTAACCAAAATGACGCCGGATGAGATTATTACCGAGGTCACGACCGCCGGACTGCGCGGTCGGGGCGGGGCCGGTTTTGCGACCGGCCGCAAATGGTCAACCTGCGCCAGGGCCGAAGAGACGCCCCATTACGTCATCTGTAACGGCGACGAGGGGGACCCAGGAGCCTTCATGGATCGCTCCATAATGGAGGGTGATCCGCATTCGGTTCTGGAGGGTATGGTCATCGCCGCCTATGCCGTGGGGGCGCATGAGGGTTTCATCTATGTTCGTGAAGAATACCCACTGGCCGTCGAAAACCTGAAACTGGCCATTCATCAGGCCACCGAATACGGTCTGCTGGGTGAGAATATCCTCGGCACAGGTTTTGACCTGACCCTGAAGGTCAGTCGTGGGGGCGGGGCGTTTGTCTGTGGCGAGTCATCGGCCCTGATGAAGTCCGTCGCGGGCGAAGTCGGCGAACCACGAGCCAAGTACGTGCGTTCAGTTCTGAAGGGATATCTTGACAAGCCCACCGTCCTTAACAATGTCGAATCATACGCCAACGTGCCGGTCATTATCGACCACGGAGGCAAGTGGTTCGCCAAGATTGGTACCGCCAAAAGCACTGGCACCAAGGCTTTTTCGCTGGTGGGTAAGGTTCGCAACACGGGACTCATCGAGGTGCCGATGGGGACTACTCTGCGCGAGATCATCTACGATATCGGCGGCGGCATTCTCAATGATCGACCCTTCAAGGCGGTGCAGACCGGGGGACCATCCGGTGGCTGTCTGCCGGAGGACAAACTTGATCTGCCGGTCGATTTCGATACACTCACGGAGGCGTATTCGATGATGGGCTCGGGTGGGATGATCGTCATGGATGATCACACCTGTGTTGTCGATGTCGCCAAGTACTTCCTGTCATTCCTGGTGGAAGAATCGTGCGGCAAATGTTCTCCTTGTCGGGAAGGGCTCTTCCAGTTGCACGGGATGGTGCAGAAGATCAGTGATGGTCTGGGCAGCGAGGAAGACCTGAAAAAGATGGAGTCGCTCTCCGATGTCATTATGGCTGCCTCGCTGTGCGGACTGGGGAAGTCGGGTCCGAATCCGTTTATCAGTACGTTGCGGTATTTCCGCGATGAGTATATGGCCCATATCCGTGACAAGAAATGTCCCGCCAAAGTCTGCCGGGAGCTGATTCGGTTTGAGATCATCGACGAGAAGTGCGACGGCTGCATGGCCTGTATTGCCGCGTGCGCCTTTGATGCCATCACCGGCAAAAAAGACGCGGTTCACGTTCTTGATCAGGATAAATGCACCAAATGCGGCGCCTGCAAGGCGGTCTGCACCAGGGAT
>JBDRBC010000641.1:0-11380 GCA_043823125.1 bacterium | reverse complement strand
ACCCCTTCGATGCCCGCCTCGTGCCAGGTGGGGTGCAGGGCGTTGGTCGGACACACCTTCAAACACATACCGCACTGAATGCAGCGTTGCAGGAACTCGCGCTCGGGACGGGACCCGGGTGGCCGGATGAGGGCGGGATTGAAGGTCTTGCCCTGGGCTTGCGGGGTCATCCGCATCAGGAACAGACCGCCGATGCCGCCGATCATGGCCGTGACCGTGGCCCGCTTGCGCAGGTCCACCGTGCCGGCCTGCGGTTTCCGCCAGAGCGGCTCGAACCGGAAATCGATGCTTTCGTTCTTGCAGGCCGCCACGCAGTTCCAGCAGCCGAAGCACTCGCTGGGCAGCCACTCGCCCCGCTTCTCCGGCTGGGCCGCCGCCGGACAGCGCACTGTACACAAGCCGCAATCGTTGCACTCGCCCGCGGCCGTACTCAGCCGCAACAGGGACCGCTTGGCGAGCAGTCCCAGCAATCCACCCAGCGGGCAGAGATAACGGCACCAGAATCGAGCTCGAAACAGGTTGAGAGCCAGCGCGGCCACAAAGATCAGCAGGACCAGATTGGCTCCCGAGAAAGCCTGCCGCCCGGTCAGGAAGATATGGTCGCGACAGAACCGGTAGATCGGCTCGGTCAGTGAGGTCAGGTGCAGCGGCCCCAGGTGGGGATCCGCGTGATACACCACCGTGGCGCCATCCTCCACCATGAACTGCAAGCCTGGCAGGAAGGTGATGGTCAAGCTGCGGTACAGCAGCGAGAACGGATCGAAAACCCCGATCCAGTGGGCGCCGAACAGCGCCATGACCACCAGACCGAACAGCAGGAAGTACTTGGCCCGTTGCCAGGGCGAATAACCTTCCGTTCGCGGCCGCACCCGGCGGAGCTTCTTGCGCAGGCTCGCCACCATATTGTGCAGGGTCCCGAAGGGACAGAACCAGCCGCAGAACAGTCTGCCGAGCAGCACGGTCACCGCCACGGTGATCAGGCCGAGCAGGCTCAAACCGACCAGACTGTGACAGGTCAGCCAGGTGGCCAGCAGAACCAGCGGATCGAGATCGAAGAAGAGCTGCAGCGAATCGCCAGGCGACGTTTCACCCCGATCCCGGGTGGCGAACAACAGCCAGAGGAACAGGCACAACACCAAAGTCTGGACAGACCGGCGAATCCAGACGATACCGATGGCCCGGCGGCGCGGGCTCACGATACCGCCAGCTCACGCAGGGCCAGCTGGCGATAATCGATCTGGCCGAGACCGGCCTCGAAACCGGCCTTGACGGTGGCGATATCCTCGGGGCGGTGTCCCAGCAGCTCCGCGCCCAGGGCGTCCAGCGCCACGATGTCGGTGCCGGCGGCCACGGTGTTGAGCTGCTTGACGTCGGCGGGATTCCCGCCCTGCGGTCCGTGGGCGGTGAGGATCCGCACCGCATCCAGGATACAGAGACGTGGCCGCATGAAGGCCGTGATGTCACAGAGGCAGGCCGGCAACGCCTGGTGCCAGGAACTGTTCTGCCCGCCGATCACTCCCATGTAGTTCTTCATGCAGAGCGACACCCGGGACAAGCTGTGATGCTTGACGATGGGTACGTTGATCACCAGATCGGACTCGACGATCTCCGGGTAGAGCGGCCATTTCTGCAACCGCTTGCCGCCCAGGACATGTTCCCGGAAGCGGTTCTCGTCGAGATAGACCACCTCGGCGCCGGCAGCCTCGGCCGCGGCGGCGATGCCGGTGGTCTTGTAGGAGAGCTTCGCGTCATGGCAGGTGTGATCGCCCACCTTGACCTGCTTGGCGCCGGCTTCGAGACAGAGCCTGGTAAGGGTGGCCACCACGTCCGGATTGGTGTTGGCCGCCAGCTCTGGCGGTCGATTCCAGGCCATGTTGGCCTTGATCCAGACCACATTGCCCTTGCTCACGAACCGGTCCATGCCGCCGATGGCGTCCAGGGCCTGTTCGGTCAGGCGAGTGGCGATGGTCGCCACCGATGCCTCCGGTGCAGCCTCGGTATCCCAGCGAGCGATGGCCATGTCGGCCGGGCCGGCACTTTCGCCGGTGACCGCCTGTTCCTGGCCCGCCGCCAGGGTTGTCTTCGGGGTGAGCGCCACGGCACCGGTAATGGCCGCGGCCTGTTTGAGGAACTCCCGCCGTGTCTGCTTCGCCATGCCTCTCCTCCAGCTCCAGGTTCGGGATACGGCGCCGCCAGGGTCGCGAGGTGGTTGCAGCGGCGGCCAGGAGGTTCACGAGCTTCACTGCAGAATAATCAAAATAGCGGGCGGGATCAATCCCGGGGCAATGCTGGGTCTACTGAACATGGTGAGGGTCCGTTTGCGAGGATGTGATTCAGTCGTCCATGCCGGACACGACGATCTCGTTGCCCCTGATGACGAACCGGCGGGCGATCTCGATGAGGCGAGTGATTCGTTTGCGGAGGTTGCTGATGCGGAGTTCGGTGTCGGGGTAACACCGTTTCCCCACCTCGATGAAACTGCGCTGGAATCGGTAGTTGTCGCCAGCGACCCGTTCCACGATATGCTGGCACTGGATCCGGAGCTGATCGAGTGCCGCCTTGATCTGGACCCCCGCCTCCAGCAGTTCGCAGGCGGCCCGCCGTTCTCGGTCGGTGAGAGATCCTCCGGTTTCCATGGCCCGTAACACCGCCTTCTGGATCCGTTTGATCTGGCCCTTCCGCTGCGTGGCCTCTTGCTCCTTCCGGATGAGATCCTCCTCCATTCGATAATCGACCCCGCTGGTCAGCACGGTACTCACCGCACCGTCGCCGCCGGCCAGGCCGACCTCGATGTCGCCCCTGGCCATCACATCGCTGCTGACGATGCGACCGTTCTTGACCCGCACCGAGCCGAGGGTCCTGACCCAGGACTTGGTGATCTCCTTGGCGATCTCCACATCCTCCACCGCCCGCACCCGGGCATCCATCAGGTACTTGGCCTGGACGCCGCCGCCCACCTCGATGCCATGCTCCTCGTCACCGAGTATCCCACCGTTGACCAGCAGGCTACCGCCGGCCACGATGTCGGCCGGCTCCACCACACCCTTGACGAGGATGTCGCCCTCCGCCTCCACTCTGGCGCCGGCGCGAACGTCGCCGGTGATCTCGATCATGCCGGGGTGCTTGATGTTCCCGGTCTCCAGCCCGACATCACCATTCACCACGAAGAGTGGATCCACGGAGAGGGTGCCGTCCACCCAGCGCAGCCGACCGCTGATGGCGGCGAAATAGTCATCCACCCCGTCGTCACTGGTCTGTTTCAGAATATTGGGTCCGGTGCGGAGTCCCGCTTTTTTCGGTTTGCCGACCTTGATGGTCTGGCCCAACAGGTCCTGGCCCGGTTGTCCCTCCACCGGCGAGAAGACCCTGACGAGCAACTCCTTCTCCTCGACCGACAGATCTTCCTGGCGGGTCCGGTAATCCACGGTGCCCTTGTCCTCGTCCACCTTGAATCCGGAAGCGAAGAAATCTCGCGTCCACTCGAGCGTGCCGTCCACTGACGGCACGGGCGGTTGGCCCGTCAAGATGACGGCGTCCAGGAACGGTACGTCGTCGATGGCGGCGTCGTGGACCCGGATCTCCAGTTCCTCCCGCCCGGGCAGAGCTGGCAATCCCAGTTCTTCCAGGGCGGTATCCAGTTCGGTATAGAACGGCTCGGAATCCTCCGGAAGGGGAGGACCGGACATGTAGACCATCAGTTTATCCGAGGAGAGGCGCACCACGATGTCAGCCATCAGTCCATTCCCTCGCAAGCGGGATCAGTTAGGTACTGTCTACTATTTCGGCATCGTACCGATGGGCTTGACCCGGGAAATCCCGAGGTATCAGGGCGGGGAGCAACCCGGCAGGGGCGGGGGGAAACAGAAGAGTCACTTTCTCTCGTAACCCACTGTGGTGTAATAGATAGCGCGATCGAAGAACAGCACGACCCGATTGTTGAGCAACAGAGCGAGTTCCGCATCCATGGCTGAATCGAGAAACCCTTCGGACTGCACCATGAACCAGAGCACGCGCCGATTGACCACGAGCGCCCTGATCACCTCGGCCAGCGGAAATCCTTCCCGGCGCCGCTGCGCCCCCATGGCGGTGTAGTAGCTGGCGATATCCCCCTTGGTGAACTGCTTGGCGATACTGCGGCTGAGCTGGCCGTAGATCCGGTGGGCTCGTTTATACAGCTCCTCCTCGTCGAAGGCGCCGTAACTGCGGGTGATCTGGTGATTCCTGACGATACGTAACCAGTTCCGGGTCAGTTCTTCCTGATTACGATCGATGAGGTTGATGAGCAACTGCTCGGGACTCGACATGGCCATTTCTTCTTTCATGGGATCCTCCCTTCCAGCCGCCGGGAACTGGCTCCAGACCCGGAGTCTCCAGCGGGAAACGATACTGCCGTTTCGTCCCGGAGATAGCGACCCCCTGGGTACAAACAACAGCGCCCGTACACCAGTGCCCGGGAATTATGTCTGGATCGTCTATGGTTCAATCGTCAGGGACGAGAATCGGTCGCGGTGGCATCGGGGTGCGGCGAGCAAGCTGTCGTATCCCACCTGGTTAGTCTATCACAATACTGGTGGAATCCGTAGGGCAAAGAATGACGGACAGCGCCGGTCGGCTCCTGGAACCCGGCACGGGACGAGGCGGCCCTTACCAGAGCCGCCTCGAGAAAGATCGAATTGCCGCGCCGTCTCAATTGCCGACGGCGGCCTCCTCCGGTTCCGCTTCCAGTACGGCCTGTTGCAACTGCTCTTCGTTCCACTCCGCCGCCAGTTGCAACAGATCCTCGAGGCTGGTGGCCCGATCGAACAGGGCCAGCGCCTCGTGAAGCTGCTTGTCGGCCTCGATGGCCACCTCGTATGCCGCCTGGGGCCCTTGCTGGCGTCGCATCAATTCGCGCCGGATGCCCCAGCGGATATAATCGGTGTTGGCCTGATACAGGGAATCGGACAGACTCAGATCGAACACACCCAGGTATTCTTCAATGTTCTCCCGTTCGCTCAGGTACTGCTGAAAATCCGCCATCACCACGTCGTCCGCCACGAAGTCCGCGGGCACCTCGTGACGGGCCGCATAATAACTGGCATAGCTGAACAGGGCGCCGTCGCGTTCGAGAGCCACTTCGAAGTCCTCGAGCAAGGCCTGATCGATCTCGATGTCAGGCGTGATCCCGCCGCCACCGTAGATGACCCGCCCCTGATCCGTGCGGAACGTCTCCTTCTTGAAACGCGGCATTTCCGTGTCGGCAGGCTCCAGTTCGGTGTCGGGATCATCGGCGCCGTCATCCACCGCAACTTCCTCGCCGGTCTCCTCGTTCGTCAGTCGATCCTTGTGGATCGACCGTCCCGACGGAGTGTAATACCGCGCCGTGGTGAGCTTGAGGGCCTGATTCTCGGAGAGCCGGTACACGGTCTGCACCGAGCCCTTGCCGAAGGTGGTCTTGCCCACCACCAGGGCCGAGTCGTGGTCCTGCAGCGCGGCCGCGACGATCTCGCTGGCCGAGGCGGAGGATCCGTTGACCAGCACCACCATCGGCACCTGGTTGTAGACCTGGCCAGACGGCTCGCTGTAGAACGAAGCGTTCTGTGACTGCAACCGCCCCTTGGTGAACACCAGCAGCTTGTTCTTTTCGAGGAACAGCTCCGACACTTCCTTGGCGGCATCCAGCAGGCCGCCCGGATTGAAGCGGAGGTCGAGAATGAGGCCGCGTGGATTCCGCTCCGAGAGTTCGTTCAGCTTCGCTTCCAGCTCGTCGGCGGTAGTGCGGGAGAACCGCTGCACCCGGATGTACCCGATATCATCGATCATGAAGGCGTAGGGGACGCTTTCCACCTTGATGATGTCGCGGGTGATGGTGAACGGCATCGGCTTGTCCACGCCTTCCCGGGCGATCTCGATGGTCACCTTGGTGCCCGGCGGGCCACGTAACAACTCCACGGCGTCCTGGCTGGTGAAGTCGTAGGTCGACTCCCCCTCGATGGTCACGATCTGATCGCCGCCCTGGATGCCCATGTAATACGCCGGTGTGCCCTCGATGGGCGAGACCACGGTGGGATAGTGATCCCGGATGTTGATGGAGATGCCGAGGCCACCGAATTCACCCTCGGTGGACAGCATCAGATCCTCGTAAACCTGTGGCGGCAGATACTGGGAATGTTCGTCGAGTTCTTCCAGCATCCCGGCGATGCCCGCCTCTAGCACGGTCTCGGGATCGATCTCATCCACGTAGTTGTACACGATCCGCTCGTAGACGGCTCCGAGCACCTTCAAGCTCTCCAGTAACCGCTGGTGGCGCGATACTCGGTTCTCCTCGCCATCCTCACCGGAACCGATGGTTTTCTGTCCCAGAGCGGCGGCCGGAACCATCGACAGGACCAGCAAGCCAAGAAGTAAAAAGAGCCAGAGGGCGGTCCGGTGATTGACTCTCCGGTGATAAGCCTGAGTTGCTTTCATGTTCTCAGTCCTTTGTTGCCAGCGTGGCGTCACGGGCCGACTGCCAGTGACAAGTGCACCTTAAAGATACTTGAGTAGTCCGTGTTCCAAGCGTTTGAGACGTTCGATCACCCGGGTCAGCATTTCTTCCGGGCTGGCCGTGGCGTCAATGACATAAAAACGAGGTTCGTCCGAGGCCGCCATGGCTTGATACCCTTCATACACCCGGCGGTGAAACGCCATGGCCTCGCGATCCAACCGGTCGGTGTCCCGATTGGCGAGCCGGGATCGTCCTTCTTCGGGTGGCAGCAGGCAGAGGAACGTCAGGTCAGGCTGAAGCCCCGCCAGAGCAAGTTCGTTGCAGCGATTGACCACCTGAGCACCCAGTTCGCGGCCACTCCCCTGATAAGCCACCGAGGCGTCGGCGAACCGGTCGCTCAGCACCACCATGCCGGCCTCCAAAGCCGGGCGAATCTTTTCTCGCACGAGCTGGGCGCGACTGGCCACCATGAGCAGCAGTTCGGTCTCGGCGCACATGCGGCTCGACTCGGGATCGAGCAGCACCTGGCGGATACTCTCGCCGATTTCCGTGCCGCCCGGTTCCCGCAGCACCAGCGGCTCGCAGCCCTTGGCGAGCAAATGCTGGGTGAGATTGTTGATCAGGGTGGTCTTGCCGCTGCCCTCGGGTCCTTCGAAGGTGATCAGCAATCCGGTGGTGGCATGATCACTCGCCGCCCGGTCGTTCACGGCGTTGCCCCCTCATCCGGATCCGCCGGCGACGGCTGGGCGGGGACGAATGGTTCCGTGAGTGGAGTCCCGCCGGTTTCGGCTGCGGCGGCGCCACTGCTCGCCGCTACCGCACTGCTGTCGTCAGCGCCGGGCAGCTTGCGAGCCACGTGCAGGAGCCGCTGCACGGTGGTGGCCAGGGTCACCACGGCGAGAAAGGCCAGGACGATCTCCAGGATCCACGATCCGAGCAACATCCCGAGTCCCAGCAGCGCGATCCGCTCGGGACGCTGCATCAGGCCGACGTAACAGGTGGTGCCGACCCCTTCCGCCCGGGCCCGCACGTAACTCGTGGTCAACGATCCCACCAGGGTGGCGAAGATGAACAACACCGCCCACGGTCGAGCCGGAAACAAGACTTCCATGTAGTACCAGGTCAGGCCGGCGAACAGGCCGGCTTCACCCAGGCGATCGAAACAGGAATCGAGGAAGGCGCCCCGACGGGAGACTTTTTTCTGCAACCGGGCGAGGTCGCCGTCGAGCAGGTCGAACACCGACCCGAGCAAGAACACGAGGGCCCCCAGGAACAGGTAGCCTTCGGCCACGATGAGACCGGAGAACAGGCAGATGACCAGTCCGATCACCGAGATCGACAGGGGGGTGAATCCGGCCCGATCCAGACTCAATACGATGGGTCGTAACCGATCCCGAAACGCTTGCTTGAGTTTTTCCTTGTTCATTTCTCTCTCCACCAGCTCGAGGCCGTCGGCGCCGTACAGCACCCAACGAACTCCCTTGGTTTATTTTCGGCACCCGGTCGAAAAAATGTAAGTTGAAGCCCGGAATTCCCGAACTCGACTCGCCTGCGCGATTGTCACTCCACCATCACTTAATCCTGCTCCCCAGCGAGCACCAGAACCAGTTCTCCCTTCAAACGCGGGCCGGTCATCTGCACCAGCAGTTCGGCCGCTGTCCCCCGGAGTGTCTCCTCGTGGATCTTGGTGATTTCCCGCACCAGCGCCACCCTCTGTACGGGTTTTATCTCCGCGAGTTGCTCCAGGGTTTTTCGGATCCGATGGCACGATTCCAGGACGATCACACTCCCGCGCTGCTGTATCGCAGACTCGAGAAACCGTCGCCGCGGTCCCGCTTTCCGGGGCGCATATCCCAGGAAACTGAACCGATCGGTGGGGAATCCCGACAGGAGCAGCGCCGCCAGCAGACTCGAAGGTCCGGGCACCACCGTCCACGGCAAATCGTTATCCTGTAACGCTCGGATCAGGCTGTACCCGGGATCCGACACGGCCGGCGTCCCGGCGTCGCTGACCACCGCCACCCGCTCACCCGCCTGGAGCCGGGAAACGATCCGTGGAACCTGACGAGCCTTGTTGTGGTCATGATAGCTGGCCAGCCTGGCCTTGAAACCGTAGTGCGCACACAGACGCCCGGTCTTGCGCGTGTCCTCGGCATACACCACATCGGCCGTCGCCAGCACCGCCAGGCCACGCAAGGTCATGTCCCCGAGATTCCCGATTGGCGTTGCCACAAACTGACACAGACCTGGCGGAAACTCAACCTCCGGAAGTGTCACTGAAATCGTCTCGGAATCGGGCGGGACATTCATGACGACACCCGGTCCGGATGCGGCCGACCAGGGAAGGCGGCCACCGGCGGCAGCGATCGTTTGAACGCCGTCTTAAACAAGCGACTCCTGACCCGCTCGATCAACCGTGACTCGAAGCCGAGGGCGTGGAGCTGTCGCTCACCCAGGCCTTCGTCCACCAGGTGATGCAGCAACCGATCCGCCTCGGCGTAGGTGAATCCCAGCTCGTCCTCGTCCGCCTGACCACTCCACAGGTCGGCACTCGGCGCCTTCTGCAGCAGCACTTCGGGCAGCTCGAGGTGGGCCGCCAGCAGACGAATCTCCGTCTTGTACAGATCACCGATGGGGTTCAGCGCGCAGGCATTGTCCCCGTACAGGGTGGTGTAGCCCAGGAGCCACTCGCTCCGATTGCCGGTCCCCAGCACCAGGCTGTCGTCCCGGGCGGACAGGTCGTACAGGACGATCATCCGCGCGCGCGCCATGACGTTTCCGCGGCGCAGCGTGTCGGCCTGCGGTTGGAGCTGGAACCACGCTTCCACCAGAGGAGTGATCTCGATCTGTTCGCTCCGGATCCCGAGATTGTCGGCCACCGCCCGGGCATCCGCCAGCGAGTCGGGATTGCTGGTGGCGTACGGCAGAAAGAGTCCGAGCACGTTGTCGGCGCCGAGCCCCCGTTTCGCCAGCGCCGCCGAGACGGCCGAATCGATACCGCCGGACAGTCCCACCACCACACTCTGCTTGCCCGCGTCGCTGACCGTGGCGGCGATGAAGTCTGCGGCTCGCCGCGTCGCCTCGGCGGGATCGATGGCCCAGGCGGGGATCGTGTTTTCACCATTGTGGTTCTTGGTCATGATTCGCCTCTCGCTCCCGGTGAGTCGCTACCGGATCGGGTCGGCCTGTCGCTTCAGCTCTTGCGCCAGGCCTCGGGCAGGAACAGCACCAGCACGGTATAGATCTCCAGACGACCGATCAGCATGAACACCATCAGCAACCACTTTTCCCAGTCCGCCAGGAAGGCATAGTTGCTGGTGGGGCCCACGAGTCCCAGCCCCGGTCCGATGTTACCGAGTGTGGCCGACGTGGCGCCGATGGCGGTGACCATGTCCCGACCGCCGAAAGTCAGAACCAACACGCCGAACAGGTACACCATCATGAACAGCAGGAAAAAGCCGAGGACATTGGTGGCCAGAGTCGGCGGTAACGACTTATTGTTGAACCACATGGTATACACCCCACGGGGATGCACCAGCTTCTTCAGTTCCAGCCGGGCGCTCTTGGCCAGCAACATGGCCCGCAAGACCTTGATCCCACCCCCGGTGGAGCCGGCGCAGCCGCCCATGGCCATCAACAGGACCAGTAACATTCCCGCCACCGGCGGCCACAGCAGGTAATCGGCGGTCCCGAAGCCGGTGGTGGAGCAGATGGAGATGACCTGGAAAACTGTGTGGCGAACGGCATCACCCAGCAGTGGGTAATAGTGTCCCAGGAGCAGCGGAGTCAGGATGATCGACCCGGCCCCGGCCAGGATCAACACGTACCAGCGGAATTCCTCGTCCCGCAGGTAAGACTTCGGTTTGCCGAGCAGCGCCAGGTAGTGCAGGGTGAAGTTGGTGCCGGCCAGGAACATGAACAGGATGATGACCCACTCCACACCGGCCGAACCGTACGCCCCGACACTGGCGTTTCGGGTAGAGAAACCGCCGGTGGCCATGGTGGCCAGGGAGTGGCAGATGGCGTCGAAGAAACCGAGGCCCGCCAGCATCAGCAGGATCGTCTCCGCTCCGGTCAGCAAGACATACACCCCCCACAACCGCTTGGCGGTCTCCCGGATCCGGGGGGTCAACCGATCGGGTGTCGGGCCCGGTGCTTCCGCCCGGTAGAGCTGCATCCCGCCCACTCCGAGCAGCGGTAGAATGGCCAGGGCGAGCACCACGATCCCCATACCGCCCAGCCACTGGCTGAGCGAGCGCCAGAACAGCGTGGCGTGGGAGCGACCCTCGATGTCGGTGAGGATGGACGCTCCGGTGGTGGTAAAGCCGGAGATGGACTCGAAGACCGCGTCGGCGATACCGGGAATCTGGCCGCTGAGCAGAAACGGCACCGCCCCCAGCAGGCCGATGCTCAGCCAGCCGAAGGTGACCACCGCAAACCCTTCGCGGATCCCAAGATCGGGTGCCCCACGACCGACCCGCATGGCCAGACCGCCGATTACGCCCCCCAGGGCCGCCGCGACGAGGAACGCCGGCCAGTCCGACTCCCCGTACAGGAGAGCCACCCCTGCCGGCAGCAGCAGGCAGACCCCGGTCACCACGTAAAGGAAACCAAGCACGCGGCATACGGCGCGTTGGTTCATGGTCCGCTCCTATTCCACCGCGAAGAAGTTCTCCACCTGGGCCACGCCCGCCGGCAGGGCGAACACGATGACCTCGTCGCCCGCCTCCAGCACCGTATCGCCGCGCGGTGTCACCACCCGGTCGCTCTTGAGCAGGGCCGCCACCAGCGCCGTGCGCGGGAAGCCGATGTCGGAAAGCGGTCGGCCGAGCCAGCGGTAGTTCGCACTCAGCCGAACCTGCAGGAGCCGCGAATCACTGAAGCCGAGGGACTTGGCAGCGATGACATCGCCGC